>PGXY01000009.1 GCA_002839375.1 Spirochaetae bacterium HGW-Spirochaetae-1 | reverse complement strand
ATATCATCTATTTTTGTTGATAAAACAACATAACAAAAAGGCCGTCCAGAATTTTGTTCTGAGACGGCCCCACTACGGTGTTTTGATCAATATATCCATGGGAATCACATGGTCATGTTTATATTTTCCCACGGGAATCATTTCCCGGGCATTGCCGCGGCACACCCGCACGCATTGTCCGCACCCCATGCATTTCTTCGCATCCGCATAAACGATCCCTTCACTGATGTAATTGGCCATGAACATGCAGGCCGCAATACACTTTCCGCATTTCTTCGGGCCCAGGCACTTCTGCTTATTCAGGCTCACCGCCTCGGGTCCGGGATACAGCATCTTTTTCGTGGCACAGTAAACCCGCACCGGCACACAGATTTCACTGTCGCAGTTGCAGATCACAAAATGCCATTTTCCCGACTGCATGCAGAAATCCAGGGCATGAACCAGTCCCGCGTCGCGGCAGGTTTCCAGTATTTCCACGGCTTCTTCTGCATCAATGATACGGTATCCGCGATCAAGATGCAGGTAGATATCGGCTCCGTAGAGCACAACGATGTCCTTGCATGAAGGCTCCTTCCACCGGTCCAGAGACATCTGACAGACGCAGGGGCCTACGGCAAGCCGGGGACCCTCGTCGGTACCCGGCAGAGACTCGATATAGCGCACAAGATTCGACGCGGCACGGGTCGTGACAATAATGCCATGGGGGAGAAAATGGGCCATGATTGCTATGAGCTTCCTGAAGGCCCGCCCCAGAGGATTGCCATATATCAGCTTTATTCCCATGAGCCGGTCCGTCAGAATCAGGACCTGGGGCTCGTATTTCCCGTAGAGCCAGTGAAAAAAATAATGAATCCTGCCGATGGGAACGGTTCTTTCACGGGAAAAGGCCACATGCGCTGTTATGGTAACAACGGTCAGAGCAGTAATTATGGGAAGAATATCGTAAGACAATGCGTGGGGATTGATCATTAATCTCTCCAGTGATGCATCGGGTTATTTGAATTTCAAATTATAAAATGAGGTCAGCATTTCATTTTTTATCTCACGACCATCGTCAAAGAGATAGACAATAAAGGCGTTGGCAATATTTTTCTTGTGAATGGCGACGACCAGCGAATATTTGTAACCGTGCCCATAATCAGAGTTGTTTTCAATAAAATACGAGGCACCCCAGTCGGCGTTGAAATCATGTTTCACATCGGCGGGCTTGAATTCCGTAATCCCCTTCGTCTGTTCCGATTGCGAAATGTTCATGACAACGGCAACGGCGAAAAGAATATAGCCTTCATTGGGATCGGTGAGCACAATTTTCGTATCTGATTTTTTTTCCTTATTTTTCTGATATTCTTCATACACCCTGACGTCCTCTTTCAGAGAAAAAATCGAATACCGGATTTCCACTTTTTTAGTCGCATGCCTGACCGCATACTGATATATGACATCGGGGTTTGTCTTTACCTTCACCGGTTTAAATCCATCGGGAATGGAAAAGGACATGTCTGCATCAGTACACAGTTTTGCAAAATCACTGTATTCATCGGAAAAGCCCAGGGTTGACAGGCAGAGTATGAAAATTGGAATCAGGTATTTCATTATAAACTCCTTGAGGGGAATGGTTTACGTGAATTTATTACTGGCATTTCCAAAAATCAGGTTTTTTCTTTTTTTTAGAAATAACTCAATATGATTAAATTCATTTCTTCGATTTACTACCTTATCTATAAGATAGAATCCAGAATTTTCAAGCTCTGCCAATAAAATTTCTTCTGTTGGTATAAAACGATATGGTAAACCACCAACAATCGTTGTATGATTTGCCATATCAGGACTAGATAGACTGCTGATAAATATAATTCCCGAAGGAGTCAGCATCTGATGCAAGTTTTTTAAAAATCTTTGTCTATCAATCCCGATAATACAATGAAGACAATTGCCATCTATAATAAAATCATACGTCTCATCGAAGTTTATATCCGGCATAGATAAATCCGAATGAATATACTTGATTTCCATTCCCAATAATTCACTTTTCCGGTTCGCCCAATCAATGGCTACTTTTGAAATATCAACTCCAGTGACCGAATATCCTTTTTTATAAAATTCTCTACACAAAACTCCTTCACCGCAACCAGCTTCGAGGACTTTTCCTGATTGTGGAGTAAAATCTGAATTAAGAATATTTTCAATTTGATTTAATTTGCTAAAAAATCGGTTATTACCGCCCCAACATTCATAACCATTTTTAATGGCATCTATATATTGGGCATCATATAGTGATTGTTTATTAAACACATTAATATCCGGTTTACAATTTCCAAATTGCAGAGACCCTTGCATCTCTCCCTTTTCTCCTCAAAAAATCAATATTCATTCCCGGGATTTTTCCCTGAAAAGTCAACTAATATAGAGCACTGTCTCATAAAAAATTTTCCCTCTTTGACGACTCCTGTGTACTTCATGCTGGAAACCAGACAGCGAAGCCATGGACGGCTGAGCTGCTGCGGCTGCGGCCGAGGACAAGCAGGATGCGTCCGCAGGCCGCACTGAGTTGATTTACTAATTAAACAAGTCCCAGCCTGTCGCGGCCAGCGACCGCCGGGGAGGTCGAGGAGGGGGCGGCGAGGCCCCCTCCTCGTTTTTCCATTCCCGGGAAACCGGGACATACATCACCCGGCCGTTGATTCAGGCCACAATCCCCCGCAGGGCGCGATATAAAATCTTGACATCCCCCCATTCCTGTGGGATACTAAAAATCTATGCCGGTAAATTAATGTAAAAAAAAGGAGAAACTCATGCCCCCTCGAAAATCAGCCAAGGACCGGCTCTCAACGTCAACGAATCCCCTCAAGGGAAACGACCTGGAGTCCCTGAAACTCTCCTTCATCAACCATATTGAATTCTCCCTGGGGAGGGACGAATACTCAGCCACGCAGCGTGACCTCTTTTACAGCATGGCCCTGGTAGTGCGTGACCGCCTCATTGAGCGCTGGATCGAGACCCAGCAGACCTATCACGACATGGACGTGAAGCGGGTCTACTACCTTTCCATGGAATACCTCATGGGCCGAACCCTGGGAAACAGCCTCATTAACCTGGGCCTCACGGATATCATGCGCCAGTCCCTTGACGAGCTGGGCTATTCCATGGACGACCTGGCAGCCACGGAATGGGACGCGGGCCTGGGCAACGGCGGCTTGGGAAGGCTGGCCGCCTGCTTCATGGATTCACTGGCCACGCTGGAACTCCCGGCCATGGGATACGGCATACGGTATGATTACGGCATCTTCTTCCAGAAGATCATCAACGGTTACCAGGTCGAGACCCCGGACAACTGGCTCCGTTTCGGCACGCCCTGGGAATTCCCCCGGCCCGAATACCTCTACCCCGTGAAGTTCTACGGCACGGTGAACCAGTATCAAGACGACGAGGGACGTCTCCGTTCCGACTGGGTGAACACCGACATCATTCTCGCCATGGCTTACGATATTCCCGTTCCGGGGTTCCGGAACAACACCGTGAACAATCTCCGCCTCTGGTCGGCAAAATCGACGCGGGAATTCGACCTGGGATACTTCAACCACGGAGACTATGAAAAGGCCGTCTCCGAAAAGTCCCACTCCGAAACGGTCTCCAAGGTGCTCTACCCCAACGACAATATCTTCGAAGGCAAGGAGCTCCGGCTCAAGCAGGAGTACTTCTTCGTATCGGCCACGCTGCAGGACATCATCCGGCGCTATAAGACCGATCATCACACTTTCACAGCCTTCCCCGACAGGGCGGCCATCCAGCTCAACGACACGCACCCGGCAGTGGCCATCCCGGAACTCATGCGTATTCTCATCGATATTGAGCGCATTACCTGGGAGGAGGCCTGGGACATTACGCTCCGCACCTTCGGGTACACAAACCACACCATCCTCCCCGAGGCCCTGGAAAAATGGCCCCTGTCTCTCATGCAACAGGTTCTGCCGCGGCACCTCCAGATCATTTATGAAATAAACCGTCGTTTTCTCGAACACGTGAGCCTTCATTTCCCCGGAGAGCCGGAGCGCCTGGGACGTATGTCCATCATTGAAGAAGGGCCTGATAAACGGGTGCGCATGGCGCACCTGGCCATCGTGGGCAGCCATTCCGTCAATGGCGTGGCCGCCCTCCACAGCGACATCATCAAAGCCTCACTCTTTCGTGACTTCCATCAGCTCTGGCCGGAACGCTTCAATAACAAAACCAACGGCATCACGCAGCGGCGCTGGCTCATGCTCTGCAATCCGGGACTATCGCAGCTCATAACCTCGCGCATCGGCGACGGGTGGTGCAAAAACCTCGATGAACTGAAAAACCTGGCACCCCTGACGGAAGACGCCGCCTTCCGGGATGAGTGGATGCGCATCAAGAGAACAAACAAGGATAGCCTTGCGGCCTTCATCGAGGAGGAGTGCGACATAGACGTGGACCCCGCTTCCCTCTTCGACTGCCAGGTCAAACGCATGCATGAATACAAGCGTCAGCTCCTGAACGTACTTCACGTGGTCACGTTGTACAACCGAATCAGGAGCGGGGCCACGGGAGAAATGGTTCCCCGCACCGTCATTTTTTCCGGCAAATCGGCCCCGGGATACCATATGGCAAAACTCACCATAAAACTCATTAATTCCATCGCCAAAACCGTTAACAATGATCCGACGGTGCGCGGCCTGCTCAAGGTCGTATTCATTCCCAATTATTCAGTATCGGTGGCGGAGAAAATTATGCCGGGAGCAGATCTCTCGGAGCAGATATCAACGGCGGGCACCGAGGCCTCGGGAACGGGGAATATGAAGTTCGCTCTGAACGGGGCCCTCACCATCGGTACGCTCGACGGGGCCAACATCGAGATAGCCGAAGAGGTGGGCGCCGACAACATCTTCATCTTCGGGCTCAAGCCGGGTGAAGTTGATGCAGTCAGATCCTCGGGATATTCGCCGCGCACCTGGTACGATGAAAACCCGGAACTCCGCCAGGCCGTGGACATGATTTCAGGGGGATTTTTCAGCCCGTCTGAACCGGACCTCTTCAAGGATATTACCAATTCACTCTTGGGCGGTGACTACTATCTTCTCTTCGCCGATTACGCATCATACATCGGATGCCAGGAGCGCGTGGGCTCCCTTTTCAGCGACAGCGTCGCCTGGACACGCATGTCCATACTGAACGTTGCTGCCATGGGAAAATTTTCCACGGATCGCACGATTGATGAATACGCCAACGATATCTGGAAGACTGTTCCCGTCCCCATTGAACTGGGAAGAAAAAAAAGGAAAAGGTAAAACGGCAGGGCTTATTCAGCAGATATGCGGATCATATCCACCTTATCGGTTTTCGTGTCCAGCAGCGCCACGGAAAATTCTTCCGTGCCGTACAGTGCGCCGGGATTGATGATGCGGGTTCGGTTGGCTACGTAGTTCTCGAAAAAATGAGTGTGACCCTTGATGATATAGTCATATTTCCCTGAAGCCACGGTCTCCCTGAAGAGGGGGACATTGTTCCCGTGAAAAATTATTATCTTCTTATTCTCCACCTCAAGCGAACAGGTCTCGCCAACACAGCCGAAACCCAACTTTTCACTCTCCACGTTGAGAATCTCCACGTCCAGATCACCGTTGCCCAGGACAAAGCGGCAGTCAAATTCCCTGAAGAGCTCCATCATCCGGGGCGAGGTGAGATCACCGGCATGTATAATCATCCCCACACCCCTTTCCCTGAATATCCCAAGGGCCCTTTTGGTCATTTCAATATCGTTATGAGTGTCGGATAGAATGCCTATTTTCATTGGTCTCACGTTCTTTTTTGTGTCGGCGCGGGTCTCAGCCCAGACGGGAGCCCACGGGAATCTTATCATCGACTTCGATAAGGACCGGAGCGTCACCCTTGTTCTTCTTTGCCGCCAGAAGCATGCCGTTGGAAGTACGCTTGAATATAACGGCCGGTTTCAGGTTCGCCACCAGAAGGATTTTTTTACCCACCAGGTAGTCCGGTTCATAATGCTGCGCGATACCGGCTACGATGGTTCTTTCATCGAGACCGGAATCGATCCTGAGTTCCAGAAGTTTATCGGAGCCTTCAACGCGCACAGCTTCGAGCACCTTCGCCACGCGGATATCGACCCTGGCAAATTCGGAAATATCAAGGAGCCCCGCGCCATCTTCGTTCATATTCTTATCGCCGCCCTTTTTCCCTGCGCCTTTTGTATCGGCTTTATCCATTCCTTTTGCTTTTCCCGCCGCATCTTCTTTCCCGGGTTTTTCCATTTTAGGAAAGAGAATGCCCATCTCGCCGAGCCGGGCCCCATCGTCCAGCAGGGCCAGGGAAAACAGTCCCTCCACGTCGCGGCTTTTCCCGTCGGCCCCGAGAGCCTTGATGATGATGGGAGATATATTGATCAGTATGGGTGACAGGAGCACCGCAATAGCGTATATGGCCTCGAGGAGGTTCCGCATAACCGATGCGAGACTGTTTTTATCACCGTCCTTATCGAGCTGCCATGGTTTTTTTTCGTCGATATACTTGTTCAGGTAGCGGACAAATTCCCAGAGCTTCTCGATGCCGATGCTGGTCTGGAAGGTTTTACAATACGATATATACCCGTCCGCGGCGTCCTTTATCTTTTTAGCCAACTCGTCCCTTCCCGCCGGGCTCGACGGTGAAAAGGCCGGAACGGCGCCGTCAAAATACTTCTCTACCATGTTAAAGGTCCGCTTCACCAGGTTCCCCAGGTCGTTGGCCAGATCAAAATTGACGCGGTCAATAACCACGTCTTCGCTGAAGCGGGCGTCATTGCCGAAAACCATCTCCCTGAGAAAGAAATACCTGACCTGGTCATTGCCGTACCGCTGCATCAGGTCGCCGGGAGTAATCACGTTCCCCAGGGTCTTGGACATCTTGGCGTCCTCCATGTTCCAGTAGCCGTGAACATTGAGATGATGATAAGGCTCCAGGCCGGCCGCTTTCAGCATGGTAGGCCAGAATATGCCGTGGGGCTTCACGATATCCTTGGCGATGATATGCTGGACCGCGGGCCAGAACTTTTTGAAGCGCGCGTCTTCGGGATATCCCAGGGCGCTGACATAGTTGATAAGAGCATCAAACCATACATAGGTGACGTAATTGTCGTCGAAGGGCATGGGAATTCCCCAGGTCAGCCTGGACTTGGGCCGCGAAATGCACAGGTCCTCGAGGTGCTCCCCCTTGAGCATGGACATTACCTCGTTCCGGTAGCGCTCGGGACGGATAAAGTCGGGGTTCTCGTTGATATATCCAACAAGCCATTCCTGGTATTTGCTCATTCTGAAAAAATAGTTCTTTTCCTCGATATACTGGGGCACCTGGCCGTGATCGGCGCACTTGCCGTCCACCAGTTCCTTTTCCGTAAGGAATCTCTCGCAGCCCACGCAGTAGTGGCCGCCATAGCTTCCGAAGTAGATGTCGCCGTTGTCATAAACCTTCTGTAGTATTTCCTGCACCACTTTCTTATGGCGGTCTTCCGTGGTCCGGATAAAATCGTTGAAGGATATGCCCAGATCCTCCCAGGTTTTTTTGAACTGGGCGCTGATGGCATCGGTATATTCCCGGGCGCTCCTGTTGTTGGCCTTGGCTGCCTCAACAATTTTATCACCGTGCTCGTCGGTGCCCGTAAGGAAATAGGTGTCGTAGCCCAGCATGGTATAAAACCGGTTCATGAAATCGGCGAGAATTGTGGTATAGGCATGACCTATGTGCGGTTCGGCATTGACATAGTATATAGGCGTGGTAACATAAAAAATCTTATTCATCGACTACCTCGATTGTATCTGCATTGTTAAAAACATGGACGGTGCCGCCATCTCTCAGAAGCGTCCGTAATAATCATCTTCCTCCACGGGATCGTCGTCGGACCGCTTGATCTTTTCAATGATGTCCTTCTTGATACAGTAGGCATCTCCCTCTTTCTCGAGATCGCTCTTGGAAATCTCGATGAATCTTTCGCGGTCCTTGATCTTCATGCTCTGCTTCAGAACATCGGTGGAAATGACGACATAGTGCATGTCCTCGCACCGGATATGGCTCCCCACCTCGGGCATGTCTACATTCAGTTCCAAGTAGGTCTGATACTCATAGCTCAGGCAGCACAGCAGCCGGCCGCACATCCCCGATATCTTCAGGGAGTTGAGGTTCAGGCTCTGTTCCTTGGCCATCTTTATGGATACGGGCTCGAATTCTTCCCGCTGGTTTACACAGCACTGTTCCTTGCCGCAGGGACCATATCCTCCCACGAGACGGGCCTCGTCGCGGACCCCTATCTGCCGCATCTCTATCCTGGTCCTGAATATGGAGGCCAGTTCCCGCACCAGTTCCCTGAAGTCGATACGGTTATCGGCCACAAAATAGAAGATGATCTTTGTCTTGTCGAAAAGTGTTTTAACCGAAATGAGCTTCATGTTGAGGCCCTTGGCCTGGGCCTTTTCCCTGCATATTTTGAAGGCCTTTTCCTCCAGCGCCTCGATTCCCGGGAGCTGGTCCAGGTCCTCCCTGGTGGCCTTCCGGAGCAGTTTGCCCGCCACCTTGATCGAGGAATTATTCTGGTATCGCGGGGTCTTCACCACGCGGCCCAGGTCCACGCCGTGTTCGGTCTCGACAACGCTCAGGGCGTTCTGGTTTACAAAGATATTATTGGTATCTATGTAATATATCTGAAAACTGTTTCGTAGTCGTACTGCTGAAACTTCCATATCTTTTTCCTGTCATGTTTTAATAATATGGGGCGGGATAGCATTGCAATAAAAGGGCGCACCCCTGTAAAAACTTACATTATCAGAAATACGGGCATATTTATCAACAACATTTCAACAATATTTTCCCGAACAACGGGATGTTTAAAGGATGATTTACCCGATAGTATCGATATGCGCCATAGTGAGATCGGGCAGCCCCGTATCATCCATGTCATGCATTGAATAGAGCATGCCCTTCAGGGCCTGGTTGATATTGAGGTTCACCGTAAGTCCCCGCCGCAGGGCAAGAAATATCTTTATTATCCGGCGTATCATTTTTTCATCGGGGATATTAATATCAGCAAAGATGACATCCGGTGCAGTGCCGTCCAGGGTGCCAAGAAGAAAGGAGCGAAATATATTAACCATAATAGACATTACATTTTCAATGCCTATCTTTTTTTGAATATTATCAATCTCCAGATTGAGAAAACCGCCGTGCCGGACAAAGCGGCATATTTCTTCCGCAAGGGATATGATATCATCGAGATTCTCTTTTTCCGTGAGCATAACCGCCAGCTCAACGGAACCACCCGCCATTTCAGCCGCCGCAGTTGCATGAGGGACATCAATGCCGTGGGACTTCAGGATCGTCAATACTTCTTCCGACGAAAGCTGGTAAAAGGGTATCTCCGTGGACCGCGAAAGGATCGTGGGCAGAATGAGTGACTTGTTGGAGGTCACCAGGACGATGACCGTTCCATCGGAAGGCTCTTCTATGGTCTTCAGCAGGGCATTCTGCCCCTGTACGGCGATGTGGTCGACACCGTTGACGATAACGCCGTACCGCCCCGATATGGACCTTTTCGCCAGGCGGTCTATGAGCCACCGCACCGTTCCCGGTTCGCCCGTATCACCTATGGGGATGGTGCCCCTGGCATTGGGAGAGAGCTCTATCACATCGGGATGAGTGCCGTTCATGATCTGAAGACACGAGGGGCAGCCAAGACAGGGGGGCGCCTCGCCGCTGCAGAAAAGGGCCTTCATAAAGCGAAGCGCTATCCTGCGCTTGCCAATGCCGGGGATTCCGGAAAAAAGCAGGGTCTGGGGTATCTTGTTATTCCGCAGCATCATTTCAATGTGATCGAGCTGCAGGCCGTGGCCGACGATTCCGTTTTTCTTCATAGCCTTTGGTTTCAGTGAACAAGATCAAGGATGAGTCCGCGGACTTCCTCGATCGTTTTCATCAGGTTGAACGCGGGATTGGAACGGGTAAGGTTCTGGGTAATTTCCAGGAGCTTTTTATTGATGATGTCGGCCACGAGAAAATCGGCCTTGTTGTCGCTTTTCCGCCTTTTTATCGTCCTGGTCTCAATGCTCTCTTCCAGGACTATCTTCAGTATTTTCTGCACCAGGGCCTTGTACCGATTCAGATCATAGAGACTCTGGGAATCGAGAAAACGCTTTTCCTGGTCTGAAAGGTCCGACAGAAGGTCGTCCAGGGAGCCCTGCACGTCAAAAGAAACGGCATTCTTCAGTTCTGTTTTGAAATCCGAATCCTTTCTGCCCACGGAGGAGCTTTTGCCCTTGTTCTTTATCTTTGTGCGGTCTTCGCGGCGATTGTTGGTCTGCGATATCTCTATCATGCCTCACCTCTTTCCGGCCTAGGACCGTACGGGATTTTTATTGATGGTACAGTTGCCCTCGAAGGCGACGCCGTCCTCCATCACCAGGCTGGGTGTGATGATATTGCCCGTGATCTTACCCGTGGAAAGAAAAATGACCCTTTCCGTTGCGAAGATATTCCCCTTCACCATGCCACCGATAACCACGAGACGGGCCTTGATGTCGGTCATGGCCTCGCCGGACTGTCCGATGAGCACCTTTCCATCGGTCTCGATAGTTCCCTTGAACTTGCCGTCTATGCGCAGGAGGCCGTTTATCTTGAATTCACCCTTGAATTCCGACCCTTCGCCGATGATACTGTTTACTATATTGTCTTCAGCCTGTTTATTCATTTTCACCATGATTCTTTCCGTTTTTTGTCCCCCCGGGGGGGATGGGGGACCTGATTATCTGACATAATAGTAATACAATACTGATTTTCAAGTAAAATTTACTGCATCGGCCTTTAATTGTAAAGAAGTGACCCGATTAGGAGAAAATAGTGAAATCAATGTAATTATCACACTCATGAACCTGTTAAATCTTGACAGAACAGGGATATGATATATTATTACAGACAGATAAACGGACTGCCCTAACACTTATAATCATACGAGGACGAAAATGAAAATTCTACGCCTGGTCATCATCGGCATTGTGTTTTTTTTATTCTGCTCATGCTCCGATAGCGTGAACACTGTGGGAAAAGATAGCGCCGCTTCGGGCCCGAAGACCCTGCTGAACCATAAAATTCCGGCCATGACCCTTACGGCTTTCCAAAAGGGACGAATTTCGGACATCAACCTGGCCAGCTACCGCGGCCAGTGGCTCATACTTTTTTTCTATCCCGGCGATTTCACCTTTGTCTGCCCCACGGAGCTCAAGGAACTGGCCGATTACTACAAGGAATTCAGGGGCATGGGAGCCGAAATACTGAGCATAAGCACCGATTCCGCAGTCGTACACCGGGCATGGCACGGGCAGAATGAATCAATAAAGACTATTGAATTCCCCATGCTCTCGGACCGCGGGGGTAAACTGTGCCGGGAACTGGGAGTATACAATGAAAACGAAGGCTCGGCAGAAAGAGCCACACTGATCGTCAATCCCGACGGCTCCATAATCGCCTACGAGGTACATCACCAGGATATAGGGCGCAGTACTGATGAACTGCTGAGAAAGCTCTCGGCGGCCATTGCGACACGGCAGGGCGGGGGCGGGATGTGCCCCGGAGGCTGGAAACAGGGTGATAAACTGATCCACGCCGAATAAAATCAACAATTACGAGGTGAATATCATATGAAAAAAATAGCACTGACCATCCTGCTGATTCCTTCTTTGATCATTGCCGTGGGCAACACAGGACCATCCCGGGCGGCACAGAAAATAACGATGCATTTCTTCTTCAGCGGTATCTGCCCCTCGTGCAAACAGGCGAAAAAGGACATGCCCGATATTCAAAAGCAGTTTCCTTCTCTCATGGTTGTAACGCATGAAGTACGCAACAGTCAGGGCATAGTGACAGCGGCAAACAACGTGAATATCAAGAAACTCATCGACATGCTCAGTGAAATGGACCGCTCTTCGAAGGGAGAGCCCTTCATATATGAGGGAGGAAAAGCCTATCCCTTCCTGCTGGACAAGGGAATCCCCTGCTACCGGAAAAAAATATCGGAAAGCACGACCCTGACCAAGGAAATACCTGTTCCGGTCTTCATCCTGGGCGGTAAGGTTCTACTGGGATACCAGCGCCATATCCTTCAGAGGGAGCTAGTGCGGCTTGCCGGGGGAAAATGATGACATGATTTTGGTAAAATTATGTTTTTTCATTTTATTGTTAATGAAAAACCTAATTTTTAGAGGTGCCCATAAAACTGTTTGACATTTTTTCATTATGCCCTTTTTAAGGGGGTTATACGATCTCATTTTATTCAGCGCCCATTCAGGAGAATTTCCATGAAAAAGCTTTTAATTATCACGACACTGACCCTTCTCGCAGCGACAGGATGCAGTCACTTAGATAGTCTCTTCAGAAAAGACATACTGATGGAGCAAGTCATCATCGAAAAAGATAAAATCGACAGGACTGAAAATCCCGCCATGCAGATGCTTCTCCGGCAGGAACTGGGAAAAAAAATCATCGTCCTTGACGATATTACCGTAAAGGATGTAACGGTCTCCAATAATATAGACTATGATTTCTGCGCCATTGCCGATCTGACCGTGGATGGAAAAAAAGTCGAATGTTTTATTTATTCAAAAAACGTTAATACCATCTCCAAACTGGAAAAAAACAAATCCAGGATACATGTGGAGGGCGATTTCGGCAGGTTTTTTACCACGCTGGACAACTATTACACAAAAATTGAAATCATTGAAGCAAAGATCAAAATACTAGAGGAAAAGAATTAATGGAATCATATATCCAGGAACTCATTGCCGAACGGCTGGGCGGCAATAAATTCGGCAAAGAAGAAAAGATATACAAGTTCGAAAAGATCAAGCGGGCAAAACGCGCCGCTCTGAAAGAAAATCCCGGGACGGAACTCATCGACCTGGGCGTGGGCGAGCCCGATGAAAAGGCCTTTGATATAGTCATAAAAACCCTGCAGGCCGAAGCCGAGAAGCACGAGAACAGGGGATATTCCGACAACGGCATCGATGAATTCAAGGAGGCCGCGGCCCGTTACATGAAAAATGTCTACGGTGTTGACGGCCTGAACCCCGAAAAGGAGATCGTTCACGCCATCGGGTCAAAGCCGGCACTGGCCATGCTGCCATCGGCCTTCATCAATCCCGGCGACACGGCCCTCATGACCGTTCCCGGTTATCCCATCCTGGGAGTCCATACGGCATGGTACGGCGGCCAGGTTTACAACATCCCGCTGAAAAAGGAGAGAGGGTTCCTTCCCGACCTGGGAAGCATTCCCGCAAATGTCCTGGAAAAGGCAAAAATCCTCCTGCTCAACTATCCCAACAATCCAACGGGTGCCACTGCCACGAAAGAATTCTATCTCGAAGCCATTGAGTTCGCCAGAAAAAACAGGGTCATCATCGTACAGGACGCCGCCTATGCTGCACTGGCCTACGGGAGCAAGCCCCTTTCATTCCTGAGCATTCCCGGGGCCAAGGACGTGGGAATAGAAATCCATTCCCTTTCCAAGGCCTTCAACATGACGGGATGGCGCATGGCCTTTGTGGCCGGAAACGAGCTCATCATTCACGCCTTTGCCAACGTCAAAGACAACAACGACAGCGGGCAGTTCAAGGCCATCCAGAAAGCGGCTATAACGGCCCTGGAGCATCCCGAGATAACCCATGCCATCAGCGCGAAATATGAACGGCGCCTCATGGCCCTCGTAAAGGTACTGAAGCGTCTGGGCTTCGACGCTCAAGTGCCCGGTGGAACCTTTTATCTCTTCGTGGAAATACCCCGGGGCATCAAGGGCGGAGCCCGGTTTGAAAACGCCGAGGATTTTTCCCAGTTCCTCATCAGGGAAAAGCTCATATCCTCGGTCCCCTGGGACGATGAAGGACATTTCGTCCGCTTCTCTGCCACCTTCGAGGCGAAGGACGAAAAGGACGAGGAACGGATTCTTGCCGAAATAGAGAAACGATTCAGCAGTCTTCAATTTGAGTTCTGAAATATGAAAAAAAAGACCATCATACAACTATCGGCGCTGGGTGCCGTGATTCTCCTCCTGGTGATATCCGTCATTGTATTCTTCTTCACGCAGAAAATATCCTACGATACAACGATCACAGCCGGTGTTCAGTATCCCGTCAGTATCACTCGCGATAGCAGGGGCATACCGGTCATCAAGGCCCAGTCCAGGGATGATGTCTGTTATGCCCTGGGATACCTCCACGCCCAGGACCGTTTCATCGCCATGGAATACCTTCGCGCCATCGCCAACAGCACCATCAGCCGACTCATCGGCGAAAGGGGCGTCATTCTTGAAAAGACCATTAAAACCGCGGGAATACGGAGCCGTGCCAGGGCCATGGAAGAAAACCTGCCTTCACCCTACAGGGAATATCTGACGGCTTACGCAAGCGGCATCAACCATGTCAAACATACATGGACCCATCTCTTCCAGGATGTGATGATCCAGGAGGACTGGACCGAATCGGACGTTATAGCCATTCTCCTTCTGAGAGAATGGTCCCACGCTTTTATTAACAACCGGGAACTCATGTTCAAAATTCCCGAAACCAAGCGGAGCATTTTTCTCCGGGAGATTTTCCCCCCCGATCTGACATATACTTTTGACGAAGAAAAACATGCGTCCGTCGAAATGCTCGACGATATCAGGGACCTGTTGAAAGAATTTCTGGGCCCCTTCAATGAAGGCTTTGCCGTGGCCGTTTCCGGTGCCGGCGGGAACAACCTGACGGCCTGCAGCATGAAAAGCGTCATGAACAACTATCCCGGCTGGTATCCCGTGCATATACACTTCGGCGAGATCGTTATCCGCGGCGTATCACAGGCTGGACTTCCCTTCCTGTTTTCGGGCGACAACCAGAACATACGGTTCTTCGGGTTCAATCTTGCCGTGGACACCCAGGATTTCGTACTTGAGGAAGTAAAAAATATAAATGGCATAATCCATTACCGGAGCCGCCTGGGATGGAAAGAATTCAACACGGTACGGGAACCTCTCACATCGAAAAAAAGCGAGGTCGACAGGCACGACATCGTGTGGTATACCGACAACGGTCCGGTATTGAACGACATTTTCGAGTCTAAATCATACGATGAAACGGTTGTCACCATCAAGGCTCTTTTTCCTGAAGCGGATTACATCGTTTCACTTTTCGAGATCCCCTTCTCGGAGAACATCGGCAAGGCCAGGACGAACATAACGGGCGTCACATCACTGCCCCGCGTATACCTCTTCTCCGACAGAACGAGCTCCATCAAATGCTATTCCGGTAAAATGCCGCTGCGCGCCCCTTCCATGTCTGTTCTAAAACCGTCCTTCTACGAGACATGGTATGGAACGACGGACCTTTCCATATACTTCAAACAGGATGCGAACTTGATCATTGCCGGCAGCTCCTTCATGAAAGACGCCCCGCCGGTCATCCGCGGCAGCGCCATAGCCGAAGACGAGAGGCAAAAGCATCTCCAGTCGCTTCTGGAGGAACGTACATCACTGCTCGATGAAAACAGGCTGAAAGAAATCCTCACCGACAGCTACAACCCATCGGCACAGAAATTCACGATCCTGTTCCTTTCGATGCTTCAGACCAACCCCGTAACCTCGGCGAGGCTTGCCCGAATATACTTCAAGGACTGGGACTTCCGCATGACCGGCAATTCCGTTGCCCCGTCAATTTATTACGGTCTCCTGAACAATTATCTCTCGGAAATGCTGAAGGATGAATTCGGATACATGATCGATGAAATTCTGGAATACTCTCCCCTCCTGCTCGACAGCTTTTACAAGGCTGCACAGGAGAAACAGTCCTATTATTTTGACGACATTAAAACAGACCCCGTCGAATCAAGTGAGGAAATCTTCGACAGGGCCTTTCTTAAAACGATGCGGGAGATCAGCAGGAAACGCGGCCCCATCATGAATGACTGGACCTGGGGATCCATCCACCGTACCCATTACCGCCTTCCCATCAAAAAAAGCTTTACCGCTAAAATGTACTATGACCTTAAAGAACAGGCCTATGACGGCGGAACAATGACCATATACAACAACAATACCGGCGGTGACCTCATACCCATGAGTAATACGTCGCTTCTCGCCGTTTTCAGCAGAGAGAAAACCGCCATTGCCATGGATTTTGCCTATTCCATAAATCCCCTGTCTGACTTTTATTATGGAAAACACCGGAAACAGCGCTTTATTAATTTTAAAGATATTGAAGATGTCCACATTACAACAATAAATCCCGCGGGGAAATAGCAGCCGCTCTAATGCCATGCCGAAAGGCGTAAATTCTTCTTCGGGAAAAGACTGTACAGGGATATAATTTCCGGTTTTTTCCGGAATGCAACTCTCTCCCGGTCACGAAACGGACACAAATAATTTTTTACTTGATAAATGTATATATTTACGAAAACCTTGCACTTCCGGGAGAATATATTCACTCCTATGAAAGCATTAATGCCGTATCCTTTAATTCTAACGTAAAAAAGCAGGTCTATACATCCTACAAAACAAACGGGGTCTCCTATGATATTCAACAGAGAATTCGAAACAATGCCGTTACAAAAAATGAAGGAGCTTCAATACGAGCGCCTCAAATGGTCTCTTACACATGCCTATAATAACAACAAGCATTACCATGATAAATTTGATCAGGCCGGATTCCATCCCGACAACTTTAAATCCCTGGCCGACATGAAACATGTCCCTTTCCTCAAAAAGCAGGAAATGCGTAATAACTATCCCTTCGGCCTCTTCGCCATGCCCCTGGACAAGGTCGTCAGGGTCCATTCCTCGTCGGGAACTACGGGAAACGCCACAGTCGTGGGATACACCAAAAACGATGTGGGGGTCTTCGCCGAGGTCGTTGCCCGCTGCCTGGGCTGTTACGGTGTCACGGAGAAAGACATCATCCAGGTGGCCTACGGATACGGTCTTTTCACCGGCGGACTGGGGCTTCACTACGGTTCAGAAAAGATCGGGGCCCTCACAGTACCCATTTCGGGCGGTAACACGGAGCGCCAGCTCATGCTCATAAAAGATTTCGGCACGACCGTACTGGCCTGCACACCCTCCTATGCCCTGAACATCGCTGATTATATCGAAAAGAAAAAGCCCGATTATGATATCAGAAAAACAAAGCTTCGCATTGGCGTTTTCGGCGCTGAGCCCTGGTCTCAGGCCATGAGAAGCGAGATAGAGTCCCGCCTGGGTATTGATGCCTACGATATTTATGGTCTGAGCGAGGTTATCGGTCCCGGCGTTTCGGCGGAATGCGAGGCCAAATCGGGTCTGCATGTCTTCGAGGACCATTTTTATGTAGAGATAATCGATCCCGATACGGGCGAGATACTTCCCGAGGGTGAACAGGGCGAGATCGTTTATACCTCTCTCACCAAGGAGGCATTTCCCACCATCCGGTACCGGTCGCGTGATATCACCCGCCTTTACCATGACAACTGTAAATGCGGACGCACCCTGGTGAAGATGGAAAAAGTAACGGGACGCTCCGACGACATGCTCATTATCCGCGGGGTCAACGTGTTCCCGTCGCAGATAGAGACCGTGCTCATGGAGGCGGAAGGCACGGAACCGCACTATCAGATCATCGTTGACCGCAAAGGGTCCCTGGACGATATCGAGGTCATGGTCGAGGTCAGTGAGAAGCTCTTCTCCGACGAAGTCAAGGTACTTGACAATCTGAAAAAACATATCACGGACCGCTTCAGGAGCGCCCTGGGAATTTCAGCCAAGGTAACCCTGGTGGAACCCATGACCATCGCCCGGAGCGAGGGAAAGGCCCAGCGCGTCATCGATAAAAGGAAAATATAACGCTGCATCAAATCACAGGCTGATTAAAAGGGAGGCAACAATGAACGTAACACAGGTATCAGTATTTATCGAAAACAAACCGGGACATCTTCAGAGCGTTCTGAAAATCCTGGCCGACTCCGATATAAACATCATAACGCTCACCATTGCTGAAACAACGGATTTCGGCATACTGAGACTCATAGTCAACAAGCCGGAAAAAGCGAATGAGGTCCTGAAACAGAACCACATCACCTGCTCCATCACCGATGTACTCGCCCTGGAAATCGATGATAAAGCAGGCTCTCTGCACAAAGCCATCGACACATTCTCCCGGAGAAAACTCAATATCGAATATATGTATGCCTTTACCGAAAAGCGCGGTGACAGGGCCGTCATGATATTCCGGTTCGACAATATCGAGGCCGCGAAGAAAGCCCTCCAGGAGGAAGGCTACAACATCATAAGCAAAATAGATCTTATCGGAGTATAATACATGCAGAAAAAAGTTTTACTCGGAAATGAAGCCATCGCCAGGGCCGCCTGGGAAGCGGGATGCCACGTTGCCACTGCGTATCCCGGCACGCCCAGCACGGAAATTCTGGAAGCGATAGCCAGAGATTATAAAGAGATAAAAGCCCAGTGGTCACCCAATGAAAAGGTGGCGCTGGAAGTGGCCGCGGGAGCCGCCGTGGCCGGCGCACGGGTGCTGGCCGCCATGAAACACGTGGGCCTCAACGTGGCAGCCGACCCTCTATTCACCTTCTCATATACGGGTGTCAACGGCGCGCTGGTCATTATAAACGCCGATGATCCCGGCGCATGGAGCTCGCAAAATGAGCAGGACAACCGGCACATTGCCCGTGCCGCAAAAATACCCATGATTGAGCCCTCAAGCCCGGCCGAAGCGAAGGAGCTCACCAAACTGGCCTTTGACATGTCGGAACAGTTCGACACGCCGGTACTCGTGCGCATAACGACGAGAATAGCGCACTCCCAGGGAATCGTGGAGATCGGTGAAAGAAAAGAGGTCGCTGTAAAAGACTTCGTCCGCAATCCACAGAAATACGTTATGATACCGGCCCATGCCAGGCCCCGTCATAAATTCAAGGAGGAAGTGCAGCTCCCGAAACTGAAAGAATATTCCAACACATCGGGCCTCAACCGCATCGAGTGGGCCGAAAAAAAACGGGGAATAGTTACCAACGGCGTGGCCTACCAGTACGTAAAAGAGACCTGTCCCGACGCATCGGTTCTGAAAATCGGCATGTGCTGGCCCATGCCCGACGACCTCATCAGAGAATTCGCCTCACAGGTGGAGGAGCTTTATATCGTCGAAGAACTGGACCCCTATATTGAAGACTGCGTAAAGGCCCTGGGCATTACCGTTAAGGGCGGGAAGAACATCATTCCCATCCTGGGCGAACTGACCCCCGAGATAGTAGACAATGCCCTGAACAAAAAACAGCCGCCCAAAGCCATGCCCGAATACGACCAGGCGAAAATACCGGGAAGGCCCCCTTCACTTTGCAAGGGATGCCCACACGGTTTCGTATTCCAAGTCCTGAAAAAACTGGATCTCAATGTCAACGGCGATATCGGCTGTTATACCCTGGGGGTTCTTCCGCCCTACTCGGCCATGCACACCCAGGGATGCATGGGCGCAAGTATCGGCATGCACCTGGGCATGGAAAAGGCCCATGGCCCCGGGATGGCCCGCAAAAGCGTAGCCGTCATCGGCGACTCTACCTTTGTCCATTCCGGCATTACGCCCCTCATCGACCTGGTCTACAACAAGGGAACCGGGACTGTCATTATCCTGGACAACCGTGTCACGGCCATGACTGGTCATCAGGACCATCCTGCCACGGGAAAAACCCTCATGGGTGAAGAGACCCACCAGCTCGACTTGGCAATGCTGGCCAGGGCCGTGGGTGTAAAACGCGTTGTCACCGTGGACCCCAAGGACATGAATGAGTTCGAGCGCGTGGTAAAAGAAGAGGTTGCCGCCCCGGAGCCTTCAGTGATCATCTCGCTGAGAAGATGTATTCTGGTAAAAGGAGATTAACACGATGAATGTGATATTTGCAGGAGTGGGCGGCCAGGGAGTGATCCTGGCCAGCAAGATACTCATGGAAGTGGCCATGCAGGCCGGATACGACGTTAAAGAGTCCGAGGTCCACGGTATGGCCCAGCGCGGCGGCAGCGTTGACTGTCATGTACGCTTTGATAAAAAAGTTTACTCACCCCTCATCGAGAAAGGCACGGCAGATTACATCGTCAGCCTGGAAACCCTGGAAGTGATGAGAAAACTGGACTACCTGGCTCCTAACGGAACTCTTATCGTTAACAGACTTCAGGTGAACCCGGCTCCCGTAGAGACGGGAGCTATGAAGTACCCCGACGACCTGGAACAGTGGGTGGGCGGGAACGCAAAGAAAAGTCTCTTCGTGGACACGGAACCGGCCCTGAAAGAAGCCGGATCGAAAAAGGCTCTGAACATTGTCATGCTGGGTGTGCTCTCCAATCACCTGGAGTTTTCGGACGAGCAGTGGGATAAGGGCATCAAGTCCCTGGTAAAGGAGAAGTTCGTGGACATGAACCTCAAGGCCTTCCGGCTTGGCAAGGAATTGAAATAAAATTTTTTATTCATGCCCTAAACAGTACGGACAGGTCGCGACCTGTCCGTACTGTTTAGGGCCGTATTGTTTATGGCCCGACCATAAGTATATCCGCCAGTTGCAAAAAATCCCCCACCCGCCGACAATCCGTATCAACCTCCCCAAAACCGTATTCTGCAAAAATAAAATCAACACCGCTACCCATGGCAGCGAGATAATCATGCTGCGTATCTCCGACATACACGGGTCGCACCAATCCATATTCTTCCTTTAATCGATCAATCATTTCCGTTTTGGTATTCCCGCTTCTGCCGTAGCAGCCGTGATCAATAATATAGCCGTCAACATTCGAATGATGCAAGAAAGCATTGAGATACCAGTCTTCACAATTGCTCACGATAAATATCTTATATTTTTCAGAGAGAATCCTGATTCCTTGCAGCACTGAAGGATATATTGAACCGCCCTTTTCTTCAACGGCATTTCTCTCCAGTCTATCGAAGTCCCGAACGATACAAGGAAATCTTTTTGTTATACCGGGATACATTTTCTCAATGCATTGATCAGCGGGCAGGCCCGTTACCTTCTGCAGTTCCTCCCGGGTGACGGTGATATTTTCGCCGTATTCCCTGAATCCTTTGGTAAAAGCCGCGGCCGATACGTCCAGCGCATCCCAGAGAGTACCGTCCAGATCGAAAATTATTGAATCATACATCATAAATATTTGCCGGGCTCCCCTATTCTTATGCCGTGAAATATATCCCGCGGCCTCGCGCAGATGTCAAGAATGAATTTTAAAAGCGGTCATTGATTGGATGAAGAACTTGACATTAATGATTCAATCATATATAAAGAACACCACGGGTAATTTATTACTATTCATTCGCGCTACAATAACAGCTGACACAATATGATAAAGGGAAAAGGCACCATCATGAATAAAAAAAAGATCGCCCTCGTCATTACAGCACTCATACCGGTTTTACTGCTTTCCTACGCCGTGTTCAATATGGCCGCTGAATGGTACCGTCTGCGGCCGGTCCTGGGTAATCTGACCGGACCAGCACATGCCATGCGGCTGGAAAACAGGAATTTTATCCTGACATGGGACCACGGTAACCTGAAGATATTATCGCGCCGCAATCCCGTTCATATCCTCTTTGAAAATGAACCGGGAAAAAGTTTTGTGGCCGGGGCGCTGGGACGAGAGAACGTTGAGGAATCGCGAGGCTCCTTTTTCCTTCGCGATACGATCATACAGGTATTCAGCCGGCAAATGCTGGATGCCCTGTACCGGACCGATAGCGGCGATTTTATCCTCGAAGGTACTCTTACCGATGAAGACACCGGCTCTTCCATTGGCTATATACTACGCTTTTCCGAAGCCGACAATCATTCCATCCGTTTCAGCCTCGATTTTCCCGGCGGTACCGTCAACCGGAGCTATCTTACACTGAAAAGCCATAAAGACGAAAAGCTCTTCGGTTTCGGCGTCCAGTTCACACAAATAAACATGAAGGGGCGATACCTTCCCATACTGGTCATGGAACAGGGCATCGGCCGCGGCAGGCAGCCCCTTACGGCCATTGTAAATCTGGTGGCAAAGGCCGGAGGAAATTGGTACACGAGCTATGCGGCAGTGCCGCATCTTTTCAGCAGCGACCTGCGTTCCCTGCACCTGGATACAGGCTCATACAGCGCCTTTGACATGCGCTATGATGAAAGAATCCAGATTACGGCCTTCACAAAAAACATGCGCGGCACTATCATCGAAGCAGACACTCCCCGTGATCTCATTGCCCGTTATACGAATCTTACGGGACGAATGCGCTCCCTGCCGGAATGGGTTCATCGCGGCGCCATCATCGGCATACAGGGAGGCACGGAAAAGGTCCGGGCCATTTATGAAAAACTGAAAGAAATCAATACACCCATCGCGGCCTTCTGGCTCCAGGACTGGGAGGGCCAGAGAAAAACCAGCTTCGGCAAACAGCTATGGTGGAACTGGCAGCTCGATAAAAAGCGCTATCCCAACTGGCCCATGCTTCATGAAGATTTTAAGAAGCTTGATATTCCCATCCTGGGCTATATCAACCCCTTTCTCGTGGACACAAAAGATGCGCCCGAACGCGGCAGGAATCTTTACCGGGAAGCGATTGAACATGGATACATGGTCAGAACCCCCGACGGGAAGCCCTATCTCATTCCCAACACGGACTTTTCCGCTATTCTTCTCGATCTTACAAACCCTAAAGCGGTGGAGTGGATGAAAAATATCATCCGCACTGAAATGGCAGGAACGGGCATGCGGGGATGGATGGCCGATTTCGCCGAGGCCCTTCCCTGGGACGCCATGCTCTTTTCCGGTGAAAAAGCCGCCGATCTCCACAACCGGTACCCCGAGCTTTGGGCCAGGCTCAACCGAGAAGTTATTGATTCCCTGCCGGGCTCCCGGGAATATCTCTTTTTCTCCCGGTCAGGATACACGAAAAGCCCGGCCTGGTCCACCCTCTTCTGGCTGGGAGACCAGATGGTCACCTGGGATGAATATGACGGCATCAAATCGGCCGTCATCGGCATGCTTTCATCGGGCTTTTCCGGCTACTCCCTCCAGCACAGCGATATCGGCGGCTACACGGCCCTCACGAGTCCCGTGCTAAAATACCTGCGCGAGAAGGAACTGCTGCTGCGGTGGATCGAGCTGAACGCCTTCAGTCCCGTTTTCCGTACACACGAAGGAAACCGGCCCGATGAGAATTTCCAGTTCTACAATGACGATGAGACCCTGCAGCATTTCAGCCGTTTCGCTAAAGTATATGAGGCCTGGGGATTTTATCGTAAGGAACTCGTAGAGAAAGCCTCACAAACCGGCTTGCCCGTTATACGCCATTTATATCTGGAATATCCTCATGATAACAATGTAGCCGACCTGCGCTATGAGTGTTTCATGATAGGGAGCGAACTCCTCATGGCGCCCGTGACAGAGAAAGGAGAAACGAAAGTGTGGGTATACCTGCCGGCGGGAAAATGGCGCCATCTCTGGAGCGGGAAGGCCTTCACGTCGAAGGGTGAATGGTTTGATATCGATGCCCCGATCGGGAACCCGGCCGTATTTTTCAGGGAAGGGTCTTCCGTGGGCGGCAGGCTCCGCAGAAATCTGGCTGAATGGGGATTGCTTACCGAGCAAACAGCTCCTCACCCCGGGTAAAGGCGTCTCATCGCCTCCACCGGGGTGCCCAATCTACTCTCTAAAATGCGGCGCCGCATCCCTTACAATTCTTACTCCCCGCCGGGTTTATCGTTCCGCAGTAGGAGCACTTGATATCGGCAGGTTGCGGTATCGTGTTCCCCGTGGTTCCACCGGAATTAATATTATTTGATGTCTTGCCCTGATCCTCAATCTTTTTCTGCTCATCGATCTTTCTCTGGGCCTCACGCTCCCGGTCCCTCACCATTTTTATAACGCTTTCCAGGCTGTTCACGGCATATTTCAGGTCACGGGTCACCAGGTCGCTGAGGGCTTCACCTTCGGCTGCATTATTGACAGCGGTCTTAAGACGCTCCTCAGCCTTCTGAATTGTCGTCTCTGCATCGGCAATGGCCCTGTCTGCGCTGTATCGCTCGCTATACTCAAGGCGCAGTCCCCGAACTTCTATGATCTTGCTGCGAATGGACTGTTTCAGGCTCCTCAGGTTATCCAGGTTTCTGACAAAGAGGGCATTAATTATACCGTTGGCTTCACTAATCTTCTTGATCTTTGCTTCTTCATCGGTGAGGATCTCGGCAGCCTTCATCACGGGTTCGGCTTTTTTAACCTGATCCTTCAGAATTGTCGCATAGGAAGGGAATTCCATGGCCAGCGAATCAATTTTTTTAAGATTGCTTTCCCAGGCCTTTTTTTCAGACTCAACAGATTTCTTGCACCCCGCAGTGACAACAATGAGGGCTAATAAAATAAGGGCAATTTTTTTCATGACACATCTCCTGATAGATGATATTTCGCACATTACCGCTATACTATGCAATATATTTAAGCATGAAATAAAGGCAGGGTCAATTCAATTTTTTTCCCGGTATTATCTTGACTTTTTAAAAAACATGGCATACCCTTTTGCTTAATCCATTCACACAATCACCAGTTGATTGTTCAGGTTTTCTTCCGGCAAATTAAAAGCTGAGGACACGTGCCATGAATAAAAAAGGAAATCGTCTCTTACCGTTGATTCTTCCCTTCATTCTCATATTACTCTTCATCAGCACAGTCATCACGGCTGCGCCGGTTACCCTGGAAGAAACGCGTTATCATATTACTATAATAAAAGACGGCAAGTGCGAAATTCTCTATACCCTGACCTTCACGGAACATGAAGGACGGGACCGCATCAGGACCATCGGGCAGTTCATTGAGCCCATGCAGTTCATCGAAGCCTGGGGCACCGCGGGCAACAGAAAATTTCAGGTGACCATGGAATACAAGGGAAACCAATTCTATTCTGCTGTCTTCAATATACAAACGGAGCCGGGAAAAACGTACACCATAAACATGCGATACCGTGTAGATCGTCCGGTCTTCGAGAAGACAACCTTCAATGATCGGACCTACGGCGCCTTCTGGTGGCCTCCTGTTCAGTGGAACCTTCCGATAAAAAAACAGACAATCCAGGTAGTGCTTCCCGTGGAAATTCCCGCCGCTTATAAAAAAGCCGAAATGATCAGGGACGATCTGGTGAATCGTTCCGGCGTAGTGACGGATCCCGATTCAATAAAACGCCATGACCGCTGGATTTTTTTTCCCACACCCTGGAAGGGGAAAAACTATCTTTCCCTTCATACTGAAAAAAGTTCTCTTACAGCCAACGAGAAAGACGAAGTAAAATTTTACCTGCCCTATAAATATGTCGATGCCGGAGCCGAGGGAGGCGACTACACTCTCGAGGAACTGACCGCCGCAGACCTTACAGAAGAGGGGGTCTACCGTATACGCAATGTTCTCATCGACATCATGCTGGAGAATAAGTCCGATGACAGTATTGTTATGGCTGAAACCGGAACCTTCGACCTCCTCGTTACCGAGGAGGGGAAGAGAAACATTTTGAGAAAAATAATCCGGATGCCAAGGGATGCCTTCTACAGCATGATCGAGAAGACCCTGGTCCAGGTTAACGGGAACACGGTACCGGCGAAACTCAGGAAGAGCGTTAATCCCGATAATACCGCCGATGAATTCGCCTATGACATTATCCTTGGCAACAAGACGGCACGAGGAGATATAATTAAAATCCGTCTCGCCATATCTCGCATGATAAGACTTTCTCCCGATGCCGAACTCTTTAATGAATATTTCAACGCCCTGTATTCCTGGTACGGCGTCACCTTCCCGGAATCCTTCCCGTTTCTACGCATGCGCTTCGTTATGCCTTACCAGGGAGCTTTTCAGAACGAGCTCGTTGAAATAAAACTCAATGATGAAAAACTCCCTTTCATCATTCCCGAGGCCGGCGCCGGCATGTTCGAAAACCTTTCCTTCATAAGGAGATACCGGCAGGACGGAGATTTTTTCATGGATAAAAATAACATCAAAAGATATTATCCCTATATCACCGTCATGGCCCAGTCTTCCAGGTGGAATCGCAATGATATCCCGGCATTTCCCATGACCCTTAAAATAAGCCCTGACAAAATCATTGCCTCTCCCTGGTTCAAAGTACGAACCATCGCCAACGACACTCTCGGGATGAAACTTTCAGGAGTTGATACAGGGTATATAACCGATCTTCTCGGCAGCCTTATTTTCTACATTCTGATAATGTACCTGTTCAATTTTATATTCCTGGGATCTGAAATAATATCAGCCGGTATCGTGATAACCGTCATCGATGCCTTTGCCAAGCTGGATCTCTTCAATAAGATTTTCTTCCCGGGAGGTAAAAAGAAATTCAGCTTGAATTCGGGATATATCTTCAGCTTTAATTCAGTCCTGGTTCCTTTCAGGATAACCTACTATCTGATATCTGCGGTCCTTGCCCTGCTGCTCAGGCTCGCATCCTTTCACCCCGCCGTAAAAAAACTCCTGGAAAAAAAACCGGAATACATTGCACCGGAAATTCAGATCGAAACCTTCAGGACCAATGAGACCGTGGGAGACCTGAACGCCGTTGAAACAGCAGTTTTTCTTAATAAACCGTCCAGGGCCATCAACCTCATAGTCATGTCTCTTTTCGGTAAAAAAGTCATTGATATCATTAACCGCAATCCCCTCCAGGTGACCATACTGGACAGGGAAATGGAAGGCCTTGAAACCTATGAAAAACTCTTCCTGGAATCCATAGCCGAAGACGGTACCCTGGGGAAAAACAAGATCCCCCTCATCCTGAAATCAGTGTCTCGTTCCCTCCAGGGAAAGGTCTGGAAGGCCGACATCGGCAAAACAGCCGAAAGCTACATTGGTAAAGTGGATCGGCACTGGCACGATTTTTCCTCCATGAAGGACTACGATTCCCAGAAGCGCTATTTCGAAGAGAACCATTCTTGGCTTCTCCTTAACGACCGATTTGAAACTCAGGCACGTTCCTTCCTTGAGAAAATCCATTCTGATACTGACAAGGGAGCTGCGGGATATTTCTTTGAAAAAATATCAAAGCAGGCCGAACCATACTCAGACGGCATCCGTGACTTTGCCGGCGGCATCGTTGAACAGGTAGAAGGCGTTTCAGGGAAAATCGTTGAAAAAATAGAAAACCTCTTTTCAACTCCCGACCTGAAAACCGTGCAGGAACAGGCAGCGGCCTTTACGGCAAATATCTCGTCCTTCAGCTATGATGCCTGCCACTCGGCCTGTCATTCGGCATGCCACTCGGCATGTGTTCATTCAGCCTGCCACTCGGCATGCCACTCGGCGTGCGTTCATTCAGCCTGCCACTCGGCATGCCACTCGGCATGCGTGTCGAGCTTCTGAGGCCCGTTGTGAAAGAACGCATTGACTCCATAGATGATTTTATCCGGTCCACACGGGACGTTCTGTATCTGCGCCGTGAAGACCGTCTTCTCATCATCCGCCCAAACAAAATACAGCATGTCAATGATACGGCCTATGAAATGCTCGATTTACTATATGGGAAAAACAGGACAGTCAATGAAACAGTCACCATCCTGTCGGAAAAATATGAAAAGTCCGCTGATATACTGCTATCCGATATCATCACCCTGGTGCAAAATATCAGGGGCATCATGCAGGACAACTATGGTGGACTATCCATGGTGGAGGAGATCCCCTTTAACCCGCAGACCATACTCTTTCCCGTGCTGTCCGAAATAGCCCTGACCTACCGGTGCCAGAACCGGTGCGACTTCTGTTATGCATCGAGTCCCTACCGGGGAAACGAGATGGCTGAAATGACCACGGAAGAAGTTCGCACCGTGATCAAAATAATTCACCGCGATGCTCATGTCCCAACCATCTCTTTTACCGGCGGAGAACCGACCCTGCGTGACGATCTTCCGGAGCTGGTACACTACGCTCACAGCCTGGGCATGAGAACGAATCTCATCACCAACGGCATCCGATGCGCCGACATGTATTTCGTCGGAGAACTTGCCCGGGCCGGTCTCAAGTCCGCACAGGTCAGCCTGGAATCCCACGACGAATCACTGCATAATGAAATCACGGGAAACAGCAATGCCTTCAGGGACTGCGTGCAGGGCATCATAAATCTGAAATCGTCGGGCATCCACACCCATACCAATACCACTATCTGCCGTAAAAACAGCAGCCACCTCATGCCCCTGGCCCGCTTCGTCCGTGAGGAATTCAACGCCGATTATCTGTCCATGAACATGATCATAGCCACGGGAATCGCCCGCGACAACGACAACACGGGAATCGGTTACTCCGGCATTGAAAATATCCTGAAACCTCTTCTCGATTACTGCGAGATCCTGGGAATCCGTTTTGTGTGGTACTCGCCCACTCCCTACTGCGTCTTCAATCCCCTTGACCACGGCCTGGGATCAAAATCCTGTGCCTGTGTCTCTGGTCTTCTTTCCGTAAATCCCGCCGGAGAAGTCCTCCCCTGTTCCAGCTTCGACCGCGGTATAGGAAACCTTCTGACACAGAATTTTCAAAAGATATGGAACTCAGACCAGGCCCTGTACTGGCGGGAAAAACGCTATGTCCCACCGGCATGCCGTGGATGCGATCTGGAAAAGCTCTGCGGTGGGGGATGCCCTCTGTACTGGGAGCACGCCGGTTCCTTCCACGAGATAGAAATGAAACAAAACCGCAGCCCAAAAATAAAAAATCTGCTGTGGCGCCTGGAAAAGCAGGCGCGTGTAAAATCAAAAGGCATACAGGGGATACTGAATCCCGGGAGGCAGTGATATGGGAACGCTTGCTGACATGGTATCATTTCTCGACGATACATCGGCCATTCTCGACGATATAGGCAGGAAAGTCGGTAAAATCCAGGAATATTTCAACGTCAATTTCAACAATGTAACGGCCGTACGAACCGACGAGATATCCCTGCTTCAGGAAAGTTTCTTCAGGGACAGGAACGGCTTCCCATCGGAGGTATCCCGGCTTTTTGAAAAAGAGTTTCCTCCTCAGGAGAAAATATTTATCGGCGAACTGGCGGCACTTAAAACAAAGCGTGATGGCCTGAAAGAAGAACTGAAAAAAAAGGACAGTGAACGGATACGGCATATTGAGAAACTGGTAAAAGACAACACCAGTCTCGATACGCGTGAGGAAAAACTCAAAAAGAAAATAGAAGAGCTGTCCGCCTCCATCGAGGCCTATAACAGGCAGATAGATGAACTCAACACCGGTTTCGGCTTCATTATAAACATCCTGAGAATGAGGAAGATCCAGAGGGACAAGGATGCACTCATGGCAAAACGGACAGATCTCGTTGAAGCAATCGAATCAGTGCGCAAGGAATGGCAGAAGGATTATGCCGTGATGAACAAAGAAAATGAGGGGATCGGTGACCGCTGGAGCGATCTTCAGACCGAGCTGTCCCTCGCCGAGGAAAAACTGGCATACCTTGAGAGCAACCGCGAGGAGCTGATAAACAAGGCGGCCTTTCTCGGCGTACTGAACAGTCTCAGGGGCCATGAAGATTTTCTCATCGCACAGGACAATACGGAAAAACCGAAAAAATGCCGGCGGTGCAAATCGGACAACACCGAGAACCGGTTCTTCTGCCGTTACTGCGGAGAACGTTTCAGCCGCGACAGGCCCGACATAACGGGAAGTCTCATGGAGACTGGAGAACTGAATGATGTTTTCAACAGCCTTCAGAGCGGCATAAAGGAGACCGTTTCCCTCATCGCCCTCATGAAGGGGATGAATGACGGTGTCAAACAGTTCAGATCCAGCGTAAAGAATGTAAAAAAATCTCAGGATACCTACTCGACCCTGCCAAAACTGAAAATCAACATACCGCCTGGTTCCAGTGAGTTCGCCCTGCAGATCAAAAAACTCAATGAGGGGATAAAAACTGATTTCATCAATATTCATCCCGCAGATTTTTCAGCACCGCTCAAGGAGATCACCGAAACAGCTTTTACCAATAAAAGGATTGAATCCTTCTTCACGCTCATGGGCGATGAATTGAACAAACGCACCAAGGAGCAATGGTAATGAACATACAACTTTTTACCGGAGCATTCCTATCACTGGCAGGTATCTTGCTCACGGGACTGGGGCTTCTCTTTATCATTGCAGCGACCGGACTCCAGTCGAGAATCATTGCCGGCATCGCACTATGTGCAGGCGGAATACCTTTTCTCTTCATCGGGGTCCGGCTCTTTCTCCGGGGGCTCGCCCTGACCCCGGGAGGCATCCGGGCCGCCATACTTCGTCTGGCACGGTTGGGAAACGGCGAACTTACCAGCGATGTGATCATTGCGAATCTGGGCGATTCCGCGACGGTCCGTTTCCAGATCGAACAGATGGTGGTCAGCGGCCTGGCGGAGAAAAGGACCGAGGGTGCCAGGGAACTCTATATATTCAGCGATTTCCAGGCCGGGCTGCGGGTCAAACAATGCCCCTACTGCGGCAATGATTATCCAGTCCGGGAAGATATTGAGAGCTGCCCCAGCTGCGGCGGTGACCTGAAGATGAAAAATCACAGGAGCGGAGGGGATGATAATTTCTCCATGGACAGTTAAACTGTCGTGTTGTGAAATCTTCATATCCCACCTGCCACAACATCATTTCCTCCGGGAATCCCTGCTTCCCTGTAATTTGGTTGCTTTTAAAAACATGGGTCGTATCAAATGGTCTCACTGTTTAAAAAAACATGAGGAGATACAGAGAGATCATGACCGAAACGAACATTCAGACTGCTGATGAAACAACCTCCCGGGATCGGGACCAGAAGGAATATAACAGGATTAAAATCAGGCTCTCCATCGCGGGGATTATCCTGGATATCGCACTTATCTCCCTCATCGCCTTCAGCGGCGTCACGGGATGGCTCATGTCTCTCATAAGCCCCTTCACGGAGAACCCGTACCTGCAGTTTCTGGCCTTCAGCGCCATCCTTGGCATGGCCCTTTCGGCCCTGGGATTCCCCATGGAATTCTACGGCGGATACCTGCTGGAACACCGGTTCAACCTGTCGAACCAGTCAATCCCGCGGTGGCTCCTTGAGAAAGGCAAATCAACGGCCGTAGGTCTTGCCGTCGGCGTACCCGTTGCCCTGGCCTTCTATTTTTTTCTGAAAAGCACCGGCGAGCTCTGGTGGTTCTATTTCAGCCTTTTTATTTTCTTCATCTCGGTCTTTCTGGCCCGCGTCGCGCCGGTAATAATCCTCCCCCTCTTCTATAAATTCAGAGAGCTGGAAAACGGCGAAGTGAAGGACCGCATCACTGCTCTGCTGAGTGCATACCATATACCCATAAAAGGCATATATTCCTTCAATATGAGCCGGGATACGAAAAAGGCCAATGCGGGATTTACCGGCATAGGGAAAAGCAAGAGGATAATCCTGAGCGATACACTCATTAAGGACTTCACCCCCGACGAAATTGCCGTGATATTCGCCCATGAAATGGGACACTACAAACGCCGCCATATAGTGAAAAACATCATGCAGAGCACTATCATCATCTTCGCCACTTTATATCTGTGCGGCATGGCCTACTCCCATACCGCGTTAAATCTTGGATACGGCAGTATCGACGATATAGCGGCCATCCCTATTCTCCTCTTCTACCTTACCCTGGCGGGCCTGGTGATGATGCCCCTGACAAACTTCATCTCCCGCCGATACGAGGTTCAGGCCGATTCATTCGCCCTTGATGCCACGGGAGACCGGCCGGCCTTCATTTCATCCATGGAAAAACTGGCAAAGATGAACCTTGCTGATCCTGATCCTCACAAGGCCGTGGAATTTTTCCTCTACAGTCACCCGTCCATCAAAAAACGGATTGCCTTCGCAGCGTCATATGGACAGTGAAAAGGCCTGCCATGCCGATTAACAATTTTAATAAATTTTTATTGAAAACCACATCATCGCGTGGTACTATGCATTATACACAAAATTATCCAGACAAACCGGTGTTGCAATGAAAAAACATTCCCTTATCTATTTAGCCATTCCTGCCATGCTCATGATCACAGGACTTGCCCTTATGCCCATGGCATGCGGGAAAAAGGAGACCATGAGAATCGACTGTCCGGGCTGTCCCGATGTGGAAAAGGGGGGTGACTGTTCCCAGGGCCTTGTGATCACCATATGCTCTAATCATGGCCATGCCATCCATGATGATATCATGAAAAAAGGCCCTGAAAGTTATGAAATAAGAGGCGAAAGCGACCACAGTCACGCTATTTTTATCAATGGCGGATTTTTCCGCGAGTTGGAGATGAACCGGGGTATTCAACTCGTTTCCAGTTCTACCAACGGTCACACACATCGCATTACCATTAACTGCTCAAAAGAAATACCTGCCGAGCCAAAATAACTTTCCTCCGACCCATTAAGGCACTCAAACGAGCACTTCCCTGCTTATATCAGAAAGTTACTCTGAGCAAGGAGGTTGCTCAGAGTAACTTTTAAAAAAAATTAAAAAAATTCGCACTCTCCTCTTGCCGATTTTTAAAACATTTTATAAATTAATATCAGAAAAACTAGCACTCATCTCAATAGAGTGCTAACAGTTATCTAAACAATATAAGGAGGTCTGTCATGAAATGGGGATTAACTCATCGCAATGAAAAATCCGGAACCAGTGTGGATTCCCTTCAGAGGGATCTTGACCGGGTTTTCGATCAGTTTTTCTCATTCAGGCCCACGGGACTCTTCGATTCCGACTGGCTTCCTCAATTGGATGTCCAGGAAGACGCCAAAGCCATTACGGTAAAGGCGGAAATTCCCGGTATCGATGAAAAGGACCTGGATGTAACACTGGAGAACAATGTACTCACCATTGCCGGTGAGAAAAAACTCGAGAAAGAGGAAAAGGATAAGCGTTATACCATTTCGGAACGACGCTTCGGATCTTTTAGCCGGTCCATTTCTCTTCCCGAGGGTGTAAGTCCCGACAGGATAAAAGCAGCCTTCAAAAACGGCGTCCTGTCCGTGACGATTCCCAGGGATGAATCGGCTCAGCCGAGAAAAATTACTATCGATGTTCATTGATAACAACACAAGGAGGACAAGCCATGTTTTACACCTATGATATTTTTGACGAAGCCGTAAAACTTCGGGACATAGTGGACCGTTATTTCAGGGATATGCCGGCGGATACGAACAAAAGAATGGAATATCCGCTCATCAATCTCTATGAAAAAGGAGATACCATAACCGTCAGGGCCGTGGTTCCCGGCGTGGCGGCCGGGGATCTTTCCATTGAGCTGGCAAACAACAACCTCCTCATTCAGGGAGAACGGAAAAGTGATTATGCTGACAAACCCTACATGAGAAAAGAGCGTGATTTCGGGAGCTTCAAGAAATCAGTCAGGCTGCCATTTGGCGTAAAAACTGATTCTGTTCGGGCATCTCTGGAGAACGGGATTTTAACCGTATCTCTGGAAAAGAGCGATGAAGCAAAACCACGGCGCATAGAAATTCATTGAGAATGGAGGTGAGACTATGACACTGGAAGGAAGAAAAATAATGAAAAATGACTATAACCGTGACGAAAACATCATGGTGCCGCCCGTTGATATTTACGAAACGGAAAATGAATACGTTATAAAGGCCGACATGCCGGCGGTGCAAAAAGAAAATATCGATATCACCCTGAACAACGACAAGCTGGAACTTCGGGGAAAAGTGACGGTCGATACGGAACGTGACGATGTCAGGTACGGAGAATACGAGCTCTATGATTACTACAGAAGTTTTAACGTGGGGAATGACATCAGCAGTGCGGCAATATCGGCCCACATGAAAGACGGGGTGCTGACACTGACGCTGCCTAAAAGAGAGGAAATAAAGCCGAAAAAAATTGAAATCAAGGTAAATTAGAGAATCGGGCTTGATGAGGGGATGCCGGGAATCCAATGCAGGAAAGGCATCCCTTTTTTATGCCCGGGCATCACCTCCTGGCTCCGCAAAGCACGGAACACAACGACCGCACAACACCTCGCGTAACATCATTATTAAACCGCGACGCGTTCACCAGGTGCTTCTGGTTCATTTCCAGTTCTATCCCCCGGTACAGGTCACCGTCATGTTTTTTCCTGAGATACGAAGTCATTCCGTCGGTAGTTCCCCTGTAAGGATAATTACTGCGAACCACAAGGTCAGGACACTGCGAAAGAATTTCATCTCTCCATCGTGCACAGAAATTTTTTTCCCCGGTGCGGGATGGATCATACAGAAGGCCCACATCGGCAGTTCTTTCGCTGCCATCCAGAACCGGAGTGAAGGAATGCACCGATACATGCAGAACTTGCATGTTTTTTTTCACGGCATGGGCCACAACTGATTCCACCCCGTTTCTATAGGGAAAATAATAATCATTCAGTATTTTTTTCTTTGTTACGAGGTCCATTCCGCGTGTAATATGACTGAAAAGATTTCTACTCCCCGGTGACCGGTTCAGGTCAACGAGAAGACGTGATACGGATGAAAGATACAGTTCTGCTTCGATTTCAGAAACCAGGCGCCGCGCCAGGCCCAGAGCCCCGGCATCATACCCGCGGTGACTGCCCAGCAGGGTCACGCTCTCTTTAAAAAAGCGGCGATAGGCGCGGGGAATATGGTTCCCGCCGTGTTCGCAGGTTATGATGATCTTTCGCTTCACGGGAGAAACGCCATTCCCACCCGAAGACACTCCGCAAGCCCGCTATAGACATCCCTGATTGATGATTGTGACGCCTGCCCCTTCAGGGCCCTCACGATCCGCTCCGACAGGGTACCCTGCTCCAGAATGATATCTATGCCGCCGCGGTATTCCCCGGGAATCCATTTCGCCACTGTTTCCTGATCCAGCAGATACCGCAGCAGTGCGGCAGCATCACATTTCTCCCGTTCATACCCAAAAAGTTCAGGATACCCGCCTCCCATCACTGCACGGCTCCCGTCCCTGATTGCTTCCACCATTACGTTTTTCAGTATTACCGTGGGAATCTTTTTCTGTTCATCATACGACAGCATTTCCCCGTTTACCAGGGCCCGTATGATGGCGACTATAAAGGATATAACCGCCAAATCCATAACAGGACTTTCCTGAACATCCATGAGGCGTATTTCTATGGCGTCACGTTCAAAACGGGCTATGCACCCCCGGGAGTTGAGCCACTCGTAGCGGAGAATCCCCTCAGGATCGTGGGGAGCAATGGCGGAAAATATTTTTCTGAAAATAACATCCTCGTATTCTTTCCTGGAAAATACCTGCTCGGGTATGACATCACCGGCAATCTCGGGGATTTTATTCTGGTTATGACGGTATACTTCCAGGCGGGAATCCGCCATACCCGTCACCCTTCCTTCCACGATGGGAGAGCTTGCTGCGATAGCCGGTATCATGGGAAGCACCAGACGGATTGCCGCGTGCAGCCGTCCGAATTCATCATCGCTGCCGAAGGGAAGATTTATATGGACACTCTGCAGATTCGCCCAGCCATGTCCGCTGCAGTTGAATATGGCATTATACCGGTCGTATATGGGACTGTTGTCATGCTTCCACAAAACCGTTTCCCTGGCGGGGTCCATGAGCGGATGCATTCCCGTGGGCATAAGCATCCCTTCTATCCCGTCCAGGAGATCGTTTATCCGTCGTATGTCCTTCATAAAAGAAATATGGAGGCCCCCGAGAGTTGGAACGGTCCCGCTGGTCTTCAGTTCCACCACGTGCATCACCAACTCGTTAGACCACCCAAGGTCTCCCATTTCGACTTCGTTGTTATAAGCGCCGGATACCTCTTTCAGAAGCCAGTCAGTTACGGGAAGGACCTTCAGCGTTTCCCGGTGAACGATCATATATTCGACTTCAATGCCAAATCCATCAAAAAGGCGCAGTTGCTCATGGCTCATTCCCAGCTCCTGTCTTTCATGCTCTGCACCCGCTTCATGAAGACCTGCATTATTCTCATATACAGTTCATCCTTAAGGACTGCGTCCTCTATACCGAAATCGATGCTGGGATTATCGTTAATCTCAATTACATAACACTTGTTATTCACCACTTTGAGATCGACGCCATAGAGACTATCGCCGATATAATTGGCGGCCCGCAGGGCCGTTTCCACTACCTGCCGCGGTGCGTCCTCCACGGCCATGGTCTCACCCATCCCATGACGCTCTTTTCCGTCCGTTGCCCAGTTCACGATCTGCCAGTGATTCGCTGCCATAAAGTACTTCGAAACGTACAGGGGCTTCCTGTTGATGATCCCCACGCGCCAGTCATAATCGGTCCTCATATACTCCTGGGCGATGATGAGATCCGATTTTTCCAGAAGCACCCCGGCGGTCCGGTAATATTCCTCGGGAGAATTGACCTTCATGACGCCCTGGGAATAGGCGCTGTCGGGCTGTTTGAGTATGACGGGAAAATCCATCTGGGCCGGGACCTTGTCAACACTTTCCCTGTTCAAAACGATCGTATGAGGAGATGGAATGTGGTAATGATTCAGCATTTCCGAAAGATAGACCTTATTCGTGCACTTGATTATGGAATCGGGATCATCGATGACCACAATACCTTCGGCCCAGGCCCTCTGTGAAAACCTGAAGGTATGGTGATTGACGCTGGTCTGCTCACGGATAAAGAGCGCGTCAAACTCGGCAATGCGGTGGATCGTATCCTTATCTATGAGCTCTACGTCAAAACCGACTTTGTCCGCGGCCCACACAAAACGTTCCAGAGCCTTTTCGTCCGAAGGTGCCGTCTCTTCACCGGGACCTACCAGGATGGCCATATCATAGGGATCGGGCATTTTTCGCTTCCGGTGCGTTATCCGCCTCGAGAAATAAAGCGTGGCAAAATCGACAATATAGCTATGGTGATCCTCAGGTATGTCATTAATCGAGATAACCTGGATATTCTGAATCTTCCATTTTTTGTTTTTCTGGGAGAAAAAGACCCGGAGAAAGGGGGCCTGGAACACGTTATAAAGACTCATGCTCAGCTTATCGTAGCGTTTAGATACATTTTTGCCAAAATAGATGCTCAGGACAAATTTATCAGACTGGATATGGGAAAATGACCTCTGAATAAGGCTCTCCATGTCCTCGGCCAGGAGCCGCACCACAATAGGCGCTTTCATATCCTGGATCGTATTGATATCGGGAAAAGCCCGATGGCCGCGGGCCGTGGCCAGGAGAGAAACATAATATCCCGTAGCCTGGTACCGGTACGATTTGCACAGGTTGAATATCTTGGCATCCTTCATTTTTACGAATTGTTCATTGAAAAAGTATTCCCGCGCTTCAATAACCTCCGCACCGGGAATATTAAATTGCCAGCTTTTGCGCGAGTTAACGACGATATAATTAGCCATGATAAATTCTTTTACGTCTCCTTTGGTTTTATTATGAGCAGGTTTGAATCATAGGTGATGACACCGAGCAGAATCGAGTTTATGATCCGGTTCACATTGATATAGTAATACTGGTCATGGGAATAGGGATTGGGCTTATAGGGGTCCGCCAGGAGTATTCTCTTTTTATTAATATCATAACGAATAAGAACGACAAAATGACCCGAGGGCTCCCCTCTCAGGTCGTCATCGGTGTTGGTGATTCCAATTTCCCTCATGGACTTATACAGGTAGGTCGCGCTGAGACCCGCGATGATGGGAAACCCCTTGTAGAGATAATTTTTAATCAGGGCGATGTTCAGATCGTGGAAACGGATCACGCCCCCCATGTGTAGGTATTCCAGATACCCATGCGTAGCCACAGTGAGCCTTTTGTCCTTCTTGTATTTTGTCTGGGAACGCAGGCGCTCCTCAAGGTCGATATGGGACGAACCGAACCAGGTGGGATCAAAGACATGCAGGTTGAAAGTATATATCTCCGCCGTATATCCACGACGCAGGGCATGAATTCCCAGAAAGACGGCCAGGGTTCCTCCCTCATCCAGAGCCTTTACCTCGCTCACCACCTGACCCAGGGGAATCTTGTCACCGTAATATTGATAGAGTGCGTGCAGGCAGGTGGGACCGCACGTGGTTTCGTCGGGCTGTGGAGATATATCAAGGGTTCGTTTCATCGGGCCGGCCTGTCGCTTCATTCCCCTATTTCAAAAATTTTCCATATTCATTTATGAGAAACAGCAGTATCTCGATGGCAATGAGCCAGATTATTATCCATTCCAGGATGGCCGAGTGTTTATGGTTCATCTCATCGGCGAGCATGTTGAGAAGTTCACGTATTATAGTGAGCTTTTTATTCAGTATTTCAATGCGCGGTTTGACATCAAGATATTTTGCCGTTGTTTCATAAATATATTCCACCTCGGGAAATTCCCAGAAAAATTCCGGCGTATCCAGAAGCTCAAAATTGAGGTTGATATCGGTCTCAACCAGAAAGAGTTTCCCCCGCATCATGGCGATCTCCCTGCGACTGAGCTGGGTCTTTCCCTTTTTTGCTATATTGATGGGGATATGATGCGTCGATTCAATGGTTTCCTGGGCCATAATTTCCAGTTCGGCCAGTTTCACCGTCTGGGCCAGGCCGTGGGATAAGGCGATCTTTTCCAGCACATCGCCGGTAGTAAGATAGAGATGATCCTCATGAATCCGCAATTGTTCGTTTCCTTCCGAAAAGGAAAATTCCTCCATGATGTCATCGCCGTGGGTATCGTTTGAAAACTGTTCCAGCTCATCGAAAAGCCGCTGAGCCGTGTCGTGCATGAGCCCCCAAAACACTACGACGCCGAAACTAAAGATAAAGGCTTCTCCCGGATCTTTGAGGACATGGATGCAATCACGGTACACGGTTGTACGGTAATTATCGATAAAATAATCGCGAAGATCATTAAAGTTGAATGTCTTGGCAATGCAATAGGCTATACACGTACCCATGACATTATATTAATATCCCTTTTCCCCGGGAAAAAAGAAACCGAATCATTTCCCTGCCAACGCTATCGGATTAAAGATATTTACACCTCCCATCATTTAGTTTAATCCCGCCCTTTGTATCCGGAACATCAGGCCTTTACAATATAACAATATATTGAATTAGATACGTAAAATAAATATTTTCAAGAACAATTTTAAATTTGTAAAGAACGCTACTTAAAATGGCAACTGTCGCTCCAGGCTCTATTTACGTTGCGGGTCTATGATATGTCACATTATAATTCAATCATAAAATTATATATTCCGGGATTAAATCCATTTTTTACTAAAAAACTGTGATTTGTCCGGAAATATTATTTCCACATATTATTATCAATATAAATAATGTCATTGACCCTTTAAAAAAAAGGCATGATAAAAATCCCATCAAAGGGGGTTCGATACCGATTGTGGAAGTCATAAGCAAGGCGCAGAGAGCGCGCACCGCCATCCGCATCTTTAAAACCACGGCCGATGCACTGGCCCTCCGGGGCTACTACAAGCCTTCGGGGCGCTCGGGGCAGACCCTGGCGGAAAGCCTGAAAACGCTCAGTCCGGAAATATACGGCAGTATCAACGATGCCAGGATAATAGAACTCAAGGGACTGGAATACGTAATGGACCGGCTCCCCCGCGGTATTGAAGAATGCACACGCATTATCCTCACGGCCGAGGAGGACCTTGAACACACCACCTTTGAAAAAATAACGCCCCTGAAACGGCGCCGCGGATCGTACCGTGTCAGTGAAAAAGAAATGTCCTTCGTCATCACCAGCGGTATAAGCGAAATATATGACATTCTAACTCATATCACCTTCCTGAATATAGAAGCAGAAAAGATCAGAAACCAGGCCTGCCCGGACAAAAAAAATCCCGTCAGCCAATGGCAGGAGCTGACACGGGATGTTCGCGAGGGCATTTCAACGGAAGCGGACCTGGACAGGGCCCTGTGGAACCTGAGCATCATTCTGGGAAGAACCTATCATGAGACCAGGGACACCTACCGGTACATGGAGAAAAACCGGCTGGAGCAGGGCGGAAACCGCGGCCTCTTTCACATCATCCACAGCCTGGGAACAAGGGCAATGGAGGAATGTGAATCCCGCGACGACATGCTCCTTGTCTATTTCACACCGGCACTGCGGGAGATGATCGGGCTCCACACGCACGGGAAAAAATGGTCCGAAACGGTAAAGGATGCCCTGCTGCGGTCGGGCCTGCATGAACGCCCCCTCCACATAATAAGCGCCAACATGCACAGTGTCATGAACGCCCTGTATGCCCACGGGGCCCTGGGAGAAAACCGAAGCGGTGATTTCTACGAATTCATCCATGAGGTCCGCGATTCGGGCCGGAGCATCCAGGCCTATGCCGCGGAACACGGCCTGCAGGAAATCGGGGACACCTCCGGCGCTTATATAGACTGCCAGATAATCGACACCTACCTGCTGAAGGACGTACCATTTCATCCCGCCGTGGACATTTCAAAAAAAAAGCTGCTGAGGGAAAAACCGGTCATCCTTGTCATGGACTACGCCTTCGGCGCCCAGGCCTTTGAGATCATGGAGGAACTCCTGAGCCCGTACGAGAAAGGAGCAGCGGTAATCCCCCGAAACCTGCGTTCCATATCCGTCATGGGGAAGGCGGGCATTCTTACGGGAAAAAAGGGCGATATCATGCTGGCTACGGCCCATGTCTTCGAAGGGACCCCCCATAATTACATTATAAACAATGATCTCCTGAAGGAGGATTTTGATACATCCGTGGATGTCTACGAGGGCCCCATCGTCACCGTACTGGGGACGTCGCTGCAGAACAGGGACGTTTTGGAAAAGTTCCAGAAGACTACCTGGCGGGCCGTGGGCCTGGAGATGGAGGGAGGGCATTACCAGCGAGCCATCAGCGCAGCCTTGATCCGGGGACACATCTCTCCGGAGGTAAAGGTGCGCTATGCCTATTATGCCTCGGACAATCCCCTGGTGAGCGGCCAGACCCTGTCATCGGGGGGCCTGGGCGAGGAGGGCATTAAGCCCACCTACATGATCACCAGGGTGATTCTCGAAAAGATAGCGGCGGGATAACCGCCCTGCACTACAGTTCCAGGCGCTTGGCGATTACCTCGTTCATGATTTCATGAGTTCCACCGCCAATGGAGAGAATTCTCTCATCCCTGTACAGTCGCTCCACCAGGTACTCGCGGCAATAGCCGTACCCGCCATGAATCTGCACCGCGTCATTCACCACCTTGTGGGCCACATCCGTGGCGAAATTCTTGGCCATGCATACTTCTTTATAGCACTCTACACCGTTTCCAATGAGGGCCGCGGCACGATAATTGAAGGCCTTCGCCGCCTCGGTAAGCGTGGCCATTTCGGCAATTTTATGCCGGGTGACCTGGAACTTGGAAATGGGTTTGCCGAAGGCCATCCTCTCTTTGGCGTATTTAATGGACTCCTCAAGGGCAAGTTCGGCCGTAATCTGGGCCGCGATGGCAAGGTACAGACGTTCTTTCCTGAAATTCAGCATGGCCCCGATAAAGCCCGCTCCCTCGGCACCCAGGAGATTCTCAGCGGGAACCTCGCAGTCGTCAAAGGCCAGTTCAGCCGTATCCGAGGCGTGCCACCCCATCTTTTCAATTTTATTAGAAACACTGTATCCGGGGAAATCCTTTTCGATAATGAGGAGACTTAAGCCCCCGGCCCCGGGTCCGCCGGTACGGACAAGCGCGGTGATGATATCGGCCCTTGTTCCACTGGTGATAAATGTCTTGGAGCCATTGACGATATACTTATCCCCTTTTTTCACGGCCTTTGTCTGAATATTGGCCACGTCGGAGCCCCCGCACGGTTCGGTTATGGCCAGCACGGCAATTTTATCGCCGGCCAAAGCGGGCGGCACATATTTCTGTTTCTGTTCTTCCGTTCCCAGGTTCACGATGGGAGGAAGCCCGATGCCTATACTGCCCAGGCTTGCCACCAGACCGCCTGAACCGCACCGGTTGATCTCTTCGGCAAAAACCACCTCGTAAAATATATCGCACTCCGTTCCGCCGTACTGCTCGGGAAAACCGATGCCGAAGAATCCCGCATCGCCCGCTTTTTTATAGAGCTCACGGGGAATCATGCCATCCTTCTCCCACTGATCCACATAGGGTGCAATCTCCCTTTTCACGAATTGTTTTACCGAGTCCCTGAGTATTTCATGAGATTCGGTGAAATAATTATCATACACTCCCGCACACTTCTGATCCATAAAAATCCTCCAGAATTTATTTCTGTTTCTTATGCTGAATAATTTCACAAGGATGAATAAGCACAGAACGGTCCATCCATAGTACAGTATAGACACATTTACAACTCCTTGTCGCCTCAGATTATAAACTGAGACTCATTTTATGCAGGGAGGACCCTATTGTTTCTTTTTAAGATGCTGCTGGCGATATTGCTGGGGGCTCTGTCCGCTCAATTTCGAAAAGGAGCGGTAAAAGGAGGCCTTTGAATTGAAACCAACCTCGAAAGCGATGGCTAAAACAGATTTTTCGGGATTGTCCGCAAGCATCTGCTGCGCTTCCCTGATGCGATAGCCGTTTACAAATGTATTAAAGTTCGTTTTCAGCCGGTTATTCAACAATTCCGAAAGCTGATGCGGGGATATGAATATTTTATCGGCAAGATGTTTCATGAGCAGTTCGTCATCCACGTATAGCCTTTCTTTCTCCATGAGTTCGTACAGCCGGTCAATGACCATGTCGGTATCCACGCTGCCCAGAAGAGACCGTTCATAGCTCCTCTTCTCCGCCTCCATCATGAGGAGCTGCAAAAGACGGGGATATCTCTGCCCTGCGAGATAAAGGCTTATGAGTGTAAAACTGATGAGAACGATCCCTGTTTTCATCAAAGCGATCCGGCTGAAAACATATCCTGCCAAAAGAATAGTAAACACTATCTCCGTCACGACAATATAACAAAGGGTGATGATTACCACGCCGGACGTGTTGCCCTTTTTTCTTATTATAACAAAGTCATTGAACAAAATGGAAAGATATGCCGTTACCTGGATCCACGCCAGAAAATAGACAATCTTTAACATATTGATTTTGCTACTGTAAGCGGCCATGGTTATTTCACGCAGTATCTGCTGCTTCTCCGGCAGGGGCAGAAGGAAAAACCAGACATCGGCAATGATGGCGAATATGACAGGCAGAAGATAGAGAAATTTTCGGCGCGGCAGCCTTTCAACGGGAAGGATAATCAGGTGATAGGCGAAAAACATGAGCGGGCAGATAAGAAAAATCAGGGTACTTTTACCGGTTACAAGAAATGGCCGGGATAGCGCGGTCCCGTCAACTATCAGCCCCCCCTGTAAAAGCAGTAGTCCAAGACAGAAGAGGAGACCGGAAAGATTGAGGTGCTCCCACTGCCGGTTCCTGTTCAAAAGCTGGCTCAGGGAGAGCAGCAGGACAAAGACGCCCGTGAATCCCGTAACGTACGTCGTAAATTGTGCGGATATTTCCACCGTTCATACACCTGCACTGACACCCCTGTCAGGGCCCCAATGCGCTGCGACAGACTATTCGCCGTCGCCGCTGAAACCCAGGGCCTTTTCCATGGCGCTGTTCAGCCGATCAAAGGCTTTCTGAACCTGCGGATCGCCGTTATATTTTGCATTGACCCGCTGAGCTTTTTCCACGCGTTCATCGGACAGGGCTTTTTCCATATCCCTCTGATATTTCCGGAACAATTCCATTTCCGTTTGATCGGCTTTCTTCTTCACTTCGAACCGGCCGTACTTGACCTCGATGGCCCGCAATTGCGGGGCAATTTTCACCATTTCATCGGTATATTGGTGTATGGCCCTGGCATAGTCACGGGCGGATTTCACGGACTGGAGTGCCTGGCAGTAGTTATCCATTATACTCATTACCTGACGGCTGGCGTCCTTCAGGTCTACAGGCGCTTTCTCACCGGCGAAGGTCACGGTGATGGCCAAAAAAATCAAAACTATAAAAGACAGTGTTTTTTTCATTGAAGTACCTCGAAACGTATTTATACCAGAATTAAAATGCAAATGCCCCCTGTCAAGCAGTAAATACGTTTCGCAGCACGAAGATGGGGAAGAAAATTTATGCCACAGTCATTATTCATTCCTGAATTTTTCCAGCGATGCTTCAATTTTTCTGGACAGGCCGGCAATCGAATCATTTATGACATCGACGTCATCGGCGAGTTTTTTTGTCCTGTCGGATATTGTGCCGAATTCACCGGCAATCACGGCGAATCCCTTCCCGTTCACGCCGCTGTGGGTCGCCTCTATTCCCGCGTTAAAAGAAAGCATCCTCATATTCATGGAGATCTCGGTAATCATGGAAAGAGAATTTTTCACTTTTATCGTTTCGTCGAAAATGGTGTCTTTAATTTCATTGAGAACCTGCGCCGAACCGGTAGCTTCAATTATTATATCCACGGGCCGGGCCCTGACAGTCTGATCGATCTGTGTCGAAGTAAATATTTTTAAATTCCGTGCCGCTTCGAACGCAACAGCACGAGGATTAACATCGACAATATAATTTACCACACACAGAGGACTGGCTCCAAACATGGACAGAATGCTGTTCCCGCCCCTGCCGGCACCGACTATCCCAACAGTACATATATCCGCTACAGTGTCTTGAATTGTCACCATACCAATCATCACATCCCTTCATTCGTAAATTTACATCAACTTTCCCAATCATTGTATTCTATCATAAAAACGGCCCCGATCAAGTTATTTTTGGCAGACGAATAATTCCCGCGGCCGTGATCCCGCATTTATATCGTAATTGATTTGACTAAATCATATACTGTGATACGGTATATTGCGAACCCGATGATAATCCGGAGGAAAGGCCCCGATGAAGAAAAAAGAGTTTCTCTGGTGGAAACATGGCATCATTTACCAGATATATCCCCGTAGCTTCTGCGACTCCAACGGCGACGGTATCGGTGACATCCCGGGAATAATCTCCAGGCTCGATTACCTGCAGGAACTTGGCGTCGACGGCATCTGGTTGTCGCCCATCTATGAGTCGCCCATGCACGATTTCGGCTACGATATCAGCAACTACCGCGCTATCGATCCCGTATTCGGGACCAGGAAGGATTTTATCACCCTGGTCAAAGAGGCCCACCGGCGTAAAATCCATGTGGTCATGGACCTGGTACTGAACCACACTTCGCACCTGCATCCCTGGTTCCTGGAATCACGCTCCTCCAGGAACAACCCCAAACGGGACTGGTACATCTGGCACGACGGAAAAAACGGACGCAGGCCCAACAACTGGATGGCCGCCTTCGGCGGGCATGCCTGGGAATGGGATGAAACCACGGGCCAGTACTATCTCCATCTTTTCCTGAAGGAACAGCCCGATCTCAACTGGCGTAACCCCGACATGAAGAAGGCTATGTTAGGCGACATACGATACTGGCTCGATCTGGGCGTGGACGGCTTCCGCCTCGATGTCATCAACTATATCGTGAAGGACCGGCTTTTCAGAAATAATCCCTACTGGCTGCACCGCACCAATCCGCGGCGTCATGACATGCAACGCCACGCATACGACCGCAACCAGCCCGAGACCCATGAGATACTGAAGGAATTCCGTCGCCTTCTCAATGAATACGGAAAGACTATGTCCGTGGGCGAGATATATCCCAACGAGGGCGTCATGGAACCGGAGACCTCTGCCGCGTACCTGGGCAGCGGCGAAGACGAACTGCATCTCACCTTTGACTTTTCTCCCATCTATGCGCGCTTCAGGGCCGGGGATTTCAGGGATTTACTGAGACGCTGGTACAATGCCATCCCGGAAAATGGATGGCCATGCCATGTCCTCTCCAACCATGACCAGTCCAGGAGCATGACACGCCTGGCCCGTGGCTCGAAGGAGAAGGCCCTTGTCCTGGCAGCACTTCATCTGACACAGCGGGGAACGCCCTTCGTCTATTACGGCGAGGAGATAGGCATGCGTGACGGAAAAATAAGCCGCCGTGATCTGGTTGACCCCGTGGGCAGAAAGTACTGGCCCTTTCATCCCGGCAGGGACCGTGGCCGCACACCCATGCAGTGGAATAGAGACACGAGCGGCGGGTTTACTTCCGGAAAGCCCTGGCTGCCCGTCAACAGCGACAGCGAACACATCAACGTCCAGGCCCAGCAAAACGATGAAGGATCTCTGCTCAACGCGTATCGGCGCCTCATCGCGCTGCGCAGAGAGAATGAGGCCCTGTACGCCGGAACCTGGAGCGATATTAACGGGGGCCGCGACATACTGGCCTATTACCGGACCGGGAAATCGGACCGTTTTTTTGTCGCCCTCAATTTTTCGAAAAAGGAGAGAACCCTGACAGTACAGGAACCGTCATCCTGGGAAACCGCCTTTGCCACGCACCGGCGTACCGGGGAAATGATATCCCCCTCGTCATACACCATGAAACCCCTGGAAGTACTTATACTGAAACAACTTCCGGACAGGCATTGAAATAACTGGAGTTTAACCGATTGTGAAAAATATATTTTTATCCGTATGCGCAACGGCAATTCTTCTCTGCCTCTCATGTTCAACGTGGGGCGCCCGTGACTGGGAGGAGATACCAGACCGGCAGTTTCACTTCAACCGCTTTACCTTCGTCGATAAAATGTATGAAAACGATGAAGCCTTCGTGTTCATAAGCAGCCTGCCTTTCCGTGACATTCTGGACAGTCTTGAGAAAACCTATGCCATCAAAATCGATTCATCGCACTTTGATGAATTCATCACGGCAAAAAAGAAAGATGAACTGAAAGAGAGCGGTTTTATTTACAGGGATACCTATACCTGGCAAAGTGGTTATACCGCCGGCAACCGGATTGAATTCTCCTATATCACCCACATGAGTTCCGAAGGCGATTTTATCAAGACATACACCCTCGATCTTATCAGCAATGGTAAAATCCGTAAGAGATTCCAGGATGATATTGACCGGGACAATGAATTGATTCCGCATCTGCTAAGAAGCATACGCCGTGTGAAAATAATTGATCCCCGTACACCGCTGCCTGAACAAACAGAAAAGAAAGCGGATCCTGAAAAAACCGACAGGCTGGACAAGCTGCTGAACACCCTTACACCCCGGGAGCGCGAGGCTTTGAAGAAAAAACTGGAGAATAAACCTGAATAAAAAATAAACTCAGAAAGTTCATTTCATGACACAGGTGTGTCAAATAATGCTTGTTTTTTTACCGTGATGAGATAATCTCGGTGCAAAATAACCATTCAGCGAGGAATCTATGGCGTCAAAAATGTCAATGCGGGACAAAATCACCCTCCTCCTTCTGATCTTCATGTCAGTCTTTCTTTTTGCCGACCAGAGGATCATGTCGGCCATCCTGCCGGAACTATCGAAGGAATACGGCATAAACGAACAGACCCTGGGCTTTATCGGTTCAGCCTTTACACTTGTGGGGGCCTTTGTGAGCATCTTTTTCGGATACTTCACGGACAAGGTTTCGCGAAAAATGCTCCTGGTCGCCACGGTACTGGTGGGAGAGATCCCCTGTCTCCTTACGGGAATGGAGTTCTTCACACCCAACATCGAAAGTTTCACAATACTGCGCATTCTCACGGGCATCGGCATCGGCGGCATATATCCCATATCCTTTTCACTTATTTCCGACTATTTCCATGAAGAGCACCGCGCCTCGGCTTCGGCCTGGCTCGGCGTTTCCTGGGCCCTGGGCATGATGCTGGGGCCTGCATTGGCCGGGTATCTCACCAACACCCACGGATGGCGCATTGCCTTTATCCTGGCAGCGGCCCCTAACTTTCCCCTGGCCCTCATGTTCGCCCTCTATGCCCGTGAACCCGAGCGCGGAAGGACCGAAGCGGCGCTCGAAGAACTCATTCAGCAGGGCGTGGCCTACAAACAACGCATCAGCCCGGGTGACTTCAAAATAATTTTCAGCAACAAGACCAACATCTGGACCTTCCTCCAGGGAATTCCCGGCACCGTTCCCTGGGGTATCCTGGGTTACTGGATGATTCTCTTTCTCGAAAGAACCCGTGGATTTTCCAAGGAAGACGCCACGACGACGTTTCTCATGCTGGGCGTGGGCGCCACGGTTGGCGCCATACTCTTCGCCGTCATCGGCGAGAAGCTCTACAGGAAAAACCCGCGGTATATGCCCATACTGTGCGGGACCGGCGTCCTGATAGGCATAGTCCCGGCCGCCTACGTGGTCAACGCCGATGTCACCAATCCCCAGGGAACGGCGCTCCTGATGTTTTATGCCCTGGCCTTCATCGCCGGTTTCCTCGTGGCAGTCCCGTCAGCCAACGTGAAGGCCATACTCATGAATGTTAACCGTCCCGAGCACCGGGGTTCGGTCTTTGCCGTCTTCAACATCACGGACAACCTGGGCCAGGGATTCGGTCCGGCCATCGGCGGTATGCTCATTTCAACGGGATATCTCTTCATGATGAACTTTTCCATCGCCTGGTGGATTCCCTGCGGTCTCATCTTCTTCATGGTGACGCGCTACATCACCGCTGACAGAAACGCCCTGTCTGTTCTCATGAAGGAACGGGCCCGGGAGATGAAGGAATGAGAAACGGCCCTGACACATGCCGGGTCATCCCGGGAGCCGAGGCAGTGCTGAGGATACAGGATTACGCTCCCGGGGTTCTTCTCCTTCACGGATTCAGGGGAAGCCCCCATGAGATGAAATACCTGGGAGACCGAATTTACCGGTCGGGATATTCCATTTCCATCCCCCGTTATCCCGGCCACGGAACATCCCTTCAGGATATGACCTGCACCGGAGTGCACGACTGGTTCACGGCTGCGCGCGAGGCATACCTGGAGATGTGCCGGCACTGTCCCGTCGTACATATCGTGGGACTCTCCATGGGAGGCCTTTTTTCCATCCTGCTGGCCGACCAGTTCGGGCCGGAAAATATCGTGCTCCTTTCCACTCCCCACACCATTGCGGATAAAAGGATATGGCTTGCCCCTTTCCTGGGATTGTTTAAAAAAATAATATATGAAAAGGACGATTTAAAAGGAGTCCGGGACCCCGATGCCAGGGCCGGTCATATCTGCTATCACGAGGGAATTCCCGTGCGGCAGACCTGGGAGCTTTTCAGAATCATGCGGCATGCCATGGTGCTGCTGAAGGACGTGCATTCCCGGGCCCTGATCATCCAGTCAAAGCTCGACGACAGGGTTCCCGAAGATTCATGCCGCATTATCTATGAAACCATCGCGTCGGTAAAAAAAGAAATTATCACGGTGGAGCACAGCGGCCACGCCATCACCGTCGATTTCGACCGCGATATTGTGGCGGAAGCGGTCATATCGTTTCTTGACAATGGGCGGGAATATCAGTAGCCCTGAACCGGAACCTTAACCATGAAAAGATTACCTGCAACAGGAAAGGAACGGTATGCGGCTCCGTTTACCGTGTATTCCCCTTCAGCGGGCACTGTGATATACGCATTTCCCTTGTTACAGAACCTCCCGTCCATTTCCACGGCGACACCCCTCCTGCCTGCTTTGAGGCCTTTTACCTCGCTGCCGGGGAAAATATGGCAGGTAGTGCCGGCAACAGTATAGTCGCCGTTCCTTACTTTTTTGTAGCAGTGCGTGGTATGAGGATCGAGAAGAATATCAACATCCCCTTCAAGAAAATCGCCGTCTTCCCGGGCATCCCGCGCAGTAAAATATATACCGCCGGGAAGCCATGCAAGCCTTTCTTCATCGGACAGGTTTGACAGGACTATATATTCATTTTCATCGATGGAGAACTCGGCCCTGAGAAGACTATCGCTCACATCAACATTTTTCATTTTTTTCTTTTTAAAAGGAAACATGGAGCGGTACCGGTTCATTTCCTCTTCATTATATTCACCCACATTGTCCGACGTAAAAAGGAGCCCGCCGAAAAGATTATTGAGAACAAAGAGCGTGTATTTTTCTTCGGAAGCCAGCCTGTTATTTAAACCGCGAAGAATGAACACATCGGGATCATTGAGAAAAACATTCTCGTTTAAATGTCGCCTGCCGATAGTGCTGACAAGAGAGTTAATCGTGGATACCCGCTCGCGGTAATGGATTCCTTTGAGAAGAGCATCCTCCCATTTCAGGGCCACATCGCTCCCGATTCTGCAGTAATCTACCAGCCCGAAAGATGAACCCAGGGGAACACCGCATCCCAATATCAGCTTTTCCCCGGCGCATTCACGCAGGAATTTCATCCCGTCGTGCATAACCTCGCCGCGTGATTTATCCCGGGGAGGGCACAGGGCCGCTGCGTAAAGAAAATCCAGCTTAACCATGTCATAGCCCCAGGCGTTGAAGACCGTATCAAAGACACGGCGAAGATAGTCCCTCACCTCTTCATGGTAAATATCCAGGGCGTAAAAATAGTAGCTCCATCCGGGATTGAACCCGGCCACGACGGGGCGCCCTTTCGCGTCTCGGAGCACCCAGTGCCTTTTTTCCCTGAATATCAGGGATTTCCTCTCGCAGATAAAGGGGGCCAGCCAGAGCCCTGCCCGGTATCCCCTGTCCTGTATGCTTCGGGCTATATGCCCCATTCCGCGTGGAAAAGAATCCTTTATGTCGAGCCAGTCGCCCACGGCCTTCTGGTAGCCGTCATCTATCTGAAAAATATCCATTGGTATTTTAGCCGTGCTGCACGCATTAAGGTTATCCAGGATGATCTTTTCGGTTATGCCCGTATAATAGTTATACCAGCTCGTCCAGCCCGTGCAGAGCGGCGCTTTATCCCCGTGAATTTTCATGGCATCGAAATAGCCGTTAAAAACCTTTTCCTCCTTTCCCCTGGCCATGAACAGGCTGAAGGCGTGATATTGTCCCGTAACAGCCCTGCCGGAACAATCTTTTTTTATTAGAATCGTCCCGCGGCCCGCGTCGATATCAAAAACAGTAAAACCCCTGTTCTCATTCAATGACCCGGCAAAAGACAGCTCATCGCCCTCGCGCACATAACAGTAGGTATATGAATGAAGGAGCCCCTTCTCTCCCGGATAGCCGGCAAAGGTATAATCGCCATAATATTTCAATCCGAGCCATTTTGCCGGTGCGGCAAGGTCGGGCATCCGTTCCGCAGGGGAAAATTCCCTGCTATCCGTCCATGACTGGTACCCGTTGCAGAACACGGCGCTAGCACCGGTAAAAGAATACACCCCTTCAAGGTGAAGTTCATTGATGACAATCTCCGTCTCCGCTTCAAGCACGACCGAAACAAAAGACGTTTTTTTCATCTTCTTTATATCCGCCTTTATTTTTATGCCTGACCCGCTGGTTTGCTCACCCAGCTTAAAGGCAATGATATGCCTGCTGCCCATGTAATCATAGTTAAGATATCCTTTTTTCAATTCCATGAGATGCTCCTTCTACCGTACCTTTATGACACCATCAACGATTTCCGCGGCATAAAAACCGGCGGTAATACCCGTCTCCCGGTGATATGAGTCGCCAACCTGGCCGGCAAACTTTGCCTCGCTTCCCTTCCTCACCAGGGCTATGGCGCAGCCGCCGAATCCCGCTCCCGTCATCCTTGCCCCGATACATCCCTCGGCCCCGAGCGCCCCATCCACCAGGGCGTCCAGTTCCCGGCCGGTTACCTCGTAATCATGCCGCAGGGACCGGTGCGACGCCGTGAGAAGAGCCCCGAATTCATCTATACGGTTTTCCTCCAGCAACATCACCGATTCCAGCACGCGGCCGTTCTCCGTAACCACATGTCGGGCCCTTCTCCGGACCATTTCATCGGGAATGGCCTCAAGGTCCCCGGTTTCCGCCGCGGCGAGTACATCGATCTTTTTACCCCGTTGTATGAATTCCAGGGCCCGGTCGCATTCCCCGCGGCGCTCATTATACTTTGAATCGGCCAGGGCCCGGGGTTTGTTGCTGTTCATGATTATGAGCACGTATTCCTCCAGCCGCAGCGGCACATGCCGGTACTCCATGGTCCCGGCATTGAGGAGCATGCAATGATCCCTTCTTCCCACGGCCACGGCAAACTGGTCCATTATCCCGCACTGTACCCCGATAAATTCGTTTTCCACGCGCTGACAGAGGAGAGCCAGTTCTATCCTGTCAGCCTCGGTCTTCACGGTGTCGTGTATCATTATATAACCGGCCAGGACCTCCATGGCTGCCGAAGACGAAAGTCCCGATCCGCCCGGAAGCGTGCTGCTGAAGAGAATATCACAGCCCCTGAGACCGTATCCCGCTTCCCGGAGATATCTGAATACGCCACGTGGATAATTGCCCCACATTATTTTTTCATCGAAGAACAGTTCATCATCGAGAGAAAAAGACACCTCCTGATCAAAGCCCCGGGATCTCATGCAGACCACCGCATCATCCCTGAAACGGACAAAGGCGGTGATTCCCAGGGATATGGCGGCAGGAAAGACATATCCGCCATTGTAGTCCAGATGCTCACCGATTATGTTCACCCGTCCCGGTGAAAAAAATATTTCCCGTGGTTCCTTTCCATCAAAAACCGCTCTGAACTCTTCAAATTCCAATTCCCTGTTTATCTGCATCAAACAACCTCTTCCTGGCTTTACCTGCGACTAAAGCGGCATATCACCGTATCAGAGAATATCAACGACAACAATGGTTACATCATCATCAAGAAATTCCTTCTCTCCCGTCCATTCCGAAAGGACCTGCATCAATAAATCAAGCATTTCCTCGGGCCCCATGCCGGCACAGGAAATGACAAATTCACTGAATCTCTCCATACCGTACATTTCACGCGCCTCATTATTTGCCTCGGTTATTCCGTCCGTGTACAGGATGATCCTGTCGCCGCTCTTAATGCCCAGATCCATCACTTCCAGGGAGATGTCCTTGAGCCACCCGATCATTTTTCCCCTGGGCTTCAGATGCATGAGGTTTTCAGCTGACCGCCGATGAAGAATTACGGGCATATGACCGGCATTGGCATAGGACATGACGCCACGGCCAAGATCGAAAAAGATGTACGCGGCTGTAAGAAAGGTGTTCTCGATATTGCCCGCCAGTATGCCGTTCATCTCCTGGAGAAACAGGGCGCTGTCATGATATATACTTTTCTGCATGTAGAATATTATCTTGACCATGGAGGCAATAAGGGCGGCAGGCACACCGTGTCCGGCCACATCGGTGATAAGCACTCCCAGCTTGGTTTTATCAATGGCGTGAAAATCATAAAAATCCCCGCCGATGCGATCCATGGGAATATATCGCGCCGCGATTCTGACACCGTCAACGGCGGGTATGACATTGGGGATGGTGGAGAGCTGTATACGCCTGGCCACATCTAGCTCCTGCTCAATGGACAGAAGCCTCCTGCTCTCCCTGACGCTCTCCTTCAATGTTATAAGGGTCCCCACCCTGGCAAGGAGTTCTCTTTTATCGAAAGGCTTTGAAAGGTAATCATTGGCGCCGGCCTTGAATCCAGCTATGATGTCGGCCACCTGGTTTTTAGCCGTGAGCATCATGATGGGCAGATCGAAGATGGAAAACCTCTCGCGGAGCTTCCGCGAAACGTCATAGCCCGACATCCGCGGCATCATGACATCGAGAAGAACCAGATCAGGCTGCGCCCCCTGCTCCATGAGTTCCAGGGCATCTCTCCCGTTGATGCATTTCAACACAAGGTAATCATTGAGGACAAGATGGTTCTCCAGCACCTGCAGGTTCACGGGGTCATCATCGACCACAAGAACTGTCATCTTTTTCGCCCCCGGGAATCCCCTGTCCTTTCCATCATAGACATCATGGTCCTGTGGAAGCGATGGGAAGGATGTCGTCTCCCCTTCAATAAAAGCATCGTACGAGATGAACGATTCAGTCAGTATTTCTTCATCGTGCTGTTTCCATGGCCCCTGACCGTATCGGTCGCCCGACAGGGGAAGCGTAAAGGAAAAAGCAGACCCTTTCCCCGGCCGTGACTCAACGCTTATTTTCCCTCCGTGAAGTTCCACGAGTTTCTTGCTGATGGAAAGCCCGATCCCCGTGCCGCCGTAGATGCGCGAGATTGTGCTGTCGGCCTGCTCAAAGGGATGAAAGACCGTTTCAATTTTATCGGCCTCAATGCCGATACCCGTATCGGTGACGGAGACGGCCATACGTTTCTTTCCCGGCTTATCCTCGAGGATACGCGCTGAAACGGTCACGGAACCCTTTTCCGTGAATTTTATGGCATTATTGACAAGGTTCAGCAGTATCTGGCGGACCCTTTCCTCATCGACCAGTACGAAGGGAAGGTCAGGATCGACATCATTGATCAGTTTAACATCCTTACCCCGGATCATGTGCCGGCTCAGTTCGAGAATGACGTCGATGCAGGAATAGATATCCATGGGCTTCATATGCAGCTCGACATCCCTCAATTTCAACCGGGAAAAATCCAGAATATCATTCACCAGGTTGGCAAGCCGCTTACCACTCGATACAATCATGGACAGGTTTCTCTGAGCCGTTTCCGACAACTCGCCGGCGGCCCCGTCCTGGAGTGATTCGGCAATGCCGATAATTCCGTTCAGGGGCGTCTTCAGCTCATGGGATGTGTTGGCGAGAAACTCATCCTTGAGCCTGTCGGCCTTTTTCAGGTTTTCAATGGCCTCGTGCTGGGCTTCCTCCTTCTCATCGTTGAGAAGGTTTATCCTGTCAGCCAGGGCAAGGGCCAGCAGAATAATTTCAATGCCGGAACCGATCTGGAGCCCGTGCTCCGTCAGTACATTATGCTCCAGGACGCCCATCACCCTCAGAGCCGACAGTATGATGCCCATGAGAAAGGTAGACCAGGCGATAATGTAAAACCGGGCCGGACGATAACCCTTCTTCCAGCAGATGATGGCAGCGGGCATGACCGTGGCAATGGCCGCCAGGGGAAGCAGCTGACCCAGAATCACCGCCGTCGTGTAGGGAAGACCCAAAAGGGATGCCGCCGAAGTAAAAAGACACAGCACCATGATGAACTTCAAAACACGGTCCAGCTTCGGCGTATAATGGCCGGTATTCATGAATGTAATGGAAAATTTTACGGCAAGTAGAACACTCATACCGATGAGGAAGGGATTGGCCGTCATGGCCCACCAGGGAGACCGGGGCCAGAGAAACTGGTAGGCCAGACCGTTCATGGAAAAAAGGAAAAGACCATACACTGTCATGAATAGAACATAATACAGATAACTCAGATCCCGGAGCGAAATAAAAAGAAACATATTATAAAAGATCATGACCAGAATGATGCCGTAATAAATGCCGAAGAGAAGAAGCTCCGTCTGTATCTTCGAAGCAAAATTCCTCTCGGTCCAGACCGTGACTGGAAAAATCATGGCGTCCTGGGTCTTGAACCGCATGTAAATAAGCATTTCGTCGGAGCGGTCAAAGGTGAGATGGAAGATAAAGTTCCGGTGATCGATCGGACGCTGAATATAGGGCTGCTCCCGGCCATTCACTTCGTGATTCCATGAAGACAGCGGAGAGCCGTTCTTCCCAAGAGGGACATAATATATATCAATGCTGTCTATAAGGGGGAAGCCCACTTCCAGCACCCACTGGTGCCATGTCTTCGCAGTATTTTTCAGTATAAAGCGGGTCCAGTATGAGGATTTGGTAAACCCGAAATTGGATATTTTACTGGAATTCCTGACGAATCCGCGGCTCCACGCTCCCGCGGTCACATCCTCCAGAGTCAGATTTCCCGAAGCATCCTCCAGGGTTTCCATGGAATAACCCAGGTTGTAAACCTCATCGTCCTGATTGAGCACAATGGTCTGCTGCGCCAGGGCCTGGACTCCGCCCCACAACAGGAGGCATATCAGAACTATCCATTTGTAGCAGTTGTTCATTATTTATCATTCCATATTAAAGCCGTAAAAAAACCGAAAAGATGAGATACCGGTATATCGCAGATACGTTAAATATCAATTCAATTTTTGTCTGATCCCTGAAGAGATTGAACAAAAAGTACTTTCTATTTATGCTTGACGCATACATTCATTTATTTATAGTCCTGACTCCGTAACAGTCGTGAATTTCCCTATGAAAGATATAACCTATCATGAATCATTGCAGGTGGAAAACGCCCTTTATATTGACGTGCGTTCACCCTTCGAGTTCGGTATTGATCACATTCCCGGCGCCGTTAATATTCCCCTCTTCAGCGACAAGGAACGGATTGAGGTGGGAACACTATACCGCATGACCGGAAGGGACGAGGCCGTATTCCGGGGCACCGAGATCGTCGGGGAAAAGCTCCGTACAATGATCGAAAAATTTATGGCATATAAAAATAAAAATATCGTTATATACTGCGCCCGTGGCGGAATGAGATCCTCATCGGTGGCTTCACTCCTTTCATCGCTGGGAATGACCGTATTCCGCATCATACAGGGTTACAAGGGATACCGCCGTCATGTCAATGAAAGCCTGGCATCCCTGACCGTCACCACCCCCCTTATCGTGCTCCAGGGACTCACGGGTACGGGAAAAACGGAGATACTGAAAATGATGGAAAACACCATTGACCTGGAGGGGATGGCGGGCCACAGGAGCTCCATCTTCGGCGGTATCGGGCTCAGCCAGAGCACCCAGAAGTATTTTGAATCACAACTGCTGCAACGTATTCATGACCTGAAGACCGCTCCTTACATCGTCATTGAAGGTGAATCGCAGAAAATCGGCAACCTGCATATACCCGATGCATTTTTCCGGATCATGAGAAACTCAAAGGCCATCCTCATCAACACTGACATGGAAAGAAGGATCGATATTATAACCGGTGAATATGCCCATTACAGCAATGCCCATGTCATAAACGACATTGTCATGACGCTTACGACCAAACTGGGAAGTAGAAACGTGGACCTCCTCATCTCACTCTACAGGGAAGGAAATATCCGGGAATTCACCCGTTTACTTCTGGAAAAATATTATGACCCCCGATATGTCCACAGCATGAATCGCATGAGCTACATCGGTGCCATTGATAACGTGGATACACACAGTACCGCCCGGGCCGTTGAAAAAGCCATCCGGGACCATCTCGACTCAGAAAAGCGACTATAAATTTTTAAAATTATGGCTTTACTTGATTGACATTTCATGTTACTGTATATATGAATTTCAGCTACAACTAATTAAAGAGGTTACTACCATGAAAAAGGCACTTTATACTTTTATCGCTTGCACCATGATTCTTGCCGGCTGCGGCGGCGGCACACAGTACCGTGACGCCAAGAAGGACAAGGGATCCATGGAATGGGGACCGCGGGAAATAAAAACAACGGTCAACGGAATGGTGACATCACTGTACACCTATTTAAAAAATGACTGGAAAAAACCGGCAATCATCGAAGTTAAAAAAATAAGGAACAGAACGTCGGAACATATCGACACAAAAATGCTGGCCGATGAGCTGGTGACGAACCTTATTCAGAAGAGAATACAGTTTATCGATCCCACGTATACCAAGGACGCCATTGACGAGATGGGAAAAGGCATGACCGGCCTGGTTGATACGGACAGCGCCGTTCCTACCGGTGCATTAAAATCTCCAAACTTTTATCTCTTCGGTGAAATCAGCGACAACGTGCGTTTCGTCGGCGGCAAAAGAATCCAGTACCTGGTTGTGACCATCAAGCTCACAAGCCTCAGCACCGGGATGCTCATGTGGCAGGAACAGAAGGAATTTTTAAAGGCTACAAAAACAGATCGTGTTTCCTTCTGATCGGCAAAAAAAACAGTAAAAACAGGGCCGCCGTTTTAATGACAGCGGCCTTTTTTTTAATAATCACCAGAATTCATCTTCCAGGGTCTTTTTTGAGCAAAAACCATGAAAATTACATGTGGATTAATATGCAAGAGGCATTAATTTTTTCTTGCATATAATTATATGCAACTTAACTCTTGTAATATTGAATATTTCATAGTACATTGCATCAGGGAGTACTCAAAAACCGCACTCTGAAAGCTCTTTCTATATTTATACGCTATCAGGAGGTCTTAAATATGAAACGTCTTGTTCCCATTTTCCTGGCCGCTATCACGATTATATATGCCTCCTGCGGCTCAAAAAATTATTTCCAGGTCATTAAGGTCCCCGAAGAAAAATTCTACCAGGGACAATATAAGGAAGCGGCCCGCATGCTTCTGCCCGAAGTCAACAGGTCCGGCAAAGACCAGCTTCTCTATATGATGGAATGCGGATACATGCTCCACGCCGGTGCCGAATACGAAACAAGCAATACGGTGCTGCTCAAAGCAGGGAAAATAGCAAAAATAATCCCCACAAGCGTTTCACAGCAAGTGACGGCCATGCTCACCAGCGACAGGAACACCAATTACCGGGGAGAAGATTTTGAAAAGGTGCTGGTGCATATGTACCTGGGTATTAACTTTCTCATGCTTAAAGACTACGATTCGGCCCGTGTCGAATTCAAAATGGTAAATGAGGAGCTTCTGAAAATCAAGACCGAGGAAGGATCGGCCCGGTACAAACAAAATATAATGGCTAAATATCTCACCGCCGTTTCCTATGAAATCATCGGCACCATGAACAACGACGCCGATGACATTGAATATGCCTACAAGGAATACGAACAGATACTGGCGCTAAATCCCGGACTGGATCTCGTGTACCGCGACCTGCAGCGCATTTCAAAACAGCTGAACTATATGGATGATTACGCAAAATGGACGAAGCAGTTCGGAAAACGCGACGCAATCCCCGCTGATGCCGGTGAACTCATAGTCATCTTCCAGACAGGAAAAACCGCCATAAAGCATTCCCGCGGCGGCCTCATGTCCGACGCGACAATGAAACAGTCCATAATAGTTTCCATGAGCACCATGAGCCTGGCGGCCGGTGTAACCACGGGAGCCATCATGGTCACGCTCAACAAGGCCGAGAATCCCATTCCAGTATTTAAAAGACGAACGGACCAGATAAACGCTATCAGGGTTAAAATAAACAACCAGTATTTTTCCACCCTGGACATGGAGGATATAGCGACCACGGCGATCAAAAACCTCGAGGACGATTACGGCAGGCTCAGAACCCGCGTGGCAGCCTCCATCGTGACAAAAGCGGCAGCCTCTATTGCCGCCGGCCTGGCTGCCAGGGCCATCGCTGAAAAAGCCGGGGGCGGGAGTATGTCGAGTCTAATCGGCGTTGTGGCCGGAGCCGGAACCGGCGCCATGCTCTTCTCCCAGATGAAGCCCGATCTGCGATGCTGGCATACACTGCCGGCGCGCCTGCAAATAGGACGGACATTCCTCCGGCCGGGCACATATAAAATCACCCTGGAATTCATCGGGAAAAATGGCGCGATTACAGGTAAAAAAGATTTGACGGTGGAGATAAAAAAAGGGGAAAAGACATTTATTAGCGAAAGAGCCCTTATCTGAAAAACAGGTTACAAAAGGAATCATTGACCGGATTATCTACCGTTACAATGATAATTCCCTGAAAAGAATATGAGCACTATATCCAGAAATCAACCGGAAGAGCTGCAACCGGAAACCGTCGATTCATGCGACTATAAAATATTTAATTCCATGAATTATCCCGTTTGCATAATCGGCATTGACGGGCTTCTTTCTTACGGAAATGAGTCATTCAAAAATCTTTTCGGAACGGGGGATCGCCCTAACAGGCTCGACTGGCAGCATCCCCTTTTCCCTGAATACAGAAAACGTCTCGCCCAGGCATACCTCGGCGCCCGTAACGGTCAAGGCAAACACTGCTTCGCCATCATGGAATCTCCCGATGGGAATCAGCTGCCCGTGGAAATATACCTGTTTCCTCTTTTCGAACAAGAAAAGGTGTATTCTATTCTGGCCATGCTGAGAGTCGTGGATGAACGCATACTCTCCTTTGACCGTTCAACACTTTCGCAATTCTCACAGGACAACTTCAGGTACGACACGCAGCTCTTTGAGTTTTGCATCACACCCATCATGCGCCTCGATGAAAACATGGAGATCATCAAATGCAGCAGATCCCTTGAAGGATTTCTGGGCTGCAGCTGCGAAGATATCATCGACAAAAAAACCGTGAGCTATAAATCCATATTTCCCTTTGACGCCGAACGTATCAGACAATCGGTTTCGGAAATTTTCAAAGGTGACATTCCCATCAAACGGAAAGGTGAGATCAAGGTATCTGCCGGCGAAAAGGGCGAAAAAATCGTCAACCTTATAATCTATCCCATTCTTGAAAGCAATGAAATCATGTTCGTGGAAATAATTCTGGAGGATATTACCGAGATAAAGGCCCTGAAGGAACGGATCAACTCCATCAACAGGATCCAGCTCCTGCAGGACATCACCAAGGGTTTTCTTCATTCACTGAATAACAGCATCAATGTCATCATGAGCCAGACACAGCTACTCCTTCAGATAACCGAGAAAGAAACCGTCATGGAAGGCATCCGAACCATTGAAAAATCCGCCCTCGACATCGTCGATAACCTGCGCCGCGTCCAGAATTCCATCGCCAAAAAAAGCAGCCTCAACGAGGAGAGGATGGAGCCCCTGGTTAACATCATAGAGGATGCCATTGAATTTTCCAAGATGCAGTTCAAGGTGGAAGACAAGGAAAAGAAAAGAAATATCACCATTGAAAAAAAATACTATACCGCGGTCAATGTCCGCGTTGACACAAACCTGCTGCGGGAAATCATCATCTCCATCATACTAAAAGTTTCGGCCTTCATTCAGAAAAAGGGAATTCTCTTTATAACGCTGAAAGAAAACAGCAATCTCTGCCTTACCATCAACATAATGAAGAACGGCCAGGATGGTGAAATACTGCAACTGCCCAACATGGTCAACGTCTTTTCAGGAATAGACATCAGGCAGGCCGCGGAAAAAATAAGCTTGAAAATAATTGAAGAGGAATCGGCCGAAGCTTATTCCATCAAGACTGTCTTTCCCCCGCGCATGATACAGGACAAGTCAAAAAAAGAAATTCAAAATTCCGATTTTAAAATAAGGGATCTGGACATCCTGGTCGTTGAAGACGAGAGAGGCCTGCAGAAAATATTGTTCGAACTTTTTGACAGGATGGGAAACAGGGTATTCATTTCAGGAAACGGCAGTGAGGCACTGGAAGAGTTTAAAAAAAACCATTACGACCTTGTTATAACCGATTACGGCATTCCCGGAATCACCGGCATTGAACTGGCGGCGCGCATCAAGGAAATCAGAGAGGATATAACCACGATACTTCTTTCAGGGTGGGCCCTGGACGAACTGCAGGCCTATAAAAGCGTTGTTGACCTCTTCATCCCGAAACCCTTCAAGCTCGACGATCTTATCAGCGGCATATCACGATTGATGCGGGACAGAAAGAAACCATCCCACCAGAAATAAATCCGGAACAAAACTTCATATTACCTCGGTCATTCGTACCATGTCTTCCGTTTTCCCCATCATCACTATAACATCATTCTCTTCCAGTACTTCGACGGGTAGTGGATTGAAAATCATCTCACCGCTGTGTTTTTTTATGAGTACTATGATCACGCCGTAATCCTTCCTGAGATTGGACTGTACCAGGTTTTTCCCCACCAGGTGAGACCCCGGCCTGACAACGGCCTCCTCCATCTGCAGACCCAGATGGCTTTCCATGATGGCGATATCAATAAAATCCACCACCGTGGGTTTGATGAGAACCTGGGCCATTCTTTTCCCGCCTATAAGGTATGGTGAAACAACACGGCTGGCTCCGGCCCGCCTGAGTTTCATCTCATTTTTTTCCTCAGAAGAACGGGCAAGTATGAAAATGTTAGGATTTAGCCCCCTGGCGGTGAGCGTTATAAATACATTATCGGAATCGGATTTTACCGCCGTCACTATGGCCTTTGCACGCTGTATGCCCGCCTTGACAAGGGTCTCATCAGCCGTGGCATCCATGGGAAGATAGAGATACCCGTCGACTTCAAGTTCCTCAATACTCTGGGCGTCGTTTTCAATGACGATATGATCCATGTTCCGGGCATCGAGCTCTTTCACAATGAGCTTTCCTATTCTGCCATACCCGCAGATTATATAATGGTTGGTCAATTCAGCAATTTTCTTTTCCACTTTTCTTCTCCCGAAAGTTTTCCGCAATTCTCCTTCAATAAACATCCGGAGAATGGTCCCAAGAGTATATCCGGCGATGGTTATGCCCGTGACAATGACAAATATCGTGATAATCCGACCCGCCACTGTCAGAGGTCTCACCTCCTGGAAGCCGACGGAACTGATAGTTATGATGGTCATATAAAAGGCCTCAAAAACGGTCATGCCTTCAATTACATGATAGCCCATAGTGCCAATGGCTATGGTGGCACCAAGAAGTGTTAGAGCAATTCTGAGTTTTCTCAATCTTCCATACCTTTCTGTGTGTAATAACCGTTTCCGATGTACTTCATACGAACCGAAAGAACAGGTACCTTATATATATATCGGCATATATCCCGTAAAATCCCCACTGTCTATAAGCGACGGGGTTTAACCGTATTTTTCTGTTTTACTTTTTTTCCCATGTCTCTTTCCACGAACAGTTCATTGCCGTCGAAGGGATCTCTGCCGGTATAATACATGAGTGTTGAATATGTCGAGGGGGTAGGCGTGAAAATCTGGACCTGGCCCGGAATATCCTTTAATTCCCCCGACAGTATTCTGTTCATTTTTACCATGTCATCGACGGAGCACCCCGGATGGGCGGCCATAAGGTAATGAGTCAGGACCGGTTTTTTCTCCATATCCTGCACAGCCTCCCTGAACATGGCAATGAAGGCCTTGAGCCTTCGCACCGAGGGTTTTCCCATGAGATGCAGCACGCTGTCCTCCACATGTTCCGGGGCTATCCTCATCTGCCCCGACAGATGGTACCGTACTATCTCGGCAAGATATTCCCTGCCGAAACGTGTATCATCGACAATAAGGTCATAACGGATACCCGAGGCGATAAAAACTTTTTTTATCCCCTTTATCGTCCTGATTTTTCTCAGCAGTTCCAGCTGCCGTGCGTGACCGATATCAAGCCTGGAACACCGTTCTTCATCAAGGCAACGCCTGCCCGTACAAAATCCCCCCCTCTTCATGACCGCACAATCCATGCCGTACATGTTGGCCGTAGCGCCCCCCAGGTCATTTATTATACCCCTGAACCGGGGATGCCGTACCATCTCCCCGGCCTCGCGCAGGATGGAATCTTCACTCCGGGAAACAATGGTCCGTCCCTGATGTACGGCGATAGAGCAGAAATTGCATCCTCCAAAGCATCCCCGGTGTGAGGTGATGGAAAACCTGATAGTATCCAGGGCCCGGACCTCGCCCTGCTTCCCGTAATAGGGATGGGCGTCTCGCTCATAGGGAAGCTCATTTACCCTGTCAAGGTCGTCAACGGAGAGAGGTTTTGCCGGCCGGTTCTGGACCAGGTACCGATTTCCGTGTTTCTGCACCAGGCACCGGCCCGACACGGGATCGCTGTTCCGATAAAACAGGTGAAACATTTTCTCGAAAGAAATATCATCGCGGGATACCTCCTCATAAGAAGGAAGTTCGATACAATCCTGCCCTGGACTTCCTGCTATGTAGCAGATACCGTCCATGGACGAAAAATCTTCATTGTTCTTTAAAGCGTCGGCAAGCTCCACTATGCTGTTTTCGGCCATCCCGTAGACCAGGATATCGGCCTTGGCGTCCAAAAGTACGGAGCGCCTGACCTGATCCTGCCAGTAATCGTAGTGGGCGATACGTCTGAGACTTGCCTCGATGCCTCCCAGGACAATGGGAACCGTATTCTTAAAATAACGACGTATAAGCCCCGTATAGGCAATAAGGGCGCGATCGGGACGGCGGTCATTCTCCCCTCCCGGCGTAAGATCATCATGCTTACGCCTGCTTCTGTCGGCATTATAGTTCGATACCATGGAATCCACCGAACCGGAGGTGACTCCCCAGAACAGAATCGGTTCACCGAGACGTGCAATATCGGCGCTGCCGGAGATGTCTGGCTGGGCAATGATTCCCACGCGGTATCCCCGGTCCATGAGGACACGGCCGATTACCGCAATACCCATGAATGGATGGTCAATGTAGGTATCGCCGGTTATGAGAATGACATCGAGGCGTGCCCAACCAAGGGCACTAACCTCTTCTTTTGTCGTTGGTATGAACATGGCGCTCCTTGACCGTAAAATAACGTTTCGCGGTATTTGACGAGAATAATATATATTTTTAAATTTCGCAATATATTTTCATGGCATGGCCGCAACAGAAGGGATAAAAAAGGGGTACCCTTTCGGCATACCCCTTTTGTGAATGTCATATACGTGGTTCTCGTCGTCTATTTCAGGAATTTTTTCGACTTGAGTGCATTGATAATCAGATCTATCATTTCTTGTGGGGAAAATTTCGCCATGTTTATGGTGAGATCATAAGATGCAGGATTCTGGGCATCAAATTTGACATACTGGGTCATAAAATCATGACGTGCCCTGTCTTTTTCCTTCACCAGTTTTTCGGCCTCAAGCCTGTCACGGATTCCATGGCGTTCCATCACAGATTGTATCCTCGTGGCCAATGGTGCTACCATGCGGACATGCAGGCCATATTTCATATCCTTTGTTATGACTACACCGGCCCGGCCCACAATTATCTTTCGTCCCTGAATTGCCAGCGTCCGGACGGTCTTGATGAGCTGTAAATGGGCATGTACCTGGGGAGGATAATCGGTAAGCATACCACGCATCAGTTCCGTCATTTCTTCGCGCTTTTTGGTATCCAGCGTCTCCAGCAGTTTTTCATTCACTGCATAATCGTCATGAATTTTCTGCAGCAGATCCTTATCATAACCGTTCCATTGGTCGCTATTTTCATATTTATTCAATTCTTCCGCCAACGCCAGAACAACGGGATTAACCAGGCATCCATATTCCCGTGATATGGTTATAAAAGGCTTTAATTCATCGGTTTTAATTATATCCTTTTTTGCCTGTTCCCACAGCTGAATCTGTTTTTTTACCCATGTTTCCAGATTAAGGTTCGCTATATGCTTCATAAATATCACCCTGAAAATGTAATTTTCTCATTTCAGAATGATATTTTCAGCCTAGGGAAAAAAGTCAAGAGAAAACAAAAAAAACATTTCTAAATATATAATTTTATATAGAGTTCATGTGAGTTTTAACTCAGGTCCTGTATCCGTCGGAGGATTTTTTTTCGCTCCTCAAGATCAGAGAGGAGCCGGGAGTTACCGCATTGGTGAGCAATCTGAAACGCGTAGGATATTATATAACCAATGATACCTTCACCGGAAGAATTGCCAAGCACTTTTTTCCCCACGAGTTGGTCGCTCAGAGCAGTGCCGCTTTCAATCCTGATAATGGAACAGTCGTAAAAGGGAAGCGGCCTTCCCTCCTCTCTCTCCCCGGCCAGATCAGTGCGCTCCAGTGGCCTCCGTATCATGCCCTTACCGGAGGCCTGATTGCCGTAAAAAATCCACAGGCGGTGCTGCTCATAGAAAAAAAGCAGCTTCTTTGCCAGGTCATAAAAATATTCCCCCATGGAACCGATCAGGTCCTCCACGTGATTCATGGTGGCCAGCTGTTTCCTCATTATTCTTACTGCCTCCTCCCGCTTCAGGTTCAGGGTCGGATTGGCGGTCCTGAACTGGTGCATCGCGTTAAGCAGGCTTTCAAAGGCCTTCAGTTCATCGTCAAAAATATCTGCGGTAAAAACGGAGCTCTCGAACTCGTCGCGATGCTCGTCACGGAACGTTATGGGAGTGCCGTTTATGAGACAGGTAAAAGCATTTTTAAAAAACTGCACGGCAGCATCGAGATAGTTGATATAATTATTATCAAAAACATCCTGGGGATCATGTTTGCTCTTGTCCAGTATCTTCCACTGGGCCTCGACCCCCCGCATGAGAAGGCTTCTGCCCCTGTCCTCAACCTTAAGCATCTTGTATACCAGTTCATAGGAAGAAACGTTCTTCTTCAGGTGCTCCAGTTCCCGCTGTCTCCTGGATTCAGGATCCTTCCCTACTTTTTTCAGATAGTCCTCGCTGTAATCCCAGACTTCAGGACTCACCTCGGGAGTCCTGACCCGATAGCGGTAGATAAATTCCTCAATCTTCGCAGGGCGCTGATATATAAGCACTTCTATGATAATCGTGAACAACGTGGTTATTCCACTGATACGATACTGCTGCCTGAGAAAATCTGTTATGATATTGTTCTCCATCTGTTCGCCGTAGAGGAAGGACCGGAAGAGGACCATATAGTCATAGATTGTTTTTTCCCTTGTCAGGTTTCTTTTCTCTTTCTCGCGGCGCAGATGATCGGGTTCTTTCTCATAAATATTTTCTTTCTTCAGGTCCTCCATCTCCCGCATCTTATTTTCAACCATGAGAATGATTTCTTCTTTAAGTTCGCCTCCCATCTTCTGGAAACCGAAATAGTTAACCAGGTAATTCCGGAACTCCCGTTCAAAATTGGCGCGCTCCATCCATTTAATCGTGTTCATGGACTGGCTGCACAGGGGCTCCACCATGAGCCAGACGCGTATGCGGCGCAGATAGTTGAATACCGATGGGTCTTCTATGCTTTTATCGTTCAGGATCATCATGAGAATTGTGGAGAGCCTCATGACTATTTCCTGCTGAAAACCGACTATGTCTCCCATGACTTTCAGAAGCCGTCGGTTGGGGATGAGCCTCCTGCGGAAACCGATGCCGAACCGGTTGTTCCGGCGGACGAGCAAGCGTTTTTTAAAAAGCCCCAGATAGTCATAGCGTTTTCTCAATTCATCGATGTAATAGGATGTTTCCGTGGGCATATATTCCACGGACGCGGCGGCGAGCTGCTCCCTCTCTTCCGAAGGAGCTTGGGGTTTTTTTCTTCGAACGGCTGCCTGCCGTTTCCGGTCTGAGGCTTCAACGAGCTCCTTCACCTGCCGATCCGGGCATCCCTGTATCAGTTCGATGATGGCTCGATACCGCTCTTCGGAATGTATATCGGCGTTGTTCATAAGGGCCCGCACCAGCTCCATCTTGGCCTGGGGGATTTCCTTGTTTAAGAGAAGTGAACGGGCCCGACGTTCTATTTTTTTTGAATTGCTGTCCTGCGCCATGGCTTTTCTAATCTTAGAGAAAAGAAAGCCTATATTTTTTCATACGTCAAGATAAAAATATTCCCATCATGGCATATTTCTTTCATAGGGGTCTCCTCTTATTTTACCGGTATATGCTGTTCTTCGCGCACCGGTACCAGCAAAATAGCCTTCTCCGGGCAGTTTGCAGCACAGAGACCGCATCCTATGCAGAGACTCGTGTCGATTTCTGAAACATCACCGAGCGTTATGGCGTCAACAGGACAGGTATCAAGACAAAGCCCGCAGGCAGTACACCGCGAAGCATCAACATCGGCATGATAGCGGCTCGGGGAGAGAATCCATTCCTTTTTTGAATTATCCTTCAACCGGAACATTTCGCAACAGCAGTTGCAGCAGTTACAGATGACGTTTCCATAACCCTTGTTTTCAGCCATGTGGACGAGTCCGGCTTCCTCTGATTTTTTCAGGATATCCAGGGCTTCCTCCCGGCTGATCTGTCTGCCGTGCCCCCTGTCAAGGGCGTATTCAGCGCCCCGGTTGAGCTGTATGCAGGCCTCAATGAGCGCGTCGCAATTCTGCTGGCTCAGCCGGCACGGGCATTTTACCACGGCAAGCTGCTCTGCTTTCGAAACGAGGTGTACGCATTCTTCGTAGGGAAGAACTGCACTGCCGTGCCGAATATGCTCATCAATAGGAATGACCCGCATGAATGAGGGGAGTTTCACCGATTCAGGCAGGTTCCGCATCATGGCGGCGAAATCTTCATCCATGACTCGTTTCCACATATTGAAAAAGTCCTGGTCGGCATCATCCCAGAGAATGCTTGCGTCGTGAAACTGGATGATATTCTTTGCCAGCTTATACACGGTTTTCCCGTCACGCTGCGATTTGAAAACAGCACCCTTTTTAAAAAGTGATGTAAGAAGGCCGGCGACCCTGGTTTTATCATCACCGGACTTCACGGCCAGTTCATCCACATGGCCCGGCAGCATGAGGGCTACCCTGGCCTCCTCAACAGTGCAGAGAGTTTTCCATACTTTAAAAAGGCTTTCTGAATTGACCAGCCCCATTTTACTACAGAGATCACGATAAAGATTATCATCAGACATGACGGCCCCCGGTGGTGTTTAATTATATGGACGGTACACATCGATTGTAATGCTTCCGGGTATTAAAATCAAGCCCAATTTTACAGACTATCATTGACACCGGAAACAGGGCCATAGAACAGCTTCCACTTTACATGCCACATGCGAAAGTAAGTTTCTCCTTCTTGAGCCGCTCTATGAGAGCTTCGAGAAACCTGGCGGCATCTTCCTGTATGACATAATCGGAAATATCAAATATGGGGGCTCCCGGGTCGGCATTGACCGATACGATTATTTCAGCATCAACAATGGAGGTTGTGTGTTGTATCTGTCCCGATATGCCAAATCCCATGTAGAGCCGGGGCTTCACGGTTTTGCCTGTCTGGCCGATCATCCGCTCCATCCCGCACCAACCGTTAAAAACGGGGACACGTGTCGCTCCCACTTCCCCGCCCAGCATCTGGGATAATTCGAAAAGCCTGTCAAAATTACGCTTAGCACCAAGTCCCCTTCCGCCGGCAATGACTACATCGGCCTGCTCCAGGGAGACAGTACACCTGTCCCAGCGCCGCGGCGCTTCACAGTTTACGACCCGTAGTGACGAGGAATCGAACGAATAGGCAAGCTCAATCACATCGGCATGCAGACCGGTCCTTTCCGCTTTTTCAAAGACACCGGGCTGCACCGTGGCTATCTGGGGCCGGCTTTCGGGGCAGATGATCGATGCCACCATGTTCCCGCTGAAGGCTGGTCTCTTCATGAGCAGCAGTCCCTTTCCATGCTTTTCCGAATCGATAATGTCAAGACCGGTGCAATGGGCTGTCAGGCCCGTATGAAAACGCTGGGAAAGACGGGGCGCCAGGTCCGATCCAGCCTCCGTGGAGGGAATGAGCAGAATGGAAGGATTATATTCTCTGATCAGTCCGGTGAAGAGTTCTGGAAATATTTCACTATTGTAATGCTTCAGGTCATTGTGACTCATATAAAGAATAAAGTCAGGTCCAAAATTCTTAACGTCAGCCAGATATTTTTCAGCCTCAAGTGCCAGGACAACGGCATAAACCTGTTCACCAAGCCTGTCGGCCAGGTCCCTGCCCTTTGTCAACAACTCACGGGCTCCCTCGAGCACCCGTTCGTGGTCCTGTATCTCCACGAAGACCATGACGCCTTTACTTTCTCTTCCGCCTTTCTTTTCCATATGCCGCTCTTCCATACATTGAGAGGATGTCATCAATACCTGATGATATTATGTTTCTTCAGCCTGACCAGGAGCTCCTCGACCTTTTCCTGCAGGTTTCCGTTCATGGTTTCCCGCTCCCTGGCGTGGACAAAGGATTCGGACTGGATAACAACCGTCGGTGAACCGTATAACCCGTATTCCTTTTCCGATCCGCCTATATCTTCCATGGTCATTTTTCTGATGGGCTTCTCAAAACAGGTCCGGATATCTGCCAGGGCCGGAAAGCGAACAACGTTGGTGCTTTTATTCACCGACAATATCAGAGGAAGATCGACCCGTATCTTCTGGTATTCGTGTCCATATAACCGTTCTATGACGGCATGTTTTTCTTCGATATCGATTTTATGAATCTGCGTAATCAGGGGCATATGGAGAAATTCCGAGAGGTGGTATCCCACGCTGGCCGTGCTTCCGTCCACGGCCTCCACGCCGGTGATCACAATATCGAAGGAACCGAGACCGGCAATGGCACGCGAGAGTATTTTCCCCGTCACATAAGAGTCGGACCCGGCAAAACAGGAGTCCGAGACGAGCACGGCGCTGTCTACACCCATGGCATAGGACTCTTCGAGTATCTCGGCTGCCTGGGGAGGCCCCATGGTTACGGCGGTTACGGTACCACCGTAGCGCCCCCTGAGGGACAGGGCCATCTCGATGGCATGCATGTCATCGGGATTCATTATGTTCGGTATCCTGTCGCGCTCCAGGGTACCCCTGACAGGATCGATTTTAACCATATGGGTGTCGGGTACCTGTTTTATACACACGGCAATAGTAAGCATGGCTCTTTCCCTTATATTATAACTTGCTGAATTCTTTGAGGATGGCGTTACCGATAATGATCTTCATGACCTCGGAAGTCCCCTCATATATCTGTGTTATTTTCACATCCCGATAATAACGCTCCACGGGAAGTTCCTTGACGTAACCGTATCCGCCGAAAATCTGCAGGGCCTCCTGGCACACATCCAGGGCCGCCCCCGGCGCATAATATTTGCACATGGCCGCTTCGGTCGTATAGGGAAGACCTTTATCCTTATTGCAGGCGGCCTTATAAACGAGAAGCCGGGCAGCCTCGAGCTTCGTCTTCATCTCGGCCAGCTTAAAGGACACTCCCTGGAATGTGCCGATTGGTTTATTGAACTGCTTGCGCTCCGTCGCGTAGACGGCTGCCGCTTCATAGGCGGCCATGCCGATGCCCAGGGCCTGTGCCGCTATACCGATACGCCCCATATCAAGGGTCTGCATGGATATTTTAAATCCGTCCTCAGGCCGTCCCAGCACATTGGTTTTCGGAACGCGTACATTGTCCAGTATGAGCTCGGAAACCATATTCCCCCGCATCCCCATCATGTCCTCGATTTTTCCCACGGAAAATCCCCGCATCCCCTTTTCAACGATAAAGATCCCTATACCCCTGCTCTTCCTGGCTGCGTCAAACACGGCGGCAACGAGAAAAACATCGCCCACGCCGCCATTGGTGACAAAGGCCTTCTGACCGTTCAGGATATAGGCATCGCCGTCATCCGAGGCCGTTGTCTGGACACCGCCTGCGTCGGAACCGGCATTGGGCTCCGTTACGGTAAATCCACCGATCTTTCTCCCCGTTGACAGATCATAGGCAAGACGCTCCTTCTGATCTTCCGTGCCGAATTTCAGCAGGGGGGCCAGGCATACGGAATTATGGACCGTCACTCCCAGTCCTATCGAGGCGCTGACACGCGATATCTCCTCGATGACTATGGCATAACTGACCGTATCAAGGTCGGCTCCGCCGAATTGCCGGGGAGCCTGTATCCCCCATATATTCAGATTACCCATGGCGGTCACTATATCGCCTGGAAGAGGCTTTGCCTCGCGGTCCAGGTAGAGCGACCATTCAGCCAGCACTTCCCGGGAGAACTTCCTGATGTGCTTCTGCACCATCTTCTGTGTCTTGGTTAAACTCAGATCCATGTCTCAATCCCTTATTAAAGTGTTGTCCATTCAAGTATCACGGCAGTAAAAAATCAAGTCCATATCGATTAATAGATAACGTTCCGGGAACTCATTTAAAAGGACTGATTCGACCCGTCCAGTCCAATCCCATGAGCCCGGCAAAATGGACCGTATTGGCCCGGAGGCGATTACCGAAACTTTCCGGTGTTACCAGCCCCATGCTCCGGAAACCGGCGCTGCGAACCCGCATGGCATGCAGGGCATAATAGAAATATCCCCGTGCATTGGCGTCATAGAGGAAAAAATAGATCATTTGATATTCACCGGCATTGTTAACAAGCATACCATATTTCTTCATGGCCTCCAGGGAGATATTTTTAAGCATAAAATCTGATCCATCGCTGATGAGTTCGCTGCGAAACCGCTGATTGCCGAAGCGGTTGTCCTGAAACATGAAATAATGCATCCGCTTTTCACGTATGTCGCCATAGGAAGGATCAGGAACCGCCGCTGTTGATCCCGGCGAAGATATTCTCCTGCTCTGGATAATGAGGGTTTCCATGACGCCGCCGGTTCTTGAATAATATTTCATGCCACGCAGCCGTGAAAAGGCTAAAAGCATGTTGCTCAGAGCAAGAGGCTCGTTTTTACCCGTGACAAGGGGAAAAAAGGCCTTCTCCTCGGCAAGCAGGTCAAAATCATTCAAACTGGCGGGAATCTGCTTCGTTACGGGGATAGTTATCTTACCCACCGGCCCTTCTGATGTGATCATTGTACCGTTTTTTACACGGGATCTGGTAATAATCGCACCTTCCCTGAGAATTTTCAACTCTCGGGGAGAAAAAAAGACCTGAATGGGATCAATTTCCAAAGAATAAATCACGGACTGCATAACAAAAACCGCAGTGACAGGCAGGAATAACAGGAGTAAAATGAAGGACAGGCGTTTTTTCATCTCAATTGATTCCGGTTTTTGATTCCATAGAATTCCCCCAAGAGACTAAAAGTCAAGTGAAAGCAAAAATCGTTGACATTTTTCGATTTTTTTTTCATTGTTAAAGGGATAATTGCTTATATTGATGTCGAACCGTCAAGACGGGGGGACGTATGACCGATAAGGCCTATGTGGTTAAACCGGTATAAAGTCCTATCCATAACTATATAAAAAAAGGTGCCCCATGAGTTTTATAAGAAAAGTAATGCTGATAGTCGGAATATGTATAGTTCTCAGTGTGGGTTCCTATTTTATTATAAGCATGATATTTGAAAAACTGGAAGACCAGCTCTTTGAAAAATGCAGAATTGAGGCCCTCTCAGGCGCCCGGGCAATGAGCGAGGTCATGGAATTAATGGTAAAAGCAGGCATGCTGAAAGAGGAGGATATTTTTGATACCAATTATATCCGTATTGAAGGAATTAATCCTCCCAAATACCATACCAGGTATGATCTAATTTTCGATCAGCACATTCAACTCATTCAGGATGAATATTTAAAAGATCCCGATGTTGACTTTGCCATCCTCATCGATAAAAACGGTTATGTACCTACGCATAACCTGAAATATTCCCAGCCATCCACGGGCAAGCTCCAGCACGACCTATACCACAGCCGTTCCAAGCGCAACTTTGCCACATACCCGGCCATCAAACAGGCACTGCAGTACAACGGCAATGATACTACAACACTTCTGTACGACCGGGATACGGGTGAAAAGCTGTGGAATATCGGCGCGCCGGTACGGCTCCATAATCGTCACTGGGGTGCCTTTCTCATCGGCGTATCCATGCAGCGCGTCAATATCATTAAAAATCAGATGCTCATCCTTATTATCGTAACCATCTTCGCTATTATCAGCCTTTCGCTCCTGGCTGCACTGGCAGTCATGCCCCGGAAGCTCTTCACCGGGCCAAGGGACACACCGCAGTATTAATAGCACTCTCACATGTACTCCCATTAATCTTTTGTACCTTTTAATTTCAGTATCTGTATAAAAACAGATACTGAAACTCCGTTACAGATTTTTTACTTGACTTAATCCCATATTAGGATATATTTTAATTTTGATCGGATGACCAATCAATACTAAATTCAATGAGATAAATGGAGAAGAACCCCGCAACTCCGGGTAACCCTATGAACAGAAAAAAATCCAGCAGGACAATGCCCCTGGTGATTACCGCACAGGGAACTTATCGCAAAGCATATTCAATGATTGAAAATATTTTTATTCAGTCCGGTTATGAGCCAAAAAAAAACAGCTTTTTTATCAAACCAAATCTTGTTGATGCCTTTCATCCACGCTCCGGCATTGTCACCCACCCTGCCGTCATAGAGGCCATTATACAATACCTTCAGCGCTATTACCCAGGCGCAGAAATAATCATAGGAGACAGCTGCGGTGTTCACGTATCCTTTGCCAGGGTCATCAGGAAAACCGGATATAACCATTTTGAAAAAAAATATGGTGTCCGGATTTTGAGTCTCGATACCGTTGAGAGATATTCTCAAAAATGGGAGCATGGAATACTTAAACTCCCCACTCTCCTGAAGACACACGAATACATCAATGTAGCTAAAATGAAAACCCATCTTCAGACCTCGGTTTCCCTGGGCATAAAAAATCAAAAGGGTCTTCTGGAAACAAATATAAAAAAAAATTTCCACCGCACCTATGATTTGCATAATTGTATTATCAGCCTGGCCGATCTCGTTCAGCCTGATTTCACCATTATTGATGGTATACTATCCCTGGAAGGCAATGGCCCTCTGGATACGGGAACACCCAAAAAAGATACCGGTCTTATCATCGCCTCAACCAGTATGATCGCCGCAGATAATGTGGCCGCCACAATAATGGGATACGATATCAATGAAATCGCTCACATGCCGGTCGCACAGGGGTTCGAAATAGTCGGTCATTCTCTGGAGAAATGCATGCGGCCTCATGTCAGGCCCAATGAAAAATTCGTGGAGATACTTAATACCCATATCTACATCGATAAAACGATGTGCACACAGTGTGCCGTTCCTTTCAAGGATGCTTTCCGCGACCCGGTCTTTCTCATAAAAGTCATAGGCCTGGGCGGACTCCGCGGAATCAAAAATATAATCTTCGGGAAATATTCCGGTTCTATCGATAATCTGGACAACACGATTGGATTCGGCGACTGTACGAGTAAAACAGCCCGAAAGATGGGCTTCCCAACGGTTCAGGGATGCCCTCCCACACCGGAAACTATTAAAAAACACTATATTCAATTTTTAAAAAACAAAAAGAAAAAAAACAAACACTGAACACATGAATGTACCTATGGTTGTGCTTGCTAAACAAGAAATGAAAATGTCGAGGCCACATGAGATGTGTGAAATGACCTCGGCTGCAGGGGAACATTCATATCACAATTTATCGAGGTTTACTTTTTATCTATTATAGGGATACCACAATGAATATTAAGCTCAACAAAAAACCCGACCCTGATCTCTGCAAAGAAAAAATATATCTTGCTCGTTTCTTCCGCCGTTCATATCTTTATACCGATGGCATCTCCCATATCATAATCATTCCGTTATCGACGATTGTTTTCTACCATGCCGCGAATATTGACAGCGGGCTTATGTATATATTTCTCGGCGTTGTCGGAACAGGCATCCTTCTGTCTTTCGCTTCTTCATACATCATCTGGAGAATTTTAACGACGCCTCTTACCCTGTATTTCAATCTTCTCTTGAGGTCAGAATCCGTACCCGATGAAATATATGAACGTGCCTATAAACGCTACCGGATACTCCCTAAAATAAACATGATAAACATAATACTGCGCTGGGTTGTAATCATGGGCATGATCGTCGGAATAATCAGTTATCTGCTCCACCCTTCCCTGACGCAGATGATCAACATGATCTCAGTACTAATCATCAACAGTCTTTTCGGAGCATTATTGTTCTACACCGTAACCGAAAACATGCTGGCGAAAATAGCGGGATACGGCTTTTTCAACCGGCAGGATAATTCTGATTATACCTCAAATTCAAGTCTCGGCGGATTTCTTTCAATTGCAGTAATTATCACCCTCACAATCCTTGCCGTTTTTATAACGACGGGAACACATAATTTCATGAACCGTGGAATTAAAAATATTTTCGTCGAACAGATGAAATTTATAACGGCCGGCAAGGTATCCGGTCTGGACAATACAACCGTTTTCAACGAGCAATATTATAACGTTCTCAGGCAATGGAAAAGCGCTCATTTGATCATTCTGAAAAAAGAGGGAACTCTCATTTCCACTGATGATAGGTCCATAATCACCGGGAAGGAAATGGACATATATAAAAAAATACAAGATAATAATGATGATGAATTCAGAATACTGTTTAATGACGCATGGAAAATCGGCATTATCCAAAAACAACAGGGAAATGAAACATCCTTTATTATGACTATTGATGAGACTGAAATCGAAAACCAGGCGTGGCGGATCACATTATTTATAATGATAAGCATGATTCTCTCCCTTCCTATTATCTCATTTTTTATACGGTTTATCATAAAGAAAAAACTCTCCATTCTCAATAAAAGTAAAAATGCCCTCATGGAACTCTCCAAGGGAAACCTCAACGTAACATTGCATCTCAGCAGTTATGATGAAGTCGGCGAGATGACAACCGGCATAAATATCCTGAAGCAGGCATTCTCAGAGATTATCCGGAACATACAGAATATCGCCGGATCACTGGCGCTGACTGCCGGTGAAATGTCGTCAACAACAACCTCGTTTTCTGAAAATGCCCAGAACCAGTCCGCCTCATCGGAGGAAGTAACCGCCACTGTCGAAGAGATTTCGGCCAGCATTGACGCCATCTCCGGTGACGCCCGATACCAGTATGATCGCCTCTCTTCGCTTATAGACACCATAAACAAGCTCACCCATATAATAAATGACATGGGAGGCAAAATTAAGGAAGGGCAAAATGTCACACGGGATATTTCCATCAGGGCACAGAAAGGAGAGCAGTCCCTCGGTGAAATTCACTCCATCATGTCAGGCATCAGCACCGGTTCAGCAAAGATGGGAGAAGTAATAAATATTATCAATGACATCTCCGACAAAACCAATCTCCTTGCCCTCAATGCAGCCATCGAAGCTGCGCGCGCCGGGGAAGCAGGAAGGGGATTCGCCGTCGTTGCCGATGAAATTTCCAAGCTTGCCGACAAGACTTCCACAAGCCTTTCCGATATTCAGACACTCATAAAAAACAATGACGCTGAAATCCGGAAAGGAACAGGCAGTATCGATGATTCCACAAACGTGATTAATTCCATTATCGTCGGCGTCAAATCGATCGATGAAATGATACAGAACATATCTGAAATAATGGAAAGCCAGATGCAGACAAGCACCGCGGTCAACCGTGAGGCCGACGAGGTAAAATTGCGTTCCGAAGACATCAAACGGGCTACGGAAGAACAAAAAACAGCTATAGAGGAAATCGCCAAATCCATGAACAGCATCAACGAACTTACCCAGGAAAACGCTTCAGGCGCCGAGGAACTGTCAGCAGGAGCCGATGCGATGAAAGACGTAGTAATAAAATTGAAACAGGCTGTGGAATTTTTTAAAGTCTGATCCTGCATCCTTTCACGTTATCTTTTTTTCATTAAACTCTTTCCGCCATTGTTACGAAAATAAAACTGGAGCAATGGCAGAAAGAAATGCAAATATTCAGATATATATACGAGCACATCTTCAGAAGCAGGTTTATCCGGCAGATTACCGGAAAGCTTTCCCGCAGCATGCTCATCAAGGTCCTCATAATCGGGATATTTCTCCTCGTATCCCTGGCCTTCGCCACCTATTATATTGAAAAAGACTATCTGGCATACAGCATCGTCAACGGGGAAAAAGTGGCAACCAGGGAAAGTAACATCAAGACCCTGGAAGATTCCATCTGGTGGAGTTTTGTCACATCCACGACCGTGGGCTACGGAGACTTTTATCCCATCTCGCGGGCGGGCCGCTTTATGGGAATACTTCTCATGTTTTTCGGCATGTCGCTCGTGGGGGTCATCACCGGTAACATCGCCTCGTTCCTGGTGGAAAAACAGCTCAAGGAGGGGAAGGGATTGAAGGATTTAAAACTAAAAAACCATTTTATCATATGCGGCTGGAAGCGTGACATGGTGCAGATACTGCACGACGTCATGGAAAAGAATAAACATTTCCTCCCATCGGAAATAGTACTGATCAACATGGCCGATCCGGAAGAGATAGAAAATATCAAGAGCGATGAGCAATTTTCCCAGATCAATTTCATCAGCGGTGATTTTATCGATGAACGGGTGCTTCACCGGGCGAACCTGAAACATGCGCAGAAGGTACTGGTGCTGGCGGACCGGTTGGTTCCCGGCTCAGTCCAGGAAGTTGATTCCCGTACGGTCATGGCCATTATAACCATTAAATCCATCACAAAATCGGCCTATACCTGCGCCGAGCTCGTGGACAAGAAATTCGAACGATACCTGAAGTTCTCCAACTGTGACGAGATCATCCTCTCCAGTGAGTACAACCGGTCTCTCATAGCCAATGCCTCGGCGGGAAGCGGTATCTCCCATATCATCAGCGAGCTGCTCAACGTCAACGCCGATGTCTCCATTACAACCCAGGATGTCCCGGACAAGTATATAGGATTGACCTATGATGAGCTATTTTCATTCTACATGAGCAGGAACCGCTCCGTGCTCATCGGGCTGCTGGAAAATACGGGTAACTTCTTCAGCAGGAAAACCGAGGCCATCCGGGATGCGCAGAAGACTCCCGATATTTCCAAACTCGTTGATAACCTCAAGGAGGTAAAAACCCTGGAGGCAAATCAGCCCGTTATCAATCCATATCCCGATTATATCTTGAAAAAATACAGCAAGGCCATTATCATTGAGGGTAGGGAATAATCATGAGTGCCCGTACTACAGCTACAGATGAAAGCATCCTTGATAAGCTGAAGCAGGTGGATATCTTCGGCATGTTCTGCCATGACGAAGAAGCCATGAAAAAAATTCTCGCCATCTGCACGATGCGGAGTTACCGGAAAGGGAAATCCATAATAAAGGAAGGCGAATACGGCGATGAACTCTATATCGTTCTCGACGGCGAAATCGATATCCTTAAAAAAACACTCCAGAACGAAAAATATACCGTGACAACGCTCGATTCCAGCATGGGCGGTATCTATGTGGGAGAAATGGCCCTCATTGACAATGACAAGCGGTCCGCCTCGGTCATCGCCAGGAGCGAATGCCACTGCCTGGTTATAAACCGGAAGAATTTTATAAAATTCGGCGATGCCAATCCCGCCATGGGACTGGCTATAACCAGGGCCATCGCACGCCAGATAAGCCTGTGGCTCAGAAAATCCAATGCCGATGTAATCACACTCTTTTCAGCCCTGGTGGATGAAATAGCAGCTGAAAGCTGACGACACTCCATAATTTGGAGGCTGCATTTCTTTTATATTGACAGTAAAATAGGCCCGTGTATCGTGTATTCATGATACGAATAAGGGTAACCCTTGCTGCGCTGATCCTGCTTCTGGCACACTCTTTTGCCTGCTCTTCCCGGCCGGGCCTGGAACACTTTGACCGGCCCGAAGAAAGTGGTAAAGTGGAAGTAAAAAATGATGGAACCGCCATCATCCGAAGTATGCATTCAGAAATCGCCATCCGTCAGATACAGGATGAGGAATGGGAAAATCTGCTTGAATTTACGCCCTTCATAAATGAAAAAAGTGGATTTGCCCAATACAGGGTCCCCCGGCTGAAATTCTTCATGGCAAGCCTGAAAAACACCTCGGAACAGCCCCTCGTGCTGGAGAATGTATCACTGTCCTACGGCGACGTCTCCATGGACAACATGGATTCAAAGAGGATAAAAGACACTTTCAAATCAGACATTTTTAAATTCTTCAATTTCGATGAGATTTTTACACCCCGAAGACTGGTGACCGAAGAAGAGAACCTTGAAAAAATAAACTTCGATACCGATACGATTCGCTACGAACTTTCCTTTATTCCTCCCTCGGACAGGCTCATCAGAATAATTGCGTTCCCAACCCTGCCTGTAACGGTCCGTTCTTATCGAATTAATTTTCATCTCAGTTATACCGGCATTAAAAAAATTATTGCATTTGACATGCAAAGATTCGAGTATAGGACACGAGGAAAGCATTTTATTGAAAAGAAACAGGAATACGAGGACCTTCCCTGATGAAAATTGACAAGGATCAGATAACAAAAGTTTCCCGGCTGGCGCGGCTTGAACTGACAGAAGAGGAAAAATTGGAATTTTCCCGCCAGCTCTCCGACATCATAGAATATGTGGAAAAAATCAAAGAGCTCGACACAGCATCCATAGAACCGGCGGACCATATAGTGGAATTAAAAAATGTATTCAGAAGCGATACCGTGGGACCATCCCTGCCCGTATCTGAACTGGAAAAAATCGCTCCTTCCTTTGAAAACGGCCATATAGTCGTGCCGAAAATAATTGAAGGATCGTAATGCCCCGGCTTTTTTTCGCCCTTACCTTTGATGATAATCTTATTCAGGCAATGCAGGAGCCTCTTTCTTACCTGGGCACATATCAGACAATACTCAAACCCGTAGAATCACAGAACATGCACATCACGGTTAAATTTCTGGGAGAGTGCGGCGATGATATTGCCGGCCCGATAATCGCTGCGTTTCAGAATTTCACAATCGAAGAAAATCCCATTGCTTTTTCCGCCAGGGGTCTGAGCGCTTTCCCACGCATAGCGTCACCTTCAGTGATATGGTGCGGCCTGGATACGGGCCCGGAAATAAACACACTTCATCGCAGAATTGAACTTTTCTCCGAACCCTTTGGATTTCCACCCGAAGACCGGTCCTTTAAACCGCACCTCACCCTGGCCCGTATCCGGAAAAACAGCCAGGCACCCCGTGAACTCGTCAAATATCTGGAAGATAACCGGGCTACGGTTTACTGCACAACCCGGTTTAAAAAACTGGTTCTCTTCAAATCACTATTGACAAAAACAGGCCCCATTTATACAGAATTACACAGCATGACCCTGTAGGATGAACAGCGTGCATTTAATGCCGCAGCATCATCGTAAAAAGCAAGCGTAACACGAGGATTTCATGGTAGCGGAGATTATTGAAAAACCCCGGGAAGTGTCACTGAACCATTACCTGATACGTATAGGCCGGTGTCCACAGCCCGCATATCCAGGCCAGTTTATAAGCATAAAAACAGGCGAAGGCACGGACCCCCTCATCCGCCGCCCCTTTTCCATATATGATATTAAAGATGATATCACGGAAATCATCATCCAGGTAGTAGGACGAGGAACACGGCTCATTTCCACATCCATGCCGGGTCCCGTGGATATACTGGGACCACTGGGCAGGGGATTTTCCATGGAAGGCGTTAAAAAAGCACTCCTCGTTGGCGGGGGAGTAGGCAATGCCCCCCTCTTTTATCTGGGCAATAAACTGAAAACAAATGGCGCATCCGTCACCTACCTGTACGGATCCCGTTCGAAAGACTTCATGTACATGACGGGGGAATACGCGGCCATGGCCCATACATTCATTCCCGTTACCGATGACGGAACCACGGGAAAACGCGGTTTCGTTACCGAGGCAGCCCGGGAAGTTCTGGCATCGGAAGATTTCGACATGGTTTACACCTGCGGCCCCACACCCATGATGGCCGAGATGGTCAGGATAACTCCTGCCCATATTCCTATCGAGGTTTCCCTGGAAAATTATTTCGGCTGCGGCATAGGTCTCTGCGTGGGATGCACAGTGGAAACCACGGCGGGATTCCGCAGAGCCTGCATGGACGGTCCGGTCATGGACGGAAAGAGCATTCTCTGGGATACCCTTGCACACTAAAACAGAAAATAAAATTTTGAATACCCGATGAAGACATCGCATTAATCCCTTGACAATTCAATAATATAGGTTATTCTTCTCATAACTTTTAAAGTTAAACAAATATCCTTGGAGGAACTATTAATGAAAAATATGAGAAAATCCTTACTTTTCCTATTGGCCGCACTGACAATTCTCACTGTATTTGCCGTCGGGACCGCTTTTGCCCTTGGAGTAGGCAGCACCGTTAGCAATGTTCAGCTTAAGGACTCAAATGATAAAGCAACGGCCATTCCTGATCTGGGCAATAAAGTCATAACGATTTTCTATAACGATCCCGATGTAGCCGACATCAACGATCCGGCAGGTGATGCCCTTAAAGCCCAGAAGTTCCCGAAAGATAAATACCGCGGTTTGGGGATAGGCAATCTCAAGGATACCTGGAAGCCCAATTCAATTATACGGATGATTGCACGCAAAAAAGAGGCAAAATTCAATTCCACCATTTTGATGGATGATAACTATGTACTGAAAAAAGCATGGAACCTGGGAAACGCCGACGAGCAGTCATTCTGCATTATCATCGATAAAAATAAAAAGGTTATCTATTTCTATAAAGGAAAAATGAACGCTGCTGAAATTCAGAAAGCCATTGATGCAATAAAAGCCGCTATCAAGTAAGACTGAAAAAACAGTAATGAAATAAATAAAAAAAGGGTCCCTCCGGGGACCCTTTTTTTATTTATCAAATCACCCATGCATATTTACATGGAACTACAATCTCATACGTAATACCGCTTCTCACCATCGTTCAGGTCATTAAAGGATTTTTCCGACATGCAATTGAAGTGTACCGTCTGCAGTATTTCATTCTGAGATGCCACATCAATATCGCTCCAGAGAAGAATCATCTCTTTTTTTCCGGCGATAGCAACCTTCACCATATCATCTTCATTATCATAGTAGATACTTTCCAGGTGAACCGTGCTATAAGAATCTCCATTATAAAGCGGAATGTTCATGTCAAGTTCCATATGGTCGGCCGACAGGGAACTGAGCAAATCAGTGATATACTTTCCCTGCAGAATCTGCAGATCAAACATTCTCGATCCGATATCAATGATCATTTCGTTGAATTCCGCGTAAAATTCCTTATCTGGTATCTTCATTATTATTTACCTGCAATCCGCGCGATGATCAGGCACCCCTGGCAAAACTTATGGCCTTTTTCAAGAATGGATTGATGGACGGTATCTTTTTATTTCTTACTCCTGTGTCATTTAAAATAACAGACCAGCTTTCATCATTCAGATTATCAAGAATATTTTCCAGATCTTCAAGCTGCAGTTCTTCCACACTCTGACCGAACATGATACCATTGGCAAAATTATTTAAATCCCCCACCATATCACCACAGAGGATGCCCTCTTCATCACAGAATATACTGTTGAGTTTCATATAAACAGGCTCGTCATTTGGAGAACAGCTTGAATCAAGCACAGTGACATTTTTCAGGTAGAGCGGCTCGGACAGATCCCCATTTGCGATTTCACCCATTTTTTCTTTAATGGCACGTATGATATCAGCCTTGTTTTTTTCATGAAGTTCCACAACGACCATATCTTGTAGCATAACTGACATACCCTGCTCCTGGATTATAAATTTAATCGTCCCAATCAAAGGCGACATATTATAACTCTTAATATATTTTCGGATGATTTTTCATTTTTAATAACCATTTTTCACCGCAATTTAAATGATTTTATGTATGGGAAAATCCATGTTCCCGGCAGCTATAGTAAAGGAATATCAGTATAAGGGAATCTCTAAAAAGTAAGTTTTGGCAGAGCCCGTATAGTACATCCTGATCAGCAGGCACAAACAGCGGAAAAAACAGGTTTCGATAGAAATGATAAGAAAATTGACAGGTTGTAATATTAATCCGGGCAGAGTTTATTGTTCATTGTGGAGCAGGAAAGTACAACAATTACGATTAAAAAGAAGGATAATGTGCCGCGAGAGGGATTTGAACCCTCACAGGCGTACGCCCACTAGACCCTGAACCTAGCGTGTCTACCAATTTCACCATCGCGGCATCAAAGATGCTATCCATATAAACTGAAGGTACTATTTGTCAAACAAAATTTAGAGTATACTTTTAAAACAACAACCGAATGTACATCATCCGGCACATTTGCTAATGGCTGTAATACGAAACTTTTTATTTCCTTCATCAATTTTCAACGTAAACTCTTCACCCATTTTTTTGCCCAGTATGGCTTGTGCTATAGGTGATCGGTATGACAGAATATCCCTCTCAAAATCAGCATCCCAGGGACCGAGAATCGTATAAATCCTTTTTTCACCCTGCTCCACGTCCTCAAAGGATACCACTGTTCCAACAGAAACTATTTCCGTGGATACCTTGGAAAAATCCAGAATGCCAGCCTGTTTCATCTCATTATCCAGTTTGGAGATAGCCATCTCAAGAATAGACTGCTTCTCCATGAGTGCATTGTATTCAACATTTTCCCTCATGTCACCGGTAGCTTCGGCCACTTTGGATAATTCCCTTGATAGCTGTACCATCTCCACATTAACCATATGATCCAGTTCCGATTTCTTTTTTTCATACCCGTCCTGGGTTACTATAAGACGCTCCACATCGAGATCCAGAACCTCACCGTTAGCTGCATGCTCGCGGGTAAAATCGGGGAACTTCTGTTTAATGTGAGACAGCACTTTTTCCCTTTGCGCTTCCTCGACATAGGGAAGATCGCTGAAAACATCAAAAATTCTTCCGGCAAAGGCCTTGTCATTTTCCTTGATGATATCCCTGAGAACAACGGCATCATTGTCAAAAAGAATATCCATTGCTATGTTTTTCAGCCTGTTGCCCTCGGTCTCAATTTTTTTCAATTCATTCATGAGCCTGAAGAATGTTATTGCGAAGCTCTTCCGGGAATAGTCAAGCCATTGATAATCCCAAATCCTGTTGAAAAGATTCCGGGCCACCCAAATAAATATCTCCGGTGACTGTTTCATTCCCGTCATGACGCGGTCGATAAAATTATTGATTATGTTATAAGCATGAGCCCTGATTAGATTATTGATGATATATTTGTGAATTCTCACCGGAGTCTCGAAGAGCATTTCGGCAACTACCTGGGGCCAATCTTCTCTCGATTCCTCTATAAGATTTACAAAATCCTTTTTATAATCATAGGAACCTATCTTCATCGAGATAAGATGCAACTCACTGCTTTTACCGATAAAATCCATAACCTTTGTTTGTATGGTATCGAGTTTAAGCTTCCCCGGCTCCACATATCGCGCCAGGTCTTTAAGGATAAAATAAGAAAGAATCAGCCTGGTATTGGAATCTCCTTTAGCCTCGTCGGTAAAATAATCAATAAAGAAGTGAACGACCGAAGCCCCCTCTTTTACTTCTATGTTATTGATAAATTCCAGGGCAATATCAAGACGGGTGCCGAAGGAACTGCTCCTGGAAAATTTATCCAGAAGCTCCTCAACGAATGTCACCGGTTTGTCCCGCATGAAGATAAGATCTTTCTTCTTTTCAGATACGCCATAAAGGGGGTCCTTCTTGATTTCCGTTCTGGCCTTGTTCCACCATTTCCCCCAATTTTTTTCCTCGATATATCGCGGAATCAGTTCCCTTTTGACATCGGCGGCATTTATCTCTCCACCGTATGATTTTATTAGAATTTCAAAGAATTGTATGAAATCTTCTTTGAAGAGCTTCATCAGCATTTCAGGATCGTCATACTCCAGGACATAAAGATGATCTGCGGGAATCGGCGTAAGAGACTGAAGTGCCATCTGAACGGACATTTTATGTTCCTGCTTGTCTTTGAAACTGATAACAATGGACTCCATGTCGATATCAATTATTTTCCCCAGTTTCCATGAATTATGAAAGGCGTAGTTACCTTTGTCGAAAACAATATTCTTCTCAAAATCCTGTATGGCTAATTTAACGGGTATTTTAAAATTGCTGAGCCGCGACAGTTTGAGAAACTGTTCAAATTGAGAATGGTTCCCGTATTTGATGCGGTACAGCCTGATGAGGTCCCGGCGCGCATGATTATCATCGGGCCTGTAGGCCAATATTTTTTTAATCAGTTCAATGGATTGTGACGGATTTTCCTCATCACGATACTTGTTTAAAAGCGTCTTGAGTAATGTTGCGGCAAGCTCCTGCTGTTTCGCTTCAGCCAGCATTCTTTCTATTCTCTCAAAGAAAGTCACATCCTCCCATGAAAAAGTCACCAGCTTATTCCATAGTGTGACTACCTCGTCAAAATCCTTGTTCTTTATAAATCCTTCAATTGCGAGTTTCATGTAATAAATGCTCTTTTCAGAATCCTCATTAATGAGGGCAAAAGCGAGCTTTTTGGCCACCTCGGTGTCGAACCGGTCAATTTTCAGCAGTCCTTCCAGCACAGGAATGGCCTCACGCGCTCTTCCCAGCCTCTCGAGACTCACAGCCAGGGCACGAAGAGCAACGCTGTTTTCACCATACTCCAGAATCTTCTCGGCAAGTATCTCCACCACAGCCCATTTCTGGCTGTTAATAAAAATATCTATAAGCTTTCTCAGTTGTATGGAATCATCTATACGATCATTATGGTAGCCGATAAGTCCCAGCATATACATGGCGGTGATGGATTCACCTGTTTCCTCAAGATGTTTTCTACAGATAGACTGTGTATCCAGCACCAGCCCTTCAGAAACTACGGAATTGAAAAGATCTTCTAGTATTTTAAATTTGGATATACCAATATCCTTGGGTTCAATCCTCCCCCATTGTTCTTCTTTAAACAGCGATTCCAGTTTCCCCAGCACTTTTTCCTGACCCATACTACCTTCCTGTTTACAAGAATAATATTATACAAATTTACATAAAAAAGAGAAGATTTTTGTGCTTATTAAAAATAGAAAATACCCATCATCTCACGATGGGTATTCTCATTTCGGTAAAAGAAGTTATCAAAATATCAGTTACATTTTATTATATGTGAATTCTGATTTCTTTTTGTTACAAAATACCCCTATTGCTGCGGGTTCGTTGTACCACCGCTCTTCCCTTCTTCAAAGGCTTTATGAAGCTCCTGACCGTCAAAGTTTACTTCATAAGTATCTGTCAGAACTTTAATCTGATCGAAGAAAAAGAAGGTTTCCTGTGTCAGTTCTTCTGCATGTCTTTCAGACTGACATCGCAACACCAGACGGGTAATTTTGCTCACCCTGGTCTGGGGATATGACTCATAGGATTGGGGAATATTAGCCGGGAGATACACCTTGAGCGGTCTCCACCCGATAAAATTCACAGACCCGAATTTAAGAATATGTGTATCGCCGCGGTAATCTTTTACCCAGACTTCCAGATCATAGGGATTTCCCCTGCCATGGACCCAGAGTGATATCGCCTTTGCCTTACCGGGAAGCTGAAGGCCCCGCTCCTGCTCATCCTGGCGCGTACTGGGATTATACCGCATTACAGGTTTTCTGCTATGCCAGTCAATCTCTTTAGGTGCGAGGATATGAATAGAGTTATTCCCCGGGTAACGAAACTGGAAACGTACGCCGAGAATTTTTTCTTTTTTCTTGCCCAGATTGGTCAATGAAAATTGCTCTACGGAAAGATCATTGGGACCACCGCCCATCATTTTCAGATCAAGCACGGGAACCGGGTTCTTCATCTTCAGTTTCTTTTCCGTATCGGCATTGGTGAACTGCTTCGGTTCGGATTTAATAAACCATCCATCGGCCGCGAGTTCCTTTGCCACCAGACTTTCTTCAAAATCTTCAATAACAATGGCCTTCAGTTCATCGCCACTGATATCAGGTTCAACATTCGTAACAATTTTTGAATCGGCGTTCCTGGTTGTCATTATCCCCATAAGGATAATGAATGATACCGTTATTATAAGTGATACTGATCTCTTATATGTATTCATTAAAAGCCTCCCTTCTTATCTTTGCCAAAATTTTACCAAGTATCCTTAATTGTTTCATCACCGGTAAATTCTGAAAGATCAGTTATAATTCTAAATTGATCAAGGTAAAAATAGAATGTACCAGGAACCTCAAATTTATCACATTCAACATAAAATGATACAAAATGCAGATTTTTATCAAGAAGTGCATAACTGGCAGACTGGGGCAGCCAACCCGGAATAATCAATGAGCACTCTTTCCATCCCCAGAAATCGAGTCTGCCTATTTTAATTTTATGCAGGTTTCCTCTGTAGTCACGCAGTTTAACAAAAAGCGTGTGTCTCATTTTGCGGCCCAAAACCCACACTTTCAATTCACGTGCCTTGCCCCGAATAATATATTCATTGGGAGGGAAAACCTCAACACGGTCAAATCCACGGTCGAGAAAATATGTTTTTACACCCAGAACATACTCATTTTTATGGGATATGCCATTTTCATCGGTAATTTCAGTTTTAAATTCTCCGGCATTGCCGTCTTCGTCAACGGGTTTTCCATCAGTGTTAACCGGTCTTGGCTTTCCCGGAATTTTACGGATTTTTGTGTCACCGAGTGGACAAGTGGAATCTGCTCTCCAATCCTCGGAAGCTTCAAAATCGTTCAGCCAATCTTCCACCAAACCGTCCTGTTTAGTTTTCGGTTTTTGCGTCCCTGCACCCGGCTCGCCCTGTTGAGCATTTACATTTATACTTCCATTACCGAAGAAGAGGATTAACGCCCCTATAAAAATCGATAATGAAGCTAATTTAGCGATCCTTTTCATTGATAACTCCTTTTTGTTAACATTGATTTTTCCCTCTGTATTTCATATGAAGAAAAAATCTACACCTCTCTATAACAACAGTCGGCAAAAGTGTAGAAAAAATTTAGTATTTAATTATACATATTGCTATATTTATTATTATATGTAGTAAAGTCTTTGTCAAGAAAATTATACATTCCATCCATACCGGGCAAGAATATTATTACAAAAATGCATATAAAAATAAGGGTGATCCTGAAAAATCGCAACAATATCGATTTACACGTACACATATTTCTGTGGTTTAAGACTGGTCCTCGTTATCGGAAAATTAGTATTGCAAAACTGCACTCCTTTCGTGTTATGGACTTTCTATAATCTGATGAATCAAGCAGGAATTGCCCATGCGACTGAATACTCTCTATAATAATAAATTTGCCGTATCCTTCGAAATTTTCCCACCAAAAACAGCCGAGGGAGAAAAAAATCTCTGGAAAGAGCTCGATATTCTGTCCTCGCACAAACCCGATTTCGTTTCTGTCACCTACGGAGCCGGTGGTACGACCAGGGTAAAGACCCTGGAAATCGCTCTTAAAGTACGGGACAAGTATGGCATTCCTCCCCTGGTGCATTTCACCTGTGTGGGAGCAGGAAAAAATGAAATCGAAGCGTACCTTCAGGAGGTCAAATCCCATGGAATAGAAAATATCCTTGCCCTGCGAGGCGACCCTCCCGTAGGGGAAAGCAGGTTTACACCGCATCCCGACGGTTTTTCCCATGCCAGCGAACTCATCGATTTCATAAAAAGCATCAATGGTTTTACCATTGCAGCGGCAGGTTATCCTGAAGGGCACCTGGAGGCTCCGGACCTGGATACGGATATTGATAATCTTAAAAAAAAGGTCGACGCCGGAGCGCAATTCATCATCACCCAGTTGTTTTATAATAATGATGCTTTTTACGATTTCATGGACAGTGTTGAAAAAAAAGGCATAGGAGTGCCTATTATTCCCGGTATCATGCCCGTGACAAGCCTGGCACAGATCCAGAAAATTACAGGCCTGTGTGGAGCATCGGTTCCCGACAGACTTCTTGGCATTCTCAAGAGCTGCGGTTCTAAGGATTCCATTTGTGAAGCGGGACTGGATTATTCCATTGAACAGTGTCATGAACTTAAAACATGGGGGGTGCCCGGTTTTCATATCTACACCATCAACAAATCCATGGCAGTTACACGCATTATGGATGCATTGGGATTGTAACCGTAAAAATGTTTTGACTTTTTAATACCGTTGCAGAGAAAGTTAAATTACTATGAGCCGCTCCGATAACATCGATACATCAATCATTAATACACCGGCAAAAATACTTATAGCTCTGGCAGGAATACTGGCGGGTTTTCTCCTGTCGAGGATATTTATTGTCCCTGTCACAGTACACGATACAGCCATGGAACCATCGCTGGAAAAGGGCCGCCATGTTATTGTTCTAAAGCATATCACGCCCGTGACCGGCGATGTTGTCCTGGCGGAAAGCCCCGGGGAAAAAGGACGATACTTCCTTAAAAGAGTTATTGCCCTGGAAGGGAACACTGTTGAAATACGGCAGAAGATCATTTATGTTGATAATAAAAAAATAGTCTTTCCCTGGAAGACGATTTCCCGTGACGCAAGAATATTCCCCATGAACTTCACCAGCAGGGACAACATGGTGGCAGTGAAATTGAAACGGGGCGAGTATTTCCTGCTCAATGACAATCTGGACATTCCCTCGGACAGCCGTGAACTTGGTCTTTTCACCGGAGACGCCATCAACGGCAAAGTCGTTTTTTCCTACTGATCATTCCTTCAGCCTCGCTGCTTCAGAAGTTTCGCTTTTTCAAGAATCTGCGATACACGATGCTCCCATTCAATGGCCATGAGGTGGATTCCCTTGATCCCATCTATGGCCCTGAGTTCATCAACTATCTCACAGCAGATGGCGATTCCCTCTTCGGCGGCTTTTTCTTTTGTGACACCGGCCATCCTCCTTATAAGATGCTCCGGAACAGTTACACCGGGCACCTGCTCTGCCATGTATCGTGCCATACCCGCCGATTTCAGGGGCATGATGCCGGCCAGAATATGGCATCTCTCATGAAGTCCCATGTCCACGACGACCTTCATGTAATCCCTGAACCTTTTCATATCGAAAATGCATTGCGTCTGTATAAAATCTGCGCCGGCATCCACTTTCTTTTTAAGGCGCAGGGGACGCATTTCAAAGGGTTCCGCAAAGGGATTCGCCGCGGCCCCGATGAACATCCCCGGCCTGCCCCTGAGTTCATCATCACTGCCCAGAACCTTCCCTTCATCGCGCATTCTTTTAACCATGCCCAGCATCTGGATGGAATCCACATCGTACACATTCCTGCAGCACTGCTGGTTCCCGAAGGACTGGTGATCACCGCTTATACAGAGGATGTTACGGATGCCCAGTGCCGAGGCCCCCAGGACATCGCTCTGGATGGCGATACGGTTTCGGTCCCGGGCGGTCATCTGCATCACCGGTTCAATGCCCATTCCGGCGAGGATAGAGGCAGCGGCTATGCTTGACATGCGCACTATGGCGGTTTGGTTATCGGTTATATTCACAGCATCGACAACGCCGCGCAGCATTTCCCCTTTTTCGCGAATTACTGCGGCGTCGTTCCCCCGCGGCGGCCCCAGTTCCCCCGTAACCACGAATTCGCCTGCATCGAGAAGGGACTCCAGCCTGCTTCCCGTCTTCATCTTAGCTGTTCCTCCGTTTTGCCGCAAATCGTTCCAGCACCAGGGTGCGCGGAACCTGGTTTTTCCATATCATGGGTTCCCGTACGGACAGAATATCCTCCAGCCTGCCCTGCGCCTTGAGCCTTTCGTAGATGGCGCACCAGGCACACTCCGACGATGGATTGACTTCGCACATACCCTTCTCGGAACCACCGCAGGGACCATTGAAAATACTCTTGGCGCATCTCGTTACGGGACAGATACCGCCGGTCCAGGCAAGCTGGCAGTCGCCGCAGGAACGGCAGTTTTCCTCGTACCATCCCAGGTCCCGGTTGACTCCGGTAAAAAGAGTGTTGAGGGCCGGAAACACGGGAAGCCGGGGATATCGCGCTGCAACGAATTGGACTCCGGCACCGCATGCCATGGAAAGAACCGCGTCGCTCTTCTGTACGAAAGGTCCCAGCTCTTCGACAAAATCCCTTTCGCACTGCCGTTCCACCGTGTATCTTTTTATATCAACTCCGCTTATTTCGGACCGTAGACGTATGGCCAGTTCATCCACCTCGCGCTGTCCGCCGGCCATGCACACGGCCGTACATCCGGCACACCCGGCGAGAAGAATTTTTTTATGCCCCGTGATCATTTTCATGATCTCTTCAATGGGTTTAATGTGGGCGATTATCATGCCGTTCTCCTTTCAGAAATCAACGTATATCCTTTTTTCTATGACATGCCCCACACATCAGCGGTCCTGCCTTTTTCTTCTTTTTCTGCATGAGGCGATGGCACCCCAGACACTGCACATGGTAGGCATCCATGATGCGCTGGCCATGATTGTTTTTCCCATCTCCATGGCAGTGTACGCAACGGATGTTCTCGTTCTCAGCCACAAGCACTGACTCTTCCAGAACGTTCACACCTTTTTGAAAAATGTGATGGCAGGAGCGACATTCGGGCACGACGGCCATGTGAAGGCCGTGAGGGAATGATACGGAAGGCCGCTGTTTATCATTATAATATCCCTCATTATTGAGGATGATAGTATCAGACTGCGCCATGAGGACACAGGTCATGGCAAAAATCAGTATGTAAATGCAAATCAATGTTCTTTCCGCGGTCATATCCCCTTCGGTCCTTTTTCATAATCCTCGCTGACTCCGTGCACGCGGCAGATCGACCGGGCCCAGGCGATCATGGATGAAACATCGATGCCCATGGGACAATAGCATCGGCGGCAGAGAACGCATTTACCCCAGATAAGATCCTTCATTTCCTCCAGGTCATCCATAGTGAGCCTTCGCCCTTTTTTGAACATGAGTCCCAGCGAACGCATGGCTTTGAAAGACGGCGTGCTGCGGGGATCGCCGTGGTTCCGGAAATGGAAACAGCTGCCCGAGCAGGCCCCGCATGAGGCACATACCGAAAGGAAATCCCGCATGTATTCCTTCTGACGAAGCATACTCTTCACCAGGGCCGCATCGACCTTTTTGACCATATCATCCATACAACCCTTCCCTCGTCTTTGCACTGCTCATCCAGCTCCGCCTCCCGCCGCCCAGGGCATATTCACTGCCGATCATAAAACGGGAAAAAAGAAAAAAGACCGGGTGGGAAAGTCTTGTCCATCCCAGCGCGATTATCAGAATCTCACCACTGAGAATGTGAAGAATGATCATCAAATCATAGGGACCCGTCTGATGATAGGCGAGCATTCCCGTAACAAATGGTGCGACTGCGGCGGTCAGAGCAGCGTGATCTCCGAATGATGTAAGCATCCTGACCCTTTTCAGAAAAATCCTTCGCAGCAGGAGCAGGAATGCAGAAACGATCACTGTAATGGCAAGAACATCGGAAAGAGCCTCGGGCATTGATACTATGCGCAGGCGCCACGACTGGAAAAGCAGTACATTATGGGCCATTAAAAACAGTGGAGTTGCGATGAGGCATCCATGAAACACCATGGTCGCAGCGGCCAGAAAAGGATCCCTGCCCAGGAGAGAATTTTTAACAGTAATGCGGATGCGTGTAGATAACAGCGCGGTGGACCCCGCAGTCCCGCCCGGGACAGACCATACTCCCAATGCCGGAGCAGCACACTCTCCAGGCGTATCAGTTGCAGAGGACATGCGCAGGAGCCGGATAATCTTCAGCACAATGCCGGTGACGCCCAGCAGCAGGGAAATCCACAGGATTGGCCCCAAAAGCAGAGTATATATCATTTGAGATTTCATTTGTTGCGATTTGACGGTAAAAGCATGAGCCATGTCAAATATTTTATTAATAAATCAATCATTCAAATTGGAATGCAATTCAGCGGTTTTTTGTTGACACGCCGTTCGAAACAAGGCATACTATAAACTTCCCCACGCAAACAATAAGCAGGAGAATATGCATGATCAGAGCAGTCATAATGGCAGGAGGAGAAGGGACACGACTCAGACCACTCACTTGCAACAGGGCGAAACCGATGATCCCTGTCATAAACAAGCCCGTTATAGAACATGCCCTGAACCTGCTGAAAAGCCATGGAATCGTCGATATCACCATCAGCCTTTTTTATCTGCCCGACAATATCCAGAACTATTTTACAGATGGTTCGGATTGGGATGTCAACATCTCATATTCCGTTGAAGAGACTCCCCTGGGTACAGCCGGCGGCGTTAAGCAGGCCATGGGAAAGCATGACGACACTCTTCTCGTTCTCAGCGGCGATGGCATTATCGACTTTGATATTACGGCCATCCTGGCTTATCACCGTGAAAAAAAATCTCCTTTCACCATCATCCTGAACCGCGTAAATACTCCCACGGAATACGGTATCGTAATTACCGATAGCGAGGGACTCATTGAAAAATTCCAGGAAAAACCTTCCTGGAGTGAGGTTTTCAGCGATACGGCTAACACGGGCATGTATGTCATAGAGCCCGATATCATCAACCGGTATGTGCCGAAGGACAGTAAATACGACTTCTCCATAGACCTTTTCCCCCTGCTGCGCAAAAAAAATATCCCGCTCTACGGGTACATAGCCGAGGGGTACTGGTGCGACGTGGGAAATCTCACTTCCTACAGGGACGTACATCACGACATTCTCGACGGACTTGTGAAAATCCAGATGCCCGGTACAAAGATAAGCAACAGGATATGGGTGGGCAAAGACGTGGAGATCGATCCCGAATCGGTTATCAAGGGACCGGTTCTTCTCGGCGATTTTGTCCGGGTCAAAAAGGGCGCCGAAATAGCGGAATTCTCCGTCATCGGCAACAACTGCGTCATTGAAGAGAGCGCTTCGATCAGAAGAAGCGTCATACTTCACAGCACAATCATCGGGCCCAAAAGCGAGCTGCGGGGCGCCCTGATCGGCAAACGATGCGTACTCCAGGAGAATGTCTCGGTCAATGAAGGCGCCGTCGTAAGCGATGACTGCCTGCTGGGCAACAATGTTTATATACCGGCAGGAACGCGCGTATGGCCCGACAAGATCATCGAGGATGGGACAAGGCTCAACACGGATCTTATATGGGGGCAGACCGAGAAGAAGACACTGTTCAGCACCGAAGGAATCGTGGGAACCTTTAATATAAAGATAACGCCTGAATTCAGCGCAAAACTCGGTTCGGCCCTGGGCGCTTACCTGGGAAAAAACGCGAAAATAATCGTCAGCAAGGACACCACGACAGCTTCCCACATAATAATGCAACCCTTCATTTCGGGACTTCTTTCCATGGGCGTCGATGTCTATGATATGGAGGTTGAGTCTGTGCCCATCAACCGGTATTCAACCCGGTTCGTCAAGGCAGACATGGGCTGTTACATACAAATTTCACCCCTGACAGGGCTCCAATTCATTCAGATACGGCTATTCGACAAACATGGATTCGAGATTTCACCCAACACTGAAAAAAAAATAGAAAACATATTTTACCGCGGAGACTTTCCACGTAAAGAGGCATTTGAAACGGGTCAGGTCATTTATCCCGCGCACCACATCGAATCGTATATCAAAAATGTGAAGAATTATGTTGATGCTGCAGTTCTCAGAAAGAAACGATGGAAAATCATCCTGGACTGTTTTCACGGTACGGCATCACACGTATTCCCCGATTTGCTCGATGACTTCGGATTCGAAACAACATTGATGCGCGGACAGATGAAGAGATTCGCCGGTGAAGAAGATACAAAAACCGCAACCAGGAAAGCGGTAAACAATATTGTCAGAATGGCAAAAATCAACCGGGATATAGGCGTTATGATCGGCCCCCATGGAATAAACGTCAGCATCATCGACGAGCTGGGGAACATCCTCACCGATGACGATGTCAGTCTCATTCTATCACTTTATTATCTTAAATACAAAGACACAGAGACAATCAACGTCCCCGTAACTACATCAAGGACCATAGAGAAAATGATTATTGCCAATAACGGCACAGTCAACCGAATCAGTTCAAAGACAAAGGCACCGCAGAATGTGACTGACATATTCTACGGAGATGAGGACGGCGGCCGGTATCCCTACCTTGAACAGGCTTATGATCCCATGATTACATTTCTCCGGGTTATGAAATTCCTGGCACTCGAGGATAAATCCCTCCATGAAATTAAGGATTCACTTCCAAAAAGCAATCTGGTGAACATAACTATTCCGTGCACCTCCGAGGAAAAAGCCGCGGTCATGAGAATGCTCACGGCCGATACGGATCCATCAAAGATCGAATTGATCGATGGAATAAAAATTTCAGAAGAAGACTCCTGGATACTGGTCCTTCCCGACGCAACACAGCCCATCCTGCATCTCTATGCCGAGGGTGACACCATGGAAAAACGCGATCATCTTATCGACGAGTATTCGGTCAGAATTAAAAAATTCAAGACAAGCCTGTCCTGATACAATAAGGTCATTAATATTTATAAAGGAGATTTTATGCATCCAATTAATAAAGAAAGGCTCATTTCGACATTCATGGAACTGGCTTCCATATCCTCTCCGTCATGGAAGGAGCATGAAGTACTGGATTATATTACGGATCGATTTACCGCCCTGGGAATACCCTATAAAAAGCATGCCTGCAGCGACTCCTTTAATCTGCTGGCTACGGCCCGCGGCACATCCGAAAAGAAACCAATTCTCCTTTCGGCGCACACTGACACAGTGGTTCCCTGTGATTCAATCAAACCAGTCATAAACGGAAATAGAATCATGTCTGATGGAAATTCCATCCTCGGCAGCGATGACAAAGCGGCCATAGCCATGTTCATCGAGGCCCTTGAAATTGCCAGGGAAACCAAACTTCCCCACGGACCGGTGGAAATACTGCTTTCATGCGCTGAAGAGCTGGGCCTCCTCGGCATAAAAAATTTTGATATGAGCCTGATCAAATCAAAACGGGCCTTTGTCTTCGATAGCGGCGGTCGAGTGGGTAAAATTGTGATTAAAGCCCCCTATCATTCGTCAATGGAAATCACCATAGAAGGAAAGGCCGCCCACGCAGGGATGGAGCCGGAAAAAGGTATCAGCGCCATTTCTGTTCTCGCGGCAATTATTGCCGCACTCCCCAATGGAAGAATCGACGATGTCACCACTATGAATGTGGGAATTATTTCCGGCGGAAGAGCAACCAATATCGTGGCAGAGGAAGCATACTGCAAACTTGAAGTCCGCTCCATCGACAAGAAGAAAATGCTCATGGTGGAAAAAACGATACGCGAAACCATCAGCGATTTAACAAAAAAAGCAGGTGCCAGAGCCGTTATTCACCGCGAACTGGAATACCCCGGCTTCTCGATCAGCGAAGAATCAGACATAGCAAAATATACCTGCAAAGCCCTTACGAATATCGGCATCAAGCCGGAATTTGAGATTTCCGGCGGAGGAAGTGACACCAATATACTCAACAGGGCCGGTATAAAGGCCATCAACCTGTCCTGCGGCATGCAGAAGGTCCATACGACAGGAGAATACATTGACATAAAAGATCTGGTAAACGGGACAAGACTGGTCTTATCACTTATAGAAATGGCCTGAACGGGTCTATTCACCGGGCCATTTTTACGATAAAATAGGCTCCGCAAAGAAGCGTAAAGGGCATGCTGAGAAAGTAAAAGGCCATTTCTTTTTTTTCCACAACGGCCTGTTCGTATATCCTTTTACCGAAATAGTTTATATGGTAGTTGGCGGGATTCTTTGCTCTACGGTAAATGTTTATTCCAATCCGCACTTTTACCGCAACCAGGAAAAGAAAAATAAATCCCGACTCCAGGATCAGGATAAAATCCACATTCAGCTGCTTTAATATTCCCGGACTTGAAAGCACGATGACAGCCAGTATCATTGCCGTAAAAATATTAGTAAAGGTCGTAACAATGAAACCCCGGAAGTCATTGTTCGATTTGCTGGAGATGTAACCGATCATATATTTGATATGAACAAGAATGGAGAACTGCGTCAAAAATATGAGGGAAAGCACAAGAAGGACTTTCATACTATTTACTGCTATATCCATTTCTTGGAAAGGACAAAAGCATAGAACCGGAATAATATATCTTTCTATTTCTAAACAACATCAGTTACCCGCAGGTCATAAATAATTGTAGGATTCATATTCCTTCACAACAGGGGGCACAACACCACGAAAGTCCGATATACACTGATTTTATGCCGCCCCGTCGCTGCAGACAATACACATTCAACTTCCTGTTCCGGCTACCGGAGTTGTTCCGGTCTTAATCACTTACCGGAACAAAATTCGCCGCATCCTTGATGAGCTGTTTGGTGACTTCAAGAATAATCGGATCCTTACTGTCCTTACAGTATACCGACTGATTTATAATAGGACTCATCCGCGTCACACCCTGGTTCCTGTAATTAAGCTCAAACACAAGATCAGCACCGCTATTGCTTAATGAAAAGAAAAAATTCATCTGCTCCGAGGTTTCATCGTCGGGATCTAAAAGAAAAACACGGAAACCGTTTTTCCACCTTCTCACCCGGTCAGAGTTCTGCTGGAGGACTTTGATATATTCAATCGCCTCCTTATTGGGATTGACCTCGTCCTGCTTGCCGTTTAAAATATCTTCCTTCATTTTTTTAAATTTTTCTTCGGTAAATTCATTTCGGGGTCTGGCTGAATATTTAAAACTATCCCGATCTACGAAATAACGCACAACAAGGTCAACTTTCCCATCGGAATTACGATCCTGTATGAGTGTTATTTCACGCTGACCTGCCTTGAATTTCCCTATGACAACATTTGTTTCAACATCAATGCTTTGAACAAAGGCATAATCTTCATTGGTTTTAGGAACAGGAAGCTTTTTCAGATCACTTATTTTTAATGGAATTTTTGCTATGTATACGCCCCGTTCTACATTAGCCTGGATAGACCCTCTCCCGCCGGCGGACCAAAGGGCGACACCACCGATTATAACTATGAATCCCGTTATCAGACTAATAATTGATCTTTTCAAAATAATTCCTCCCTTATTGTGAATAATTTCCATACAATTTATAGGTACCTTTGTAAAATCAGGCTTTTCCGCTGATAGCACCTGTACAGGAACATCCATAATTCAGTGAACCGTTCCCTTTCAATTTACACACAAAGCTGCTGCGTGTTTGGCATTAAATTACAGGTGTGTGGGATATTAATCAAGTCAGATTTCACTGTAAATTAAAAAAATAATATTGCAAATGTTGTCACACAAAAAGACCGCCCGGTAAAACCCTGTAATATACTGAAGGCGTCACCCATGCGGTCTCTTGTATATAGACAATTTTACAGAAATATATTGGATTAGAGCTGCTCCCCCGTATCCAGATCAAGATTTTTCGTTCCCTTGGATGTAAAAACTGCCAGCTTATCCTCTTTTAATTCCAGTTTGCCTTCATTTTCAATGTTTTTACGCCACAGGACCGGTCCTTCCGTTGATGCACAGTATACATAATCACCCGAGGCAATGTAAATTTTATCATCTTTCTTTATGGGATTCTCCACAACCTTTCCTTCCCATAAGACCTTGCCGTTTTTGATAAAATATATTTCATAGCGGGTAACCAGAAGCCTTCCATCGGGTTTCGGCATCTCCTTTTCCTGCTTTATGACCGTAGCAATCTCCCTTATGACCTCCACGGGTTTTACTTTCACCTCAATCATCTCTTTATTATCTTTCTGGAAATCCTCGACGGCGAATTTTTCTATCTTTTTATCTGAAATCACCACCTCATTCCTGGCCTGCAGAATAACAGCTGTGATGGCTTCTTCGGGGGCCTTTGCCGTTTCAGCGGCGAGAATTTTTTCAACAGCCGCCTCCGCCTTTGTCACTTCTTTTTCCGTAATGACAATCTTCCTTTCCTTTTCAATGGCAGGCGCCGCTTCTAAAACCCTGTCCATGCTTTCCTCGAGCTGTTTGATACGTCTCGCCACTTTTACTTTGCCATTGAAAACCTTAATTCTCGTTGTCTTCATTGCATCGGCTTCAATAGTGAATGTTGTCCCCCGCACCGCAGCAACGGCCGTGGGTGTTTTTACAATAAATTTTTCAGACTTAAGAAGTTTCTTGGGCTTGCACAACATCTTCCCCACTCCCAGTCCCACGGTCGTATCCTCCATATCTCCTTTTCTCATTAAATTGGAAATAGTTGCATTTGATTTTTCTTTGATCCGGATAATGGAACCGCCGATGCGTACATCACAGAATGAATCTGCTCCGGTTACTATTATATCCTTTTCCTTTATCAAAGAACCTATTTCCACGGCGATATTATTTTTCAAGACATCACCGAGCATGAAGGTAATCATGGCGTATTCATCTACCTGCTCTTTGGAGCAGCTGAAAAAACCGGTCAACAGGGCTATTGAGATGAGAGCAATTGTTCTTTTCAAAGAGAGCCTCCTTAAAGTGGATCACCATGAGTGATGGTTGGTGCACCTGAATAAGTGATTGGCGCACAAACCTTATATCGCATATGTTTGTCTATGATACCATAATAAATTCAAGATAATGACAATTAAATAGTAAAAAAATGTTTTTTTGCATTTATTTTTCTTTACGGCGCCCGGAAAGAGGGTAATTATACACAAAGGAACTACAATTGTCAAGCTGCAGATCGGCGCAGCTAATGGTGAAAAAAAGTAACCCACAGAATTGACAATATTCGCTGCAAACATGAATGAAAAAATTAAGAATGTATTAACCTGGTCAATTATCGGCGATGCCCTGGGAACGACTCTTGACGGGATGGGAAAAGCCCATATACGTGCAGTCTTTGGCGATATTTCCGGCTACATCGATCCATCCCCGGCCCTGAAAGGGAAGATGCAGAAATGGAGAAAGCCGGGCCTTTATTCATCCATCTCACAAATGCAGATACTTATGGCGGCAATCACAAAGGGAAACGCCGTCGATCATAAGGCTTTCATGGAACTGATACGGCAGGCTCCGGAAAATGCTGAAACCGGAACCCGTATTTTTCGCTATCCCGACCCGGCGGAAAGCGGCCTTATCCTCTCTGGCATGGAAACCGGTGACAGGACCGGCAACTCCTTAACCAGTGCAAGGATCATTCCCCTGGTGATCCCTTCCGCATTAAAGACAAAAGACCCCCATACCGCTGCTCTGAACGCAGCCCGTATTATAAAACCGGCAACTGATGATGCCATGACCGTCTCGGGAGGCATGATCATGGCGCTCCTTACGGCAAGCATGGGCAGTAACAGGGCATCATCTCCCGACAATATCCTCCATGACAGTATCACAGTTATAAACGAATGGCTTGCCGCAGTGGAACCATCCCCTCATATTTTCTTTGAGATGGGATTTAATCCCGATTCCCTTTTAACGGCGGCACATCACTACAGGAATGCCATTGATGCCGTTAAAGAAAAAAAGGACACGGGTGATGCGGAAAAGGTTATCGTTGCCGCCGTGAATACCACACTGAAAACCCCTTCCACCAGGGCAACTATCAATCATCCCCTGGCCATCCTTCCCTTCGCTCTTTTCCTGCTGCATAATTTGCACCGGGACCCCGAATCGCTCCTGTTTCGCGTCGTACAGGAAGGAGGGAATTCCGCAGCCCTGGCCGCCATTACCGGTGCGCTGGCAGGCTGTTATTTCGACAGCAGTATCATTCCCGGTATTTTACAGCAGGACATGGTGAATCGAAAAAGAATTCATCTACTTATTGAAGACATATCATCGGGAAAACTGCCGAACGAATTACTCCTGGATTTTCTACAATCCGAGGCGTCACTCACGGCCAAAATGCATCAGGAATTGAAGGCAAAACTGAAACACCAGAAGGAGCCGGTGGAGAAGAAGAAAAAAGCGCCTCACACACGGGAACAGGAACTGGCTAAACATGTAGTGGAAAGCTGGACAAAAATTGACCGTGCCCGTTATAAAAAGGAGCTTCGTAAAAAGCCATAAATTTGTATATTCCGTTGTTTATATGAATAAAACATTTGACAAATTGCCAATAAAATAGTAAATATAGCATAGTAATGCCCGTTGATACAAAAGGATTATTGTGTCTTTTGAACACGCTCAGGGAGGAATTTAATGATACGTAAAATCACCAGATCGCTGGCCGTTTTGTGTACTCTGATTATAATACTACAATTTACCGAAGCACATTCCGGCGATATCCCCTTCAAAATAGTTGAAATTGAAAATATTTCACGGTACAATGAAGACAGAGTTGCCTACCAGCACGTTGAAAAAGACATCTCCATGACTATTGACAATTCCATCACCTGCCTGCTTATAGTTAAAGATAGCAAGATATATCTGTTTCGTGACGGCTATGACAGTCCCGACGATGTGGAGACGCAGCGCCTTATCCTTGAAATGGAAAACCGCCTCATCCCGGATCTCTGGAAAAATAAAATCGATAGCAAACCCGACTATGTACGGATAACGGAACGCCGCGTGGAGATGATGAAAAACGTCACGCAGGAATTTGTTACAAACAATTTTGGTGAATTTTACACCAGTGTACGGTCTAACTTTCTGCAGAAGCATGTTAACATTTTCAGGGCCATGATGATCAACAGAAGGGAGTCGGGCCTGTATGTTGAAAGACATCCATTACCCAAAAAAGTATATGATGACGGCCCCACTAAATATTTCACATCAGTTACGGGAAAGACCATTGATGAAAAAATTTATTATGCCGAAGATGGCGACGGTGATAATATAACCGAAACCTTCACGGTTCATATACCCGATGGATTTAACTGGGGCTTCAAATCAGGGCCTAATATCATATTCATCAACAGCAATAAACAGGAAGATGTTAAAAACATCATAGGAAAACTGGCTTATGAAGCATATTATGGCAGCCCCGAGGAGGGTGAACTGATTAAAAAAGAATTCCCCAATCAGAATCAGGTTAATGACATGATCGACGATATTTACAAAACTGTCGACCCCTATGTGGAACAGATTGAGAAGGGTCAGCACAAATAGCATTCTGTATATTGCCATTATATGAAATAAAAAAGGGCCATCAGGCCCTTTTTTATTTCATATATTATTCACTATTTATACTATCTTATATGCCTGAACATATGAGCCTGGGGGATATCCTCGCGTGGCGGAAGAAAATCCAATGGATTGAGGGGAATATCATTATACCGGATTTCAAAATGAAGATGGTTTCCCGTTGAGTTCCCTGTACTTCCCACAAAACCGATTATCTGCCCTTTCCTGACATAGTCTCCATTTTTAATGAGAATGACCGAATTATGGGAATAGCGGGTAAAAAAATTATTCCTGTGTTCCACATATATTGTCTTGCCATGACCTTCGGCATAGCCGGTATATACGATTTTACCATCCATTGCTGCAACAATTATTGATCCCTTGGTAGCGGGCATATCAGCTCCTGTATGCAGTTGCCCCCAGCGTATACCGAACGGTGAGCTTATTCTCTCCGCTTTTGCCAGCGGCCATATAAATTCATCCTGCTTGCTCGACGACTCTTCTCTGGTTATACCCTTCGCACCGAGCTCCTGAAGATACGTCTCTGAAAAGGGGATGAAGATATAATCGCTGCTCCGATACTTCGCTCCATTCAACTCATCCACATCCTGAATGGATATGCCGTATTTTTCCGTAACTGCCTGCAATTTCTTTCTGGACTCAAACATCACCCAGCATCCCAGCTTTCCCCTGTATTGCTGTATATATTCATTATCAATATATATTTTCTCTCCGGCAAAGACTCCGGAATAAATGTTTATCACAATTAATAATACCAAAAGTATTCGTTGCCTCATTATAAAAAATAGACCCCCATTTTTAAAATAAATAGTATAGTGAGGTGATAAAGAGACTTTATAAATCACCTTGAAGATATATTCTTGCGAGTACAAACAATGTAGAATTCAGATTTCCCATTATTGGAACCGGATATTAAACATCCCCGCAAAGTATAACTGACAAGCACATCAATAATCATTATTCAGATTGAACAAATTGGCAGAGGCGCGTAAAAGAGTTTTTTTATGGCACTACATTCCTCTGTATTTGTCAAGAATATTTATTTTAAATATGCTTACAACTAACGCACTCCTAAAATAATAGATTCCATGTAATCAATAGAATAATCTCTTTTCACATGCTGCCTGTTCAGGCAGTAATTATCCCTGGTGATCACGTTGGATCCGTAATCAGTAGAAAAGACTCTGTCATACCCTGAATTGATGGTCATTTCAACAATCCCGGCATCATACCTTCCATACGGGAAAGCATAATAATCTATCTTTTTATCCAGGTAGAGCTCCATAATTCTTCCTGCCAGATGTATTTCCTCAAAGAGCCTCATTCTTGAATCCAGATCCCCCGCTTCTGAAAATTCCGTCAGATCCTCATGGCTCTGTGAATGACATTGAATGTCTACAAGGGATCTGTCCATTTCCATTAATTTTTTCCAGGAGATCATTTTCTTTGATCGGAAATGAACAAAATCCGTATAAACAAAGAGAGTAACGGGGTAGTTGAATTCCAGGACGAGTGGCCATAATTTTTCATACATGGACAGAAAACCATCATCAAAAGTTAATACTATAACTTTATCATCAAAGGGAACAGGGTTCTCCAGTCGTTCAATCAGTTCACGAAGCGGGATTACCCTGATATTTTTTTCCCTGATAAGCTGAAAATGGGACCGCAAAACATCACTATTCACTGAGAATGGGCCTTTACCGTCTATATTATGGTACAGTAATATAGGTACGGCCAGGAGTCGTGAGCGGATTTCTCGCTCTTTGTGCTTCCATTGTACCGTCTTTTCATCGGTAGTGGACAATATACCGCTGTAAATATACAGGGCCGACGCGAGGGATATAAAAAGAAATATGAATAACACTATATACTTTTTCATGAGGCTCCTTTCAGCCTGTTTGTCTATTGCAGGTACTTTTAAAAACCGGTATTTACAACAACCAAATAATGCCAACTACCTGTTTTATCCGATGTTGCGCTCGGAAAGGGACCACATTTTCATCGTTTCTAGGAGTCCCCTTTTATGTATCGATACATTGTGCTGATAAGTTTACAGGATATTTCCTTTGTTACCTTTGCGTTGAATTATGTTCCGGATCTTATAAACGGTATAGAAAAAATGTAAATGACCACCTGTTCCCCGTAATTCTCTTTACAAAAATAATTGACGCGGATATAGTATCACCGACAATCAACATAAAGAAAGAGGAACCTGCCATGATCACCTTTACGAAAATGCACGGCACCGGCAATGATTATATCTATATAGACAACAGGGACAACCGGATTAAAAAACCGAATGAACTGGCACAGGAAATGAGCGACAGGCATTACGGAATCGGCAGTGATGGGCTCATACTCATTATGAAATCGGCAACGTCTGATTTCAGAATGAGAATGTTCAACGCCGATGGAAGTGAAGCGGAGATGTGCGGCAACGGCATCCGCTGTTTCGCCAAATATGTTTTTGATCATGGACTGACGGACAAGAAAAGCCTGGATATTGAGACCCTGGCCGGCATTAAACATCTGGAGCTTACAATCCACAATAAAAAAGTTACATCGGCCATGGTCGATATGGGAGAACCCATACTGCGTCGTGACAGGATACCCATGTTGGGAAAACCGGGCATGGTGGTCAGCGAAATCCTGCAGCTACCCGACGGTGCCAGTTTTGAAATAACGGCCCTCTCCATGGGAAATCCCCATTCGGTTATATTCGTAGAGGATGTAGAGCGTTTTCCCGTAGAAAAATACGGCCCCATTATCGAGAGCCACGATTTTTTTCCCCAGCGGACCAATGTTGAATTCGTTCAGATAGTCACCAGGGATGAAGTGATTCAGAGAACCTGGGAAAGGGGATCGGGGGAAACCCTCGCCTGTGGTACAGGGGCCTCGGCTGTCACCGTTGCCTCGATTATTACAAAGCAGACGGACCGGCAGCTTACCATACACCTGCGGGGAGGCGATCTCAAGACCGAGTGGCGGGAGGAAACAAACCGCGTATACATGACCGGTCCTGCCGTGGAGGTATTTCAGGGGCAATGGCCGGCCTGATTTTTCCCTCATTTATTATTCAAAATTCTCCACGACGATAACTTCATTAAACCCTTCAGTTTTTGAAGGAAGTTCCTTTTTCAGATTGAGACCGGTGAGGACGTGAGCTGGAACCTGGATGGCATTGTTTTTATTCTTTTCGATACATACCTCCAGGGACGTGTTGAGAAAAACTATACCGATCGATTTTTTCAGTTCTTTCGCAAGGGAAATAAAACGCTTCCTTGATTTTTCATTGGTAAAGGTATTGATAATAACAACCTTTTTCTTGTCATGAAGAAACTGTTCTACAAGCCGGCGCTCCACATGCTTTACCATAAAATCGGTTTCTTCGGAAAAATGCTGAGATTCCCAGGGCATTCCAAAATTCGTCATTTCAAATATCAGCTTCCGCAGTTCCGAACGGCTTACCCTGTACCGGTCCTTGCCCATAAAGTATTTCTTCGTAAATTCTGTTTTTCCTGAACCGTACAGACCGCCCACCAGTACGATATCAAGAGAATGGAAGGGGGTTATATTCATTATTCGATCTCACCTTTTTGCCGGATTCCAGGTCAATAGTACCTGGAAATCAGGACTAAATTTTTGATCACCATACATCTCAGGGAAAGAGTATATATCCTTTTTTAAATATCAATTACATTTTTCCCATAATTCTCCCGATATTTTTAAATCATTACATCAATAAAATGTTGCATTGCCAAAAAAATAATTATATCATGGTCTTGAGTATAAAATTATTTATTCTACCGTAAAGTTACTAATGAGAGTACTTTTATAAGGGAACCTCTAAAAATTGGATTTTGGAAGTTCCCCTGTGGGCACAAACATTGGAAAAATCATCTTTACAAGCTGCCCATAAATAAACAATCCCAGGAAAACGATGGCAAGCCGGGTTAACATCGAGAAGGTCCACCTTATTCCTCATTTCCATTTTGATTTCGAATGGTGGAAAGAGGAGCCCTACCATGAGGATGACGCCGTGCTCATCATGGAAAAAGCTTTTAGCCTGATGCGGGAATTCCCTTCTTTTACCTATGTCATCGACACCATTCTTCCCCTGAAACGATATCTTGAAAAATATCCCCATGGGCTTGAAGAGATACAATCATTCATACGTGAAGGTCGGCTGGAACTGGTAGGAGGCACCATCGTGTCACCCGATGAACACCTTCCCACAACGGAAGGACTCATCCGCCAGTTTTATGAGGGAGAAAAATGGTATCATGAACTTATGGGGATACATGTCTCAACGGCCTGGGAGATAGACGAGTTTTCCCATCCTGCCCAGCTGCCCCAGATACTGGCGCTCAATAATATCCGCGCCGTAGTCTTTTCCAGGGGAGTGAAGCCCTACTACGCACGACACCCTGTTCTTTTCCGATGGAGCGATCCTGCCGGGATCCGTACTATCCTGGCCTACTGGTGGGCAGGTCACTACAGTACATGCCTTCCCACCAAGAAGACTACACTGCTCAATATCATAAAGTTCACCAGGGACATGCGGGCTCGTATTGAATATGAAGGCAGACGCTCTCCCGTCTCAACAATCATGATCCCCCTGGGCGGGGATTTTACCTTCCCCCACGAAGACTGGATAGCCTTCGTCGAGCACTGGAACAAACACGAAAAGGTCAAACTTGAATTCTCCATTCCCTCGCGATACTTTGATATCGTTGAGAGAGAAGAGTTACCGATTCACAGGGGAGGATATGGCCCCGTTTTCAACGGCGTATTCTCTTCACGGGAATTGCTAAAACAACGCTCGCGCTACATGGAAAACCGCATTGTTGCAGAAGAAAAAAAGACTTCGATCTGTTCACTGCAGGGAATGGATTTCCCCGATGAATCATTCCGGGATGCCTGGCGTCTTATCCTGAAAAGCGATTTTCACGATACCCTCTGCGGCACCGGCACAGACCGGGTCTACCGGAAATCCCTGGAACGCTATCGCAATGCCGAATATATACTGAACGCTATCAGGGACAAACGGCGAGGCTTCCTGTCGGGAATCATCGGACAGAAAGGGTGGTATGCCTTTAATCCCCTGAGCTGGTCCAGGGAAGAATCCATCATCATCGACGGCCATCGCAGTCTTGTGAGGATACCGGCTCTGGGCCTCCACCGTCTCGACGAGATCAACCGAGAGGATACACTGCATATAACGCAGAATTCCCTGGAAAACGAATTTGTAAAGGTCCATGTCGATCCCGCAACGGGGTCCATCAATATTTTCGACAAAACACAAAAAATTTTCATCTTCAACCGTCAGGAAAACAACCTGAAGGTCGAGGATGATGTGGGGAACCTATGGGTCACCATACCCACGGGCAGGGAGTACGGTCTTGATCTCAAGGAACTGGAAGTCCAGCGCCTTAAAAAATTCGAGGCCGAAATCTCTATCACCCTCAAGAACGAATTTGTCACTATTGACAAAAAAATACTGCTCCAGGCCGGAAGAAAACGCATCGATGTAATGACGGGTATCACCTTCTCCGGAAAGGACAAGCGAATTGATGAGACCTTCCCCTTTTCCTTTCCCGGAACATGGTATATCGAGGAGCCGGCCTGGGTAACGGAAAAAAGCTCTGGTATATTCCCCGTCCAGAACTTCGTCCTCTACAGCGAAGGTGACTATAACGTTGGCATTATCAATTGCGGCATCCCCGGACATTCTCTCGAGGATAATACCTGCCGCATGATTCTCCTCAGGAGCGTATCCATTTTTTCCTGGGCCTTCTTCAAGTGGCTGGGAAAAAATTTCCGACTCATATTCAAAGTAGCACAGAAATCGCTTACGGCCATGTTCGAAGGACTTAAAACATTTGAATATCCCCTGTATCCCATTCACGGCGTCATACTGCGCGACTGGGCTTCAGAAGGAACCAACACGGGATTCGGCACCCTGGATTTTAAAAGCCATCTGAAGGCTCACCTGACTTTTTACCGAGAGGCTCAGAGCTGGGAGCGCGGTGAACACTTTTTCCGCTACGCCATAGTTCCCGGCGTGAAGGATGTGGAGGAAATAATACGCCTGAGCCTTGAACTGAACAATCCCCTCACCCCCTTCCCCTTACCGGGAGGCGGCAGCGGGGAGAGCCTCTCCCTGATAAAGGGAGATCTTGACGGAATAATGATTGCGGCATTTCATCCGCACAGCGGAGGCTACCTTCTCCGCTGCCGCGATATTACCGGAACAACCCATGAGGCCTCTATCATTCTTAATTTTCCCTGCATGAGCATAAAGCGCCTAGACCATCTTTTCAGCGATGCGGGGGAAGAGATAGGAGCCGGGAGCAATACCATCACGTATACATTCCGCCCCTATGAGCTGGCGCTGTTTCATATCGTCTTTACTCCCGGAGGGAAAAAGGCCTGACCGGTTTACTCAACATGCGTTGCCACATCTCAATAAAAATGCAGGGTGTTTCCCGTTTCACATCACTTAAAAACATTGACAGGGATTCCCCGTGCACATACAAACATAAATATCCGTACACCACAAATACCGGAGACGCGTTATGATATATCCGTGGAAATTTCCAATGTTTTCAGGATTCAAAAAACACAAGCTCACATTCCCGAAAAAGAAAGTACTCATCCTGGAGGGAGGCGGTATGCGGGGGATATTCCCGACCGGTGTACTGCAATGTTTTACTGACAGAAATTACTTCCCCTGGAAGCTCGTCATCGGCTCATCGGCCGGGGCCCTGGCAGGCACTGCCTATATAGCCCGGCAGATATTTATGGCCCGCGACGCATTTTTTTCCAAGCTCCTGAAGGGCAAATTTATTTACCTGGCCAATATCCTCAGCAGTGAAAAACATATACTGGATCTGGACTGGATGATAGACACCATCGTTCGCGGCAGGGAACCCCTTGACGAATGGAGACTTAAGAAAGAATGTCCCGTTCTTATAACGGCAACCCACATCCGGTATGACGGCCCGCCGGAAACAATCTACCTGCACTCAAAAAAAGACGATATCTTCACCGCCCTTAAAGCCACAGCGGCCATCCCCTATCTCTACAAGGGATTTGTCGAATATGGCGGCCACCGCTTCCTGGACGGCGGGCTCCTGGATCCCATTCCTTACATGAAGGCCCTGGAAATGGGCTTCCGTGAAAAAGATATTCTTGTCGTGGTTACCAGGCCACGGGGATACCGGAAGAGATCCGAATCCTTCTGGATACGGACGTTGTATGAAAACTATTATCGCGACCCGAAATACCGGAACCTGGTGAGTTCCATGGAGAACCGGTTTGAAAAATATAACAAGATCCTGGACGACCTGGAAAACCGCTATACCGGCATCGATGTCATCTATCCTCCCCCAAAATTTGACGTGGACCGGCTTACCAAGGATGAAAAGAAAATTCTCATGGGTTTCGAACAGGGAGTACACGAGGCAAACCGATTTCTGCTGCCCCATATATATCCCTAGAACCAGCCCGCTGCACTGCATATCCCGGCAAAGGGAATATGCAGTGCTTCAGCATGTCAGTAATTCCAGCCCAGAAATCCAAAGGCGAGAATGTTCATCGACACGGGGACTGCATAGATGATCCCCACGGTGATCAGTTTATTCCGCATTTCCCTGAGACTGATGACCAGGATAGCAGCACAGAAAAAATGAAAATAGCCGATAAGAAATACGAGCCATATTCCTGCGAAGGAGCGGTACCAGAAGGGATATTCCCATACCAGGTGTCCTCCCTTGTTCAGCAGGGCCTCGACGAAGACACAGAAGGCTGAATAGATCACGGCCCAGAACCACTTTTCAGGAACGCCCAGGATTTTTTCCGTGGTACTTTCCGAGAGTGTATGATAATAAATAATACCGATGATGAGAAACATGAACATAATCTCGATGTTCCATCCCACCATGGTCCTCAAGGCAGTGTCTCCCGGTGTCGTCCAGAAAGCAGACCTGCCGCTGAGATGCATGACCCAGCCATTCCAGGTCTCGTTAAAAAAATCCACTCCGAAGATGGTCAGACCGGCAAGGACAGCGTTCCAGTTCCCTGTTCCACGGGCCAGTTTAATCTCCTTGGTGTACACATAAAAGACCAGCGCAAGAAGGGGAATAACATACCACTTCAGCATGGAAAGATCTCTCAGGCCGTTCAGGGCCTGCAGCGTAGCTTCTGTCATGGGATACCTCCTGTTTTTGACGCCAGGGGTCAGAGCCCCTGTACATTATTAAATGAACATATGAACATTATATTTATTTATTTATTATAGTATAATTATGTCAATTACATTTCAGGACAACAAGTCCTCCCTTAGAACAAAGGTGATCATGCATGCTCATAGGAAGGTTTATAATTTGATAGTTTTCAATTCGCGTTAAAGAAGGTAAAATGGTGAGGGATGTAAGTATTATTGAGAAACGACATCCCAGAGCTTTTTATCGGGGATACCCCTTTCCAGTATTGTTATTTCAGTAATAGAGGGTATGTTGGCCTTTACTGTTTGCCTGAAGGCCTCTTTAAAAAGAAGCTCTGACCCCTGCAGGGGAGTTATATCCTTCTCAATAACGGGAACTTCCACATCCACAACGCAGAGCTTTTCATTCTTCGAAATGTTATCCACGTCCGTAATCCAGATATTACGTATTTGAAGCTCTACGGGCACCATGATCGAGGTATTATCGAATTGCGATCCCTTGCGCACCGTGTTGAAGAGATAGCGGACAAATCTCTCATCACTGGGGAATCCCATGATTTGCCTTTTTTCTTTAAAGATGGTCTCTCCGTCAAGACCGGGCAGATATACCTCAATCTCCCGCTTGTCTTCCATGATAGGAATGGTAGGGAATATACTGAATATATTCTTATCGGTATGATAGCAGAACATAAGATAATCCAGCAGAAGAAGGGACCCGATGCCAATGAGGAGAAAACGATTCCGGTCCTTCACATTGGTCCTGGACCTTTCCATGATCGAATCCCTGAAGGCGATGACCCTTTTCAGTTCCGGGTTTTCCGGCAATGCCCGGAGAATCTGCTTAATTCGATTAAATGATTCGATTATCCTGTTTTTAATGGTTAAAATCATAGTTATTCCCATTTCCCATGAATATCATGCATGTACCAAATCTCACGACAATATGTCAATCCATAAAATCAAACAGCATTATTTTATCATGGCATTATACTGTTGTATAAACTGCACGACACCAAGAGCGATACCCTGGGCAATATCCTGCTGATAGTCATTTTTCAGGAGATACTGCGCTTCTCTGGTATTGGTTATAAATCCCACCTCAACAAGTACTGCCGGCATGAGAGATCCCCGCAGGACATAAAAATCGGCCTTTCGCACACCACGCGATTTAAACAGTTTAATCTTTCCGTCAAGGCCCTTCTGCACCGATGCAGCCAGCATGGAACTCTCCTTTTGTATCTGGGTAGTGATCATCCTTGCCTCTATATATTCGATATCACCGTATTTTTTCTTCCGGAGCGCCTCATCTTCCAGGACAATGACATTATTCTCCAGGGCTGCCGTATTCCGCGCCTCTTCGTTCGTTGGGTTCTGTGAGAGAAAATAGGTTTCAAATCCCGAAATACGGGTAGAAAGGGAAGCATTGACATGAACGCTTATGAAAATGCCGTTAGTGTTTTTTTTCAGCTTGTTATTCCCTATATCGGCACGCTGGGAAAGTTCGATAAAACGGTCATTGTTCCTGCTGAGATGGATTGATATCCCCTTCAGTCTTTTTTTCAGGGATGCCGCCAGGTATCGGGAAATGGACAGGGTGATGTGTTTTTCCTTTATGCCTCCCCTGCCGATTGCGCCTGGATCTTTTCCTCCATGGCCGGGATCAATAATGATAAAGGTTATGCGATCACGTTTCTCCGGTATTTTATCACTGTCGCGTTTAATAGCTGAGCCGCGCAACTCCTGTAATATAAGCGTATTCCCGCGGACTATGGCTTCCCTGTCCTCCAGAAAGGAATCTATTGTGGATTGCGCCAGAGAAAGGGGGAGCAGAACGTCTCCGTCCCTGCGCAAAACGGGGATTGTGTCTTTTTGAAGCCTCCCGTCAATGAGCATGCAGGAATATCCCGTGGTATATACGGCAACATGATTACGATAATAGAGCGTCCCCCTGCCAAGATATATATCGTAGGAATGTTCCGCACCCAACCTGCCGGTAAGATCATAAAGGGAAACATACCTGTCTCCCCCGATTGTTATTATATCCATGTCCCGGCTCCCCGTTGTACCGTGAACAAAAACGACAAGCACCAGGGGAAGCAGGAATTTCATATAAGTCTTATTGATTCTCAAAACATATATCCTTGCACACTGCCTTGCTCTTTCAGTACTCAATAGATTCGGTTACAATGACAATAGCGTCAAGATAAATTCCGGCCGATGAGTAGCTACCCCTAAAATAGCTTGAAAATAACACCACTTTCTATTAATGTTATCGTTACATTCATCCATTTTTGAATTGAACAAAACAGGTAAAAAGCATGGTTCAACCCTCGGGATGAATAGATCTCCCGATTTATTTGCCTGTAGCAGGGATAAGTCTTGACTGAAAAAGCCGTATCTGAAATCTGCTTATACAGGGCGTAAAACGTTGTACCCCTTATAAGCAGGCTGGTATAGAACAATATAAATATCAGAGTATACTGGAAAAGAGCATGAAAAAACATCACAGTAAAAAATTAACGGCAACAACAGTGGGGAGATCCATTCCCTTCATAATACTCATCATTGCATCATTCATTCTGACCCTATGCAGTAAAGATACCGAAGTCAATATAAACGAATCCAGGGACAGCATGACGGCTATCATCACCTCCCACAACACATCGGTAAGAATTGAACCGTATGTTTTTTCCGCACGGGTTACTCTGCTGAGCAAGGGAGATACGGCCGATCTCCTGGATAAATCGGCAGAAAAAACCTGGATCGGCAAGGACTGCAACTACTGGTACCGGGTCCGCCTTAAAGACGGCATGACGGGTTGGGTATTCGGGTCGACACTGAAAATTCTCAAAACCACCGATACAAAAGAAATCAATGATGTGGTAAGCGAATTCTGGGATCAGGAAACGGAAGAACTGACCGGGGAACTGTCGGGCAAGTGGTGGAGCGTAAACCGCTTCGGTGATTTCACCAATCACGGCCTCGATATGGACTCCAATGGGAAATATCGTTCCTATACAAAGGGAAACGAAACGAATGCTATTGAAGGAGAGTTCAACTTCGATCTGGCCAAAAGTGAAGTAATCTTTCTCGGCGGCACATCCTTTAAAACTAACCTTAAATATGTAAAGCGTGGCCAATCATACATCCTCTTTGAAAATGACAACACGGAAAATGAAATCCGCTTCAAGAGAATCCAGGAAGGTGAAAAGATATCGGAAAAGCAGGGCGCCAATGAAAATAAGGATAAATAAATATCTCGCCCAGAGCGGATTCGGTTCCCGGCGAAAGGTGGAAGATCTGATATCGGCAGGACGTATCAGGCTCAACGGTCTTGTCGTTGAAGATTTCGCTACGCAGGTTGATCCCGAAACTGATATGGTTTCCCTTGACGGTAAACAAGTTGCACACAACGAAGAAAAATACTATCTTATAATGAACAAACCCAAGGGCTACATCACTACATTGAGCGATGAAAAGGGAAGACCCATTGTAATGAATCTTGTCCCGGAAAAATATAAACGAGCCGGCGTTTTCCCCATAGGGCGGCTCGATAAGGACACGGAGGGCCTTCTTCTGCTTACTAATGACGGAGACCTGGCCAACAGACTTACCAGCCCCCGCTCCCATATAACAAAGGTATATATGCTTGAACTTGACAAACCTCTGGTGGATCGCGATCAGGGAAAAATTGAAAAGGGAATTTTTCTCCACCAGCTCAGCATAAAGACAAGGCCATCACTCATTGAGAAAATTGAACCAACGGGAAAACGAATTACAATCACCATCATCGAAGGTAAAAAAAGGCAGATACGATACACTTTTAAAAATTTCGGTTACAAGGTATTAAAATTGAGACGCGTAGCCTACGGTCCCCTTACTCTTGAAGGCATTAATAAAGGGGATGTAAGAGCCCTCAAAGCGAAAGAAATAAGGGAACTTAAAAATTTTATCCCAGAGAGTGCTGAACGCATCAGGAAACGTTGAATTAAAAAAGCGGGCTTTTTATCACCCGCTTTCAGTTTATCACTGTGTTTTTATCCAGTATTGACTCCGCCCTATGAGCGAAAATCCGATATATCCACGAACCTCCAGTTTCTTTCCGCCATCCTTAAGCCGGATCAGGCATTTATAGGTCTCTCCGTTATCGGGATCCATTATAAATCCGCCGCTGTATTCATCATCGTCTTTTTTGAGGCCCCACATGATGGTCATTCCCAGCACCGGTTTATTCTTGAATTTCCCCTGACACTTGTCACATAAAGGATTCGGATCTTCACCGGGTTTCAGAATCAGCTTTTCAATTTTACCATAAACGACACCGTTCTCTTCCCATACCTTCATTATGGATTTTGCTTCACCGGTTTTATCATCGATGGTTTTCCACATCCCCGCAGGCGAACCGTTGCCGGCGAGAAGATTCATGGAAACCGCCAAAACCAGCACAAAAAATGAGCCTAGCAATACACATTTTTTCATTAACTGCCCCCTATACTTTAGAATATACCCGTATTTTGTACCGGCCATCAGGCGAAGTCAAGATAAAAACAGAAATTGTTTTCATCCATCATTTATCGAGAAGATGCACCACCAGACCGCTTCTCAATTTAGGTTCAAACCAGGTTGATTTAGGCGGCATTATGCCATCGGTATCGGACACATTCATCAGCTGAATAAGAGTCGTGGGATACAAGGAAAAGGCGACTTTATATTTTCCGCTGTCCACAAGCTTTTCCAGTTCTTCCGTTCCCCGGATGCCCCCTATAAAGCTGATACGATTGTCGGTTCGGGGGTCCCCTATTCCGAGAACAGGCTCCAGGAGATGATCTTGCAGTATTTTCACATCCAGGCCTTCGATAGGATCTCCGGAGACGGTAAAGCGAGGCTTCAGCGTGGACCATGTTCCATCGAGATACATGGAAAACTCACAGGTCCCCAGAGGAACCTTGCGGCTGCTCTTTTCCACCGTGAATTCTTTCATCACTTGCTGCAAAAATGAATCGTTTTCCATGCCATTGAGATCTTTCACTGCCCTATTATAGGCCAGGATGCGGAGCTGGTCATGGGGAAATATGACCGCCAGAAAATGATTGAACTCCTCTTCGCCCGTATAAGCGGGGTTTTCTTTTCTCCTGTTCTGTCCCACGCGCACAGCGGATGCCGCCCGATGATGGCCGTCGGCAATATAGAGATTATCGCGACTGAAGGCCTTTTCAAAACCCGAAATCAGTTCAGGATTTTCAATAACCCGGACTATATGGGTTATGCCGTCTTCTGCGGTAAAATCATAGATCGGCTTTATGGATATAGCCTGGTCGAAAAGTTTCTTCTTGGCTCCATCCTCACGGTATAGAAGAAACACGGGGCCGCAATTGGCATTGAGAATATCCAGATGCCTTGTTCTGTCCTGCTCCTTATCTTCCCGCGTGAGCTCGTGTTTTTTTACCCTGTTTTCAATGTAATCATCAATGCTGACACAGGCGACAAGTCCCGTCTGGGACCGCCCATTCATTATCTGAGTGTAGAGGTACAGCCGGGGTTCCCTGTCCTGGATGAGGATGCCTTCGTGTATGAAGGAATCAAGGTTCCTCTTTCCCGCTGCATATACACTCTCATCATAGATATTGATATCCAGCGACATATCTATTTCAGGCTTTGTCACATGAAAAAAACTGTATTGGTTCCCCTCCGCCACCTGGCGCGCTTCATCGGAACTGAGTACATCGTAGGGAAGTTCGGCGACTTTTTCCGCCAGATCCGGTCTCGGGCGCAGGCCCCTGAATGCTTTAATTGCTGCCATAGTACCTCAATTAAATTAATTGGAAATGATGGTAACCGTTTAATAAATATTCATTTTTTTTGCAAGTATATTACCTTTCATCAAAATTTCAAAATACAACAAAAATCTTATATAGAAAAAGATAAATATATATTTTTTCATTGATTAATAATACACGATGGGTATTGTTTATCCATGAATTATCTTTCTTAATCGCGATATGGGGCATTTATCCTAATCCCTTATATCTTGATAATTATCATGCACTGTACAAATGCTTGGTCTTCTTATAGGAATTAACTACAACTTTATAAAATGCAGCAAGGAGTAAATCTATGTCACGAGTTTACAATTTTTCCGCCGGGCCGGCAATACTACCTGAATCCGTTCTCAAAAAAGCTGCCGTAGAAATGCTTGATTATAATAACACCGGCATGTCCGTCATGGAAATGAGTCATCGGTCAAAACCCTTCGAAGACATCATTAACGGGGCAGAGAATCTACTCCGCGACCTGATGAACATTCCTAAAAACTATCATGTCCTTTTTCTTCAGGGCGGCGCTTCAACACAATTCGCCATGATCCCCTTGAACCTTTTTAAAGGCAGCAAAAAATGCGACCTGATTCATACCGGGGCCTGGACGAAAAGAGCGATTGCCGAGGCAAAAAAATACGGAACGGTTAACATACTTGCCTCGTCAGAGGATAAAAATTTTTCATATATCCCCAAAGTTGATAAAAGCAAATTCAGCGCCGATGCCGATTATTTTTACATCTGCACCAATAATACAATTGAAGGAACAAAGTACTCCGAGTTTCCTGATACGGGGAAAGTACCCCTGATTGCCGACATGTCTTCCAATATCCTCTCGTCTGCAGTTGACGTTTCCCGTTTCGGTATCATCTTCGCCGGTGCCCAGAAAAACATTGGGCCGGCAGGCGTAACCGTTGTCATAATCAGGGAAGACCTGGTGGGAACCCCCATGGACATTACCCCCACGATGCTGAACTATGAAACGCATGCTAAAGAAAAATCTCTGTATAACACACCGCCAACGTATGGCATCTATATCGCCAAACTCGTATTTGAGTGGGTAAAAGAACTGGGCGGAATCACTTCCATGGAGAAGATAAACAGGGATAAGGCGGCAATTCTTTATGATTACCTGGACAATTCCAAGTTATTCAAGGCAACGGTGGCACCGGAAGACAGGTCCATTATGAACGTCCCCTTCATAACGGGATCTGAAGATATTGACAAGCAATTTATAGCCGAGGCCAGGAAAGAAGGCTTAACGGAACTCAAAGGTCACCGTTCCGTGGGAGGAATGAGGGCAAGTATATACAATGCAATGCCCACAGAAGGAGTGAAAAAACTTGTCGAATTTATGAAAAAGTTTGAATTAAAACAGGCGTAAGGAGTTCTCTATGTTTAAGATCCTCACCCTTAACAAAATTTCTCCCCTGGGACTGACATTGCTCCCGCCCGATAGTTATGAACACGCATCGGAAATTCCCCATCCCGACGGCATACTCGTCCGCAGCCAGGACATGCTCAAGATGGATATCCCCAGCACGGTCCAGGCAATCGCCAGAGCCGGTGCCGGTGTAAACAATATCCCTGTTGAACGCTGCTCGGAACAGGGCATCGTCGTTTTTAATACACCGGGTGCCAATGCAAACGCCGTAAAAGAACTGGTTATCCTGGGCCTCCTTCTGGGCTCGCGGAAAGTATATCAGGGAATTGCATGGACTAGAAGTCTGGCAGGAAAAGGATTAGAGGTTAAAAAACTCATTGAAAAAGAAAAGTCAAACTTTACGGGTCCTGAAATAAAAGGGAAGACCCTGGGCATACTTGGCCTGGGAGCCATCGGTGTACTCGTTGCCAATGATGCAGCGGCCCTGGGCATGAAGGTCATTGGCAGGGACCCTTATATTTCCGTAGAATCGGCCTGGGGCCTGTCCCGGGATGTTCAATGCGCTACAAGCCTGGAAAATCTTATCTCGGAGTGCGACTATATAAGCATACATATGCCTCTTACTGATGAAACCAGGGGTTTTCTCAACAGAAATCGTTTCAAGTTCATGAAAAAAGGTGTTGTACTCCTTAACTTTTCCCGGGAAGAGCTTGTCGATGAAGAATCCCTCTTAGAGGCATTACAGGACGGCACCGTGAGCACTTATGTCACTGATTTCCCCGGCGATGTACTCCTTAAACTCGACAATGTCATTCCCATACCGCATCTTGGCGCATCCACCCCTGAAGCCGAAGACAACTGTGCAATAATGGCAGTCAAGCAGATGAAGGAATTTCTTGAAAACGGGAATATAACCAACTCGGTCAACTTTCCCGGATGTTTCATGGAACGCAGCGGAAAAAAAAGAGTGGTTATTGGCAATAAAAATATTCCCAATATGATAGGACAGATAACCCCTATTCTTGCCGCCAACAATACTAATATTTCCGACTTTCTCAATAAAAGCAAGGGCGATTACGCGTATAATATTATTGATATTGACTCTGATATTGATGAAACTACGATCAATGCATTAAAGAAAATAAACGGTGTTGTCATGGTGCGGGTGATTTAATTCACCCCACCTTCTTATTTTCTTCCTATACCTCAGGCGCATCCTCACTTTTTCCTCATGATTAATGTCACTTCCGTCGAAAAATAAAGAGAATATTGTTTTTCATTTTTATTTTCACAAATTGCTAATCAGCATTTATTGAACAGGGGCCATTTTATGCAAAATATCGACTTTTATACTGGTCAGAATTCAAGGCAATTCTCTCACCAGTTTGATTCATCCGATCCTGAATATTTTACCAGAATTTCCGGCTCCCAGAATCACGACCAGGAACATATAAAGAAAAAGACGAGCAGGATGATATTTCTTATATCTGCCCTATGCATCATATCGTTCACCACTGGCCTTGCCATTGGGATTAAATTTGCCGGCGGCGAAGAACGCAAGATTGTCGATGATACTACCTTCAGGGCAGTGACAGACCTGAGGTCTAAAGTTTCCGGCATGATGACCCCTCAGAATGCCAATGCCGAAACAAAAAATAATTTTCCTGTTCAGGATTTCCCCTTTGTGATAAGCATCGGCCGTAGCACCTATTCCCCGGATCAATCACAGGAAATAGCGGCCTACCTCAGTTCGCAGGGACACCGCGTTATTCTTTCAAAAAAACAGAAGGGATACAGGATATATACCGGCCCGTATCAAAATAAACCCGAAGCGGAATCGGGCCTGAAAAAGCTTGACACCTGCACGAAATTTTCTATAGGTACTAACTGCAGAATCATAAAACGCCAGTAAGGATAGACCTATATTAATCGTGGGAAAACACCCGCCATTCATTATCATAAGAAGACCGAATACTGATGAGGCCGAATCGATCAGCGAACTGGTGTCGTCCTATGCCCAAAAGGAAATTGTTCTGCCCAGAACTGTGGATGAGATCCGCAACACCCTGGAAACATGGCTTGTTGCAGAATATGACAATAAACTCGTCGGCGCCGTTTCACGCTATGACTACGGACAGAAACTCCTGGAAATCCGTTCTCTTGTCGTAGACAATGCCTACGCAAAACTTGGGATCGGCTCCATCCTGGTAAAACAGATGATCAGGGAATTGCATCGGGAGGGAAAAGAAAAACTTTTTGTCCTGACCTATTCTCCTGAGTTTTTCAAGAAAAATGGCTTTCTCGAAGTACCCAAAGGTTCGCTGCCGGAAAAAATATGGAAAGACTGCATTAATTGTGCCAACAAGGATTCATGCGGAGAAACAGCCCTGATTTTTGCTCATAGCAGAATTTTGACGCGTCACTGACGAACTTTTACTATACTGCCATCCAGACTCACTACAACAGGCATACTTCCCATCCGTCACAAACCATCAGATGCGGGATATTTGTAATTCAAAGACAGGCTTTTTCAGCAGTTCCGGCAGATCCCTGCGCTCACCGACAGGAGCAATAGTCCTTATGATATAACCCAGTTTATTATTGACATAGATCCCCTCAAAACCAAAATATTTTTGGGGTCCGGTACTTTCATAACTGCTGATAATTCTGTGATCATTCCGCTCAATCGTCTGCCTGATTATTGATTCAAATCCTGTTTTATTGTGCAAGGATTCTTCCATGTCTTCAATTTTTTTAATCGGAACGGCAAATTCTTCCGCATCGACTGCTATCAGCATATCGAATTTTTCACCACCTGCCGCTTCTTTTCCCGTGATGGTCCTGACACCAAAGAGAATACCATTGTATCGGTAGGATACACTTTTCCTCCACCTGTTGTTCAATATAGTGACCTGCCCCGGCACACCAATTGAATAAAACATAATGTCATTTACAACCGAGGTCACTTCTCCCTGTCGATAAAGCAGGGGAGATGCCTTCTCATTGTATGCATCGAAACGCGATCCCTCGAGACGTTTCATCGTATTTAAAAGTGATGAAGCACGCGATTGGGAATCGATTATTCTCTGATCAGAACGTGGCATAGCCAGAATGGTTTTTATTAGAATGAGTCCCTCCACGGGATAGTGACTCTTAAAAAGTTCTTCCGTCTGACGTATATAATAGTCCATACCGCTTACAGTGATTGTCTTATACTGGAATTCCGGTTTCCCCGAAGTCCATATTTTCCCATTTTTATCAAAATAATAGACATTCCCGTCACCATCCCTGAAAAAACTCCAGTCAGGCATCTGGGCAGGAAGAAAATCGTACATCACGAGGAGCAGAAAGAGGATTATATGGAATACTTTATTCCCCATAATTTATAAAAATATGAAAAGAAGAAAACCTGCTATAATTACCAGGAACATAAGAGCAGCCAACACGTACATCAATTTACTATCAGCGATAGACTCACCGTTTTCAGTTTCAGTGCTTTCCATTCTGATCTTAACATTCTCTTCTTCAATCAGTTTTGCCAGGACACCCTTTGCTACGAGGGCATAGACGATGTAACCGCTTTTTTCCATAGGGATCTTGTCTTTAACCCTTCCCTTTATGGGTGAAATTCTTCCATCACCATCAACGGCATTCATGACGGATAATATCTTTTGTGATACGGCATCCTTGTTGGGGAGTAATACCATAATTTTTTCCCCAACAGCTATATCATTGATATATTTCCCTTTCACCGGAGCAACGATAGAGGTGCCTTCTACAACATATCGGGCCTCCGATTCAACAGCTTTCATTCTCTTTTCAAGTTCCGTTTCTTCGACAGGCAATGCCTGTTTCGATTCATCAGCGGGCTCTGACCCCGATGGCGTTGCAAGAAGCACACCACCCAGATCCATGGCCAGCGAACTGGTTGGTTCCAGTTCAATCTGACATTGGACCTGGTCATCAGGAAAAATTCCACGGACAATAAGCTGCATGGATTTAGTCAGGTTATCAAGATTTCCATCCTGGACTTCGGGGAAAATATCCTTTTCGACCATTCCATCGATAAGCCTGTCATTTAAGCCCGGCACCTCGGCCGCATCACCGCCCTGCCTGTAGGCATTAATGTCCTTATATAAAACCTTCCAGTCATCAAAAACGCGTACTTTATCATAGATGGTTGAATTGTTGACAAAAACCGATTCAATGCACGAAATGTATTCATCAATAATATTAAAAAATGCCAAAAATAATCCTGATTTTCTCGATTTTTGAAGAAAAAACTTTGTTTTTACAGCCACATTATCAAGGTATTGCCCTGAAGCCATGGCTTTAGCCTTATCCATACTACCGTTGGTATACTTCAAGGCCAGCTCAATGAGCCTTGTTTTTTCATTTAATGAATCATATTGTCCTGACATATTAATCTTCCTGGTTATCGACGATGCATTTTTCTATTATTTCGTACTTCTTCTGAGGGCTTAGATTTATAATTTTATCAATCCCCTGAAAAATTTTTTTACGGTATTTCGACGGTGTATCAATAATAAAAAATCCTTCATCTCCCAGATGGTTGTCAATTACTACATTCTCCGGGGGAAGCTTGATATTAAGAAGCGGTCCGTAAAACTTCACTATATAATCGGGTTTCATGAATTTGATTGAAAGTTTATCGCTTCCGATTTCAAGCCTTCGCATCACCCGGTACTTTTTATATTTATCCTTCGGAACTTTAGTCCAGTTTGCCGGGTTTTCTGTTATCTGTACAGATATTTTTTTTTCCTCTTCAGAAATGAGTACACGAATATACGTATTAAATGACTTATATAATGATAAAAGACCAAACAGGCTGTCATTACTAATAGGTCTTGTTTTTTTCATAATCTCCTTCATCGGCAGTTGTATGTATTTTTATCAGACAACTGCATAACTGTCAGAATCATTTCCCCGTATGATCCGAAGATTATTAAGTCGCTTCAGAATATTTTCTGTCTCCACCTCGGTAAGTCCGATCAATGACCTGATATCCTGAATGCTGGCGATCCTGTTTACACGGTAATAATTGATGATAACCATCTCGAGGTCAGTAAGTTCGCCTATAAAGAAATTATTATTTAGGCAGATGTCTTCAGTCATGACAACCATTTTTTTGTCATTATAATCCGAATAGGATCTGAGTACCGATGATATATTTATCTCTCCAATTCCTGAAATATTCCGTAGTTTTATATAAAACTTTTCATTTTTACTACCGGCGTCATTCAAAAGCTTTATTATGAACTCATCAATAAATGATGAATCAATTACCCTGATATCCAGAAAGTCAAGAATAACGACCTCTTCATCCTTTATAACAGATAAATCCTTCTTAATCTCCTCATACATGGCCCGTCCAACAGGACGAGTGAGCAGATCAGGAGATTTTATCTTTATTCTCTGTGCTACCTTTTTTATCTGAACTACCATATTTATTTACCCTATAATGATGAAAGCGAAATTGAAATTTGTGTACCGTTGAACTGCCCCAGGTCATTTTTCAAAAACATAAATGGCGAACCCGACTTTTTCTTATTATACAGTGCTGTTACCGATCCCGTATCAGATCGGATATAAATGGCCCCCTTGAGCTTTTCCACTATTGTATTAACCTGACACAGCCCAAATCCAAAATCCCTCTTGCTGGAAATAGGCTTTGTAAGAGCCATTTCAATCAGATCAGCGGTTGAATTGAATGTTATATTCTTTTTATTCTCAAAACTTTCCCGGATTCCAATTCCTGAATCTGATATTACCAATCTGAAAACATTTTCTTTTCCGATGGTATATGTCTGCATAGATATAAAGCCCGAATCCAGACTATGTTCAAAAATATTCTGACAGAGTTCCGAAATTACGGTAACAAAATAATCAATCACTGAATCTGACATCCAGAATTTTAATATGTGTTCCGCCCTTTTTCTGAAAATATCAATAACAGCGGTTATTACCTTAATACTCATCCGTTCCTTATTGGGTATCTCAATTATCTCGATCACCCGTGAACTTAAATTACTTCTCTTAAGAAGATATTTGTCACTCAATGGCTCCGGATCCTCAAATATGCCTGATTTAAAAAAATCCATCCTCACAAGATATTGATGTATATGGACTGGTAAATTTACCAACCTGAGTTTGTTTCCCGTTGCCCGTAAATAATTCCTTCCCATGAGGAGAACGGATATCATTGAATATGGTTCTATAAATGTTATCGCCGACATATCCAAGCCATTGATATCTCCCGTTAAATCTCTCTGAATATGAATAACGTCTTCGAATAAAAATGGATCCCGTAATTTGTTGGGTATCTTTATGGTTTTGCCGTTTTGATTCTCTTTCATATCTAATTGTTTTAATTCGAATATAGGCACGCTTAACTATATCATCGGTACAAGACAAAAGAAATTAACAATAAATATGGTAAAGATCGGGATTGAAGGGCCATAAAAAAAGCTGCCCATGACATGGGCAGCTTTCATTAAATTCTAATTGATAATGGTATGTGTTACATCATACCTGGCATTCCGCCACCCATACCGGGCATTCCCATAGGAGCATTCTCTTCCGGTTTATCCGTAATCAGAACCTCTGTCGTACACATCATACCTGATACTGAAGCCGCATTCTGCAGAGCTGTTCTCACAACCTTGGCAGGATCTATGATGCCGGCCTTGATCATGTCAACCCACTCAAATGTAGATGCGTTAAAGCCGATTCCGGGCTTTTCATTTTTCGCTTTTTCCACGATAACCGATCCTTCAAGACCGGCATTAAAAGCAATCTGTTTCATGGGAGCTTCAATGGACTTAAGGATAATTTCAGCGCCGATTTTCTCGTCGCCAGTCAATTTAGCCATGGCCTCTCTAACAGCCTTCTGAGCCGCGATAAGCGTCAATCCACCGCCGGAAACAATTCCCTCCTCAACGGCCGACCTGGTTGCTGAAAGTGCATCTTCAACACGCGCTTTCTTCTCTTTCAATTCGATTTCAGTAGCTGCGCCGACATTTATTACAGCAACCCCACCGGCAAGCTTGGCTTTCCTTTCCTGCAGCTTTTCGATATCATAATCAGAGGTCGATTCTTCTATCTGCTTCTGTATCTGGGCGATTCTCCCCTGCACTTCCTTCTGGGATCCAGCGCCTTCGATAATCGTGGTGTTTTCCTTGTCGATTATTATCTTTTTGGCTCTTCCGAGCATTTCAACCGTTGTGTTGTCGAGCCTCATGCCCAGATCTTCAGAGATCACCTGGCCACGGGTGAGAACGGCTAAATCTTCCAGCATCGCTTTCCTTCTGTCTCCAAAACCTGGAGCTTTGACAGCGACACAGGAAATCGTTTTGCGAAGAGTGTTAACAACTATCGTTGCCAGCGCCTCGCCTTCCACATCTTCGGCAATAATGAGCAACGGCCGGCCTGCCTGGGCAACCTTTTCCAGAACGGGCAGAAGATCTTTCATGGAAGAAACCTTTTTATCATGGATAAGGATGTAGGCATCTTCGATAATGGCGGACATGGTATCAGGATCAGTAGCCATGTAAGGAGAAATATAACCGCGGTCAAACTGCATCCCCTCGACAACTTCCAGATGGGTCTCGATGGATTTTGCTTCTTCCACGGTGATAACTCCATCCTTACCGACTTTATCCATGGCATCTGCAATCAGTTCGCCGATTTCATCATCATTGTTTGCAGAAATGGAAGCAACCTGGGCAATCTCTTTTTTATCTTTAATCTCGCGTGCAGTGGTTGCTATAAAACTAACTGCCGCCTCAACAGCCTTGTCAATACCCCTCTTCAGGCTCATGGGATTAGCACCGGCTGTTACATTTTTCAGGCTTTCCCTGTAAATCGCCTCGGCAAGAATAGTAGCCGTAGTGGTACCATCACCAGCTATATCGTTGGTTTTGGTTGCCACCTCTTTAACCATCTGGGCGCCCATATTTTCAAAATGATCTTCCAGCTCGATTTCCTTGGCGACAGTAACGCCATCCTTTGTCACCGTCGGTGAGCCGAACTTCTTATCGATCACGACATTTCTTCCTCTGGGTCCCAGAGTTACCTTTACAGCATCGGCGAGTTTAACCACACCCTGTAAAATCGATCGTCGAGCTTCTTCATTATACTGTAAAACTTTTGCCATTTTTCGTCCTCTTATCTTTTTGATTTTTTCTTGTGAAATTTCTCACATCAGTCTACGATTGCCAGCACATCAGTTTCTGAGAGAATCAAATATTCCTTTTCATTATACTTGATCTCTGTGCCTGAATACTTTCCGTAAAGAATAGTATCGCCAACCTTAACTGTCAGTGGTATCAGCTTATCACCATCACGTCGACCTTCGCCAACGGCAACTACCTTTCCTTGCTGGGGTTTTTCCTTAGCTGTATCCGGTACAAAAAGTGATCCCACCTTGGCAATTTCTTCTTCCACGGCTTCAATGAGAATTCTGTCTCCAATTGGTTTAATAGCCACGTACGTCCTCCTTAATTATTTAATATTACTGAATAGTTTATTTACTAACCTGTATAAAAGCAGTAGCGTGAATACATTTAGTTCTTAGTTTCCGAATGAGTATCGAATTGTATTTTTATTACTGTTTCAGTCAGTTCAGAAGATATTTGTTAGCACTCAATAAAATGAGTGCTAACAAGTTATTAATACACAATATTTCTATAGTTCATCAAGTCTAATATAAGGCAAATAAAGGCAATTGTAGCTATTTATTGCAAAATAAATCAATTTTTCTCAAATTTTCAAACATTTCTAATTAATTCAGCGTTTTAACACTTAAACTATGTATATCTCTAATTCTAAAAATCATTATACTCGCTTTTCCCCGGCACTGATGTCTGACTTTCCACCTTTCTTCTCTACTACTTGAATTTCACCAATTACCATACATTTGTCCACTGCCTTGCACATATCATAAATAGTCAAAGCGGCCACAGATACGGCAGTCAATGCCTCCATCTCAGCACCGGTTTTACCATGGAGTCTTATTTCGGAAGTCACTTCAATACCGCCTTTTTCCTTCTTTATTTCAATGCCCAGATCCACATATGATAATGACAGTGGGTGACACATGGGAATAAGCTCAGCAGTTCTTTTTGCTGCCAGAATACCGGCAATACGTGCTACTTCAAACAGATCACCCTTAGGAAGCAGCCTTCTTTCAATCAGTTCCAGTGTTTCAGGTGACATGCTGACAAACCCACAGGCACGGGCTGTTCTCCTGGTTATGTCTTTCTCGGAGACATCCACCATTTTAGATGTCCCGTCACTGGAATAATGAGAAAATTCTTCCATTTCAACTCCGGAAAATAAAATTCTAAACACATAAAAACACTTGAATTCAGGCAAATATTCGTATTAATACAATTAGAAAAGGATTACCAGAAGACATCCGCAACGGTGATAAAAGGGGGGAAGGATGTCAAGCAACAATATCGCTTATAATATTAATAACTCAATTAGCTTTCTTCGGAACATTCCTTTTTCCAGATACAGCGGTATATATAAAATACGATACCTGCCATGATATATAGACTGGTGAAGGCAAAAACAGACCACATATTAAAGTAATAAAGCAGCAGTATATTTATAACCGTGGTTATCATAATGGCTGCTTTCCCCTTGCTGGCTATATCAGAAAAAAGTTTCATATAATCAACTTCTGAAACCATCAATAGTGCTACAATGGCAAAGATCGGAACAAATAATTCAATGGGAAATTGAAAATTAATTTTCCCAATGAAGGGAATTCTTGAAAAAGGCAGAGCCGGTATTGATGCTATAAAAATACCCGCAGCCGGTGAAGGTAGTCCGGTAAACCCCTTCTTGCCTGAGCCTTCAATATTAAACTTTGCCAGCCTGTACGTTGCGCAAATGGGGAAAATCGGTGCAATTATCATACCCCAGTTCAGCCCAAGAAATCCAGCGTCGGGCATCTTTGAAAGATAGGCCTGATAAGCGATAAAACCAGGAGCGATACCGTAAGCAATTTCGTCCGCAAGAGAATCGAGCTGGATGCCAATCGGGCTGGTAACCTTCAAGGCCCTGGCTGTGGCACCATCGATAAAATCAAAAAAAGAAGCGACAAAAACAAGAACACCAGCAATGGCAATAGACTCGGGATTTCCCCTGCTGGCCATTATAATGGCAATAAAACCCAACACCATGTTTGTCATAGTGAATGTGTTTGGTATGATAGCCCTTTTCTCTGTCATGCCGGCTCCTGATACATTAATTTTTACCTAAGATAGTTACAGTAACAGTATCATGTCAATAAAAAAACAATCCCTATAAATACATCAAAAAATGCCGCTGCAAAGCGCGATGATCAGAAAAAATAACATCGGCCTCGCTCAAATATTCCTTCGGCAGGGTCGTTTCCACGGCATAGCATAAAAGACCTGCATTTTTAGCGGCCCTGATCCCCATGGGGGCATTCTCAATTACCAGTGTTGAATCAACTTTCGCCCCAATCTTTTTTAGCGCCTTTATGTATGATTCCGGATGGGGCTTGCCGTGCAAAACATCATCGGAAGTGACGATCACCGACATTGACTGAATTATTCCCGGAGGTACTGTCTCATCCACGGTAGCCCGGTGCGATCCCGTCACCAGTCCCATGCGAATTTTCCTGCTCTTTAAAATATTGATGATATCATCAATTTCTGCAAATAGCCTGATTTCATTTTTTTGAAAGAAAGTATGTTTGCTTTCAATTATTCCAATAAGACTTTCTTCGTCAGGTAGGGGCATTTTTTTTTCAAGGAAAATGTCACGAATAGAAGCGGGGCCTGACATTCCCTCACGCCTGTAAATGTCGATATCTTCAAGGACAATACCCAGTGCGCTGAATGTCTTCTTCCAGGCCCTGGCATGAACCGGCATGGAATTTATCAGTACACCATCGAGATCAAAAAGGATATTAGTAATTTCTTTCATATGACGGGGAGCAATTTTCAATCACAGCGTTCTTCCATTTCGGCCATAGATTTTTCTCCATCCTGAATCTTGGACTGGAGTTTTTTCTCAAGATCCTCATGGGCTTTCCCTATGCTTCTGGAATAATTCAGCAGCGTAACGGCATGCTTGAGATTATGAAGATATTTCTGCTGAGTAATCAAATCCTTGCAATCGCTGTCTCCCGCAACAGTGAACTGGTCTACGTAGCGTGATGATATATCGAAGTATTCATCCTGAATATCCTTTTTTAACTTTTCAAAGAATACCAGATCGAGTATCTGTGATTCATCGATCTTTTCGAGGTATTCCGGCCCATATTGGATAATTATCTTGTAGGCTTTTTTCGACTCCTCATAATTCCGGCTATTTATCCTATCCATGAATACTTTAATGGGATCCTGTTTCACCGTGGCTACGGACATGAGACCAAGCAAAAAGGTTGATATAATTATGCCCACGGCAAATCCCGTCGTGATGGTCTTTTTATAACGATAATATATTACTGCCAGGGGGATAGCGCCCCAGAATAAAATTTTTAGAACTATCTGAAGTATTTTTAACCAATCAAACATGTGCGAGCTCCGTTGATATTCTTTTTCGTTCCGCGTGCCGTTGACGGGCCAGGTCTATCAGCTTATCAAGAAGTCTGGCATAGGAAAGACCCGTGTATTCCCACAGCTTGGGATACATGCTGATGCTTGTAAACCCGGGTAGTGTATTTATCTCATTCAGGTAATAGTTACTGCTGCCTCGCTCAAGGAAAAAATCAACACGCGCCATACCGCTACAATTAAGAATACGGAATGCCTGGACAGCCGCCTCCCTGATATCGGCTGAAAGAAATTCATCAATGTTGGCGGGGATAACCAGCTCAGCGCCCTGGCTGTCTATATATTTCGCCTCGTAAGAATAGAATTCATGCTTCGGAATAATCTCTCCCAGGTATGAGGCTTCGGGATCATCATTGCCCAGAACCGCGCATTCGATCTCCCGCGCTGCAATGCCATCCTCAATCATAATTTTATTGTCAAAACGCAATGCAAAATCAACGGACTCTTCCAGTAAAGCCGGCTCATTCACCTTCTTTACTCCTACTGATGAACCGGCGCTGCATGGTTTAACAAACAGTGGGTAGGCGAAAGCATCATTAATATCAGCCGCTATCTTCTTTCGGTTGCTTGACCAGTCACGGTGAGTTATTATTTTCCAGGGAACAACGGGAATCCCTCCGTCCCTGAGGAGACGTTTGGAAACATCCTTATCCATACCGATCGCCGAACCTGCAACATCAGCCCCCACATAGGGAACCATGGCCAGCTCAAGAAGCCCCTGCAGGGTCCCATCCTCACAAAAGGTCCCGTGTATCACGGGAAAGACCACATCGACAGCAACCTCTTTATCCGAATCGCTGTCACGCAGTACGAGGGCGTTTCCTTTCTCGTAATGATTGACAGTCCAGTTTCCCTTGCGTTCCAGGTTCATTTTTCTGCCGAAATCTTTATCATCTACAATTACCGGCTCATCCTGAACATACCATCGCCCGTCCCGGTCGATGCCTATGGCAACCACTTCATATTTTGAACGGTCCAGGGATGCAACTACCGATGCCGCAGAACAGAGAGACACATCATGTTCCCCTGACCTCCCGCCGTACAGGACTCCAACAGTAATCATCGACTATTGCTCCTCTTCAAGAAATTCTTTATGTATAATTGTCAGAGCCAGTTCCGTATACTTGCTGTCAATAACGCAGGAGATGCCGATTTCCGACGTGGAGATCATATCAATATTGATTCCCTCATCGGCCAGAACTCTGAACATCCTGGCCGCAACACCATAGGAAGAAAGCATGCCCACTCCCACGGCCGATACTATGGCAATATCTTCCTTATAGTCGATTGACGATGCCCCAAGCTTTCCTTTCAGGTCCTCACAGATTTCCCGGGCCCTTTTCAGGTCGCTTTTCAACACCGTAAATGAGATTGAAGCCCGGTTATTGAATCCAGTGGACTGAACAATCATATTGACATATAATTTTTCATCACCCATGGATTTAAAAAGCTCGGCTGCTATGCCCGGCTTATCGTCAAGATCACGTATGCTGATCTTGGCCTCGTTCTTTTTCGATGTGACGCCGCTTATAATAAATTTCTCCATCATCTCCTCCCGGGGCATAACAATGGTTCCTTCCTCAAAGTTATAGCTGGACCTCACGTGGAGGCGCACATTAAATTTTTTTGCGAACTCCACTGACCTGGAATGGAGCACTCCTGCGCCAAGACGGGAGAGCTCCAGCATTTCTTCATAGCTGATTTCCTTCAGTTTCCTGGTCTTTTCAATAATCCGGGGATCGGCCGTATACACGCCGTTCACGTCGGTGTATATCTCGCAGTCCCGCACGCCCAGCACGGCAGCAAGGGCCACTGCCGAGGTGTCGGAACCGCCGCGGCCCAGTGTGGTGATATTCTCCTCGTTGTCGATGCCCTGGAATCCGGCCACGATGACAACATCGTTTTTCTCCAGGGAGCTCTTCATCCGGTCCGCTGAAATGCTTTCAATTTTTGCATCGGTGAAATTGCCGTCGGTCAGCACCTTCACCTGGGCTCCCGTATGGGATACGGCCTGTACGCCCAGTTCATGCATGGCCATGGCAAGGAGTGATATGGATACCTGTTCGCCCGTAGAGAGAAGCATATCCAGCTCGCGCCGGCTCGGGTTCGCCGTAATCTGCGATGCCAGGTCCAGCAGCTCGTCCGTGGTCTGTCCCATGGCCGAGACCACCACCACGACCCGGTAGCCTCGTTCCACATATCCCCTGATGCGGGCAGCTACGGCCTTAATGCGCTCGGCATTCTTTACCGAGGTGCCGCCGTATTTCTGAACGATGATTCTGTCAGTCATTTTTATTAAATCATTCGATTATTCTGAACATCATAAATTTAGTTCAATCGCTGAACCCGCAGCCACATCAACATCCTGAGGGCCTGCCGTGAAATTTGAAAACAGTTCACCGAACGCAGGTGGGGATGCATAATACAAATCATATCTTCCAGGGGAAACATTTTCGATGGCATAGTTACCTCCACTGGCAACTGTTGCAAGAAGAGGCAGCTTGAATGCATCAGCGGCTGTGCTATAAGCGGACCATTCAGTTTCAAAGGTATCTTGATCAACACATGAAATAATAAAAGCATTCATGTCCGCTTTATATTTCTCATATTTCAAATAATAATCCAGCAGGGCCGATATTGATCCTGCTCCCGATGGAGCTTTTGGCGCATCACAATTCCCAACATTAGTACTCCTTAAATCAGCAGCTACAACATAGTCGCTTATCAATTCTCCATCAGGTACCGCTACAATGTAGTCTCCATTGGCAGGAATGCCATCGACAGTTCCATAAATTGAACCAGTCCTACCCGGAACATAAGCCCGTGCCACAGCCAGAATATTCCCCCCTATCGCGGCGCTTCCCGACTGGAGATCCCCGGGCTGCACGTCGCGCAGCCAGTCACTGAGACCGAAGAAATGAGCCACAAAGGGGTTGTCGGCCGTATAATCAAAACGGTCATATTCATATTTCTTAATAAAGTTCTTAACCACAAAGCGCACTTCGAGAACGGTTTTATCCGTGTCATTATCGAAAGTAAGGCCTCCCTCAATAGGGATCGTCACGGGAAAAATTCTGTTCGTTGAATCACTCTCGAGCCGCCAGGTATCGTAGAGATAATTGGTCTGAAGCTGGTTGAAGTCAAAACCCTCGGTTGTATGTTCCCTGAAAATAACCTCGGTCGGTTCACCGGCCGACCAGCCGTCTGCCGACAGTTCATATTTCATCGCCTTGTCGAAAATCATCTTGCGGAAGTATATCTTTATATGCGTATAGGTCCTGTCCGGCTCGGGATCGTCGTTATCAAGGATTATCCCGTCATTAAAAAAAACATCGGTATCATCAATCCCCACAGTGTAGGTCTGCCGGTATATGCTGAACTTCATATCTTTAGAACCGCCACCGGAAAGACGCATCTCGGCGATATCGAACTTAAAAGAATCTGGCAAATCAGCAATAGTAGTAACGTCAGTCGGTGGATAATCATCAATCGAACCATCATTGACATTTACGGGTGCCTGCCATGCTCTTTCATCATTAGATGCATAGGTACCTTTAAGCCGCACCTCGAGCCTGTTAGTGGCCAGCTCAGTAAAGAGCGGCCTGTCCCAGCAACCCGGAACTGCAGCCCCAAGAGCTACGAGTAATAATGTATTTTTTATTATCCTGGTCATCATATTAAACTTTCCGCCATATTGAAATTATTCACTGGAGATCAATCAATTAAAAATATCAAAAATTAACATTGAAAAAAAGTGCTATTCCCGTATTAAGAAAGTGTCCTCCCATTTTCGCCCCGTTGAGATATCCTTCATACACATAAATATAATCTATGCGTGCCCCGATGTTGATGACCCTTCCAGCGGGAAAGGACATCTCTATACCAGTCATGAACAAGGGGTCCCAGCGGCCCCGATCATCGGGAAAAATATGAATATATGCCCCGCCGAAACCGCCCTTGACCTGCAGTTTCACCGGAAGGTTGATCGGTAGAAGATAAATCGCGCTGGCATACAGAGGGATAAAATGCATCCTGTTTACCCCCTTTGAAGGGAAAAACTGGTATGATGAATCAACACCGACCTTTATCGGTCTATAAGGAGTATTGTAACGGAAAAACAATCCGCCGCCGATACTTGCATCCACAAGATCTGCGGTTTTATATATGGGGGTGATAGGTCCGAACCATCCGCCTATTTGCGGTCTCAGAAAATAATCCTTTCTGCTTTCAAAGGCAAAAACCTGTGAGGACATGAACAGCAGACAAAGACCTGCAAAAACAGACAATATTCTATTATAGTTCATAACATTTCTCTTGATTTGTAAATTCATCTCACATCCTGACATTACAGCCATATTTGATTTGCAGTATTTTAAATATCCGGAGCTCAAAGCAGCAACATGCGCATGTGACTCGACAGCATACATTTGGTTTGAGACCCGCATAAGCACTTTGTTACATAATTAAGCGCTAATGATCGGCAACTCACGATATATGTCAAATACATTAATTAACATGACAGGGCACATATTACGGCTGAGAATGACGCATTGTTTTACATCACTTAGAAGATTCCTGAAAATCACCAAATGAAGCTTTTATCGAAGATAGATCCGGATCATACATGACTCTATTCAGATACAATCCATAAGCAGGTGCCGTTACTCCCCCGAGATCCCGATCCTTCTGCGCCAGAATCTTCTTCATTAACGATGGGTTCTTACCTTGCCTGAACATTTCAAGAGAGGTACCGATAATTATCCGTATCATATTATGCAGAAAGGCGTTACCGTTGATGATGATATTAACATAATCCCCATCCCGGTGCACTGATATGCCATTTATCTTTCTTACGGTATTTTCCATGCGTGACTTTTTCTTACAGAAGGAGGCAAAATCATGTTCACCCACAAGATAGGATAACGTTTCAGAAAGATAATCGGTATCAAGGGGATGGTTGACCCACATAGCTCTGTACTGCATGAAAGGACTTCTCTGCGGGTGATTATATATTTTATACATATACTCCCTCTCCCGCGCTGAATATCGTGCATGAAAATTGTGATCTACCTCATATATTTTCCGCACCGACACATCTCTGTCAAGAATTCCATTGAGACCAATACACAGCCTTTCAATCTTCAAATCGCTTTCACAGTCAAAATGGACAACCTGTCCCAGGGCGTGAACACCCGCATCCGTTCTTCCCGATGCATAGATTCGAACATTTTCCTTAGTTAGAATATGCAGAGCATTTTCCAGTTCTCCCTGCACCGTCCTGCCGTTGTTCTGCACCTGTAGTCCGTTGAAGGCGGTTCCATCATACTGAATGACAAGCGCTAGACGTCGCTTTTCCCTATTTCCTGATTCCATTCTTCCAGCATCTCATTAATCTTGTCATAAAGAAGTCTTGTTTTATCCAGCAACTCTCCTGGTTTTGTCTTGGATTGTTTTCCAATGCCAAAGAGCCTGCTTAAATATCTCTTGCTTTTCTCAAAATTTTCAATTCTTTTGGCTATTTCCTTTTCCCTGGCACCGATTTTAACGGTCAGAACCGCGGAAACATAAAGAATACCGTCATATCCCCAGTTTTTATCCGTATCAGGACCCATATTTCCAGCCGCATCCGTAGGCTCTTCACCGGTTTGTATCAGGTCAAGAATGCGCATATAGTACTGATAGGCCTTTTTGTAAAAAAAGAGGGATATCTTTTTAAAATCTTTTTCCGGATTTTCTAGCGCTAAATCATTGAAAAGCCATGCTGCGCGGATTGCTGAAACAGCATTTTTGAACGTCGGGGCCACCTTTTTGTTTCTTACATTATAACAATCCATTGACAACATATACGAGGAAGCTCCAAGGACAAGGTTTCTATCCTGATTGAAGTTTATATTGCCAAAAAATTTAGCCACTGCACTTTTCCTTGCGGGAATCAACTCACGAAGTTTATCAACTTCCTGGATCTCGAGAGTGTTAAAATCCCTGGGGTATGCGGCGTATAAGCAACTCGGACAAACTGTAACCTGGTAAACCATCGGAATGATATTGCCAAATTTTTTATTATCCTCATAGAGTCGTCGAAGCTCATCGGTTAGTTTCCCCGCGATAAGACGCCCTCCCCCCGAAAAAAGCTCTTCACGGTAAAATTCATAGGAACATACAGGGCACATTGTCGAGTTCTTTTGCCTGAAAGATATTTTCTTTTGTGCTTCCATCAGAAATCTCCATTTATTCCCGGGACCCATTAAATCCATGGATCAATTTTAAATACTAAACTTGGATTACTGCCATTCAATTTATCACGAGGGAACAATACATTGTGCAAATTACTTGTTTTTAATATGAATCTCAACTATCAGCATCATTTATATCAAGTATACATTTCACGGAAATATTACAAACAATAAGTTAGTACATTACGATGAATAACCATAAAAAATCAATTATCTTTTTGATATAATCATTTTCAAAGACGCTTTAATATCAAGATATTAAAAACAAATTCCGATAAAATATTGTACACCTGTTTCCACGGTATAAGCATAATAAAGGGAAACATTTTGCATGATTGAGCCATGACCTGTAAGGAGACATCATGAAATTTAAAATAATTTTAATTTCAATTCTTATACCTACCATCTGCTTTATACATCATGATACGCAGGCTATTTCAGCCTCTGTAAAGGCTGCAAAAGATTATAAATTTACTATTGATATTTTACGTAAATTAAGAACCATCGTTGAGAATTTCCCAACCGAGGAAAAAACAAAATCGTATGAAAAAATCAAGGCTCAATTCCAGGCGGCGGGAGAAGATTATTACGGTCAGGACTTCACTTCCTCAGTTCTTAAGTTCAAGGCACTTAAAGCCGATCTGATGGTTTTCATGGAACAGATTGCAAAGGACTATCTTGAAAGAACAAAAAGTATACTCGATTCAACCTCCAAGGAATCATTCGATATTATAATTGATTTCAGCAAGGACAGCAGTTTTGCTAAATATTTTCATAAACCTTTTGATCCTCTCAATGGAGTCCAGCCATATACTGACAAATACACTCATCTTGATTACCACTTCTTCAGAGACCGTGAAACTATTGAGCGATATATAAAAAGCGGATACCAGAATTATCATTATTCAAAACGATTATATGAAGATCCTGAAATTGTCATACTAAAAAATAAGAAAAAAATAACATCTCAAAATATGGATTATATAATAGACCGATATATGGATGTGGTTATCTTCTGCCGCCAGGCAAAGCAGTATGGCATTGAGATACATAAAATTAGAAAGATTAATGAGTTGGGGGACATCGTCAGAAAATATAACCTGACACAGGGACAGCTTACCCCGATTTTTGATGATAGAATACCTAAGGAATTCAAGGTTGATGCTATTGACAATCTCAATCTGCTATACACGGTAGAGCAAAGAAGACTGTCAGAGCACAAATAACAATATATACCAAGGCACAAAAAAAGGTGACCGTTATAGTCACCTTTTTTATTTTATAGTATCAATTTCTATTTGTCTTCTTTGCTCTTCTTTTTCTTTTTCTCTTTCTCTTTCTCTTTCTCTTTCTCTTTCTCTTTCTCTTTCTCTTTCTCTTTTCCTTCGGTTTTTGCTTCTTTTTTCTCGGACTTATGTACTCTCTCAACCAGTTCTACAATGGCCATTTCAGCCGCATCGCCAGGTCTTCTTCCCAGGAGATACATTCTAGTGTATCCTCCGTTGCGAGTTTTAAACCGAGGTGCAATATCTTCAAAGAGTTTTTTAACAATGTCCCTGTTTTTAATGTGCTTCATTATTTCACGCTTGTTATGAAGCTTTTTTTCAGCTTCAGAATCGGTAAGATCAAGATTTCTTTTTGCTTTTGTAATCATTTTTTCAGAAATCTTTTTTAATTCCTTTCCTTTCTGCTTAGTTGTTATAATTCTTTCATGGTTAAACAAAGATGTTACCATATTATTAAACATTGCCTTTCTATGGGAATATGTTTTTCCTAATTGTTTAACACTGTTTCTATTTCTCATTACAAACCTCGTATTAGTCCTTTAATCCAAGACTGAGATGAAGAACCTCAAGTTTTGATTTGATTTCTTTCAAGACTATATCACTATAGTGTTTTGATTTTCTTAATTCATCTTCAGTTTTTCTCACCAGTTGTTCAAGAGTTGAAATATCAAGGCTCTTGAGTGTATTGTACGCCCTGACTGAAAGTTCAACTTCATCAATAGATTTTGCCAGAAGAGATTTCATTTTTTCGATATTTTCATCGATTACTTCAATCTCCTCCTCAACCTCTTCTTCAAAATTTATAAAGATCGTCATGTGATCTTTTATAATCTTTGCCGCATGAGCCAGTGCATCTTCAGGAGAAATTGAGCCGTCGGTCCATATTTCGAGAATCAGTTTATCATAGTCGGTTCTCTGCCCAACCCTGGTATCTTCAACTCGTACATTAACTTTCTTGATGGGCGAAAATATTGAGTCAATTGGGATTACACCAACAGCCTCAGTATTAGACTTATTCATTTCCGCGGGTATATAACCTCTGCCTCGTTCGACCTGTACTTCCATATCGATCTTTGCAGCTTCATTCATCTTGGCTATAACCAGATCCTTATTCATAACCTGTATATCAGGATCAACATCAAAATCAGCTCCCGTTAAATCGCCGGGACCGTCTTTGATTATATGGATAACTTTAGGCATTTCGCTTTCATATTTGAAGCAAAGCTTTTTCAGATTGAGAATTATTCTGGTAACATCTTCGTATACACCCTCAATGGCAAAAAACTCATGAGGAACACCTTCAACTTTTATGGCGGTTATTGCCGCTCCTTCAATAGACGAGAGAAGCACTCTTCTCAGTGAATTACCAATTGTAAGACCGTATCCTTTTTCGAATGGTTCTGCAACAAAACGGCCATAATTAGGCTGTAATTCAGCATGTTCAAACACAATCTTATTAGGTCTTTTAAAGCCCTTTAATAAATTTCTTGGGGCCATCTCTACCTCCGTACTTCATTTAGAACAACAAAAAGCAGAACTGAAATCGTAAAATTAATTTCATTCACAATGATCATTATATAAAAACTGCTTATTACTTGGAATATAATTCAACAACAAGCTGCTCATTAAAATCTGCAACTACATCTGAACGAACAGGAAGTCTGACGATTTTACCAGACTTGACATCAAAATCAACATCAACCCATTCAGGTATTGAATCTACAGCTTTGGCCAGTTTGATTGAATCTTCCAGCAAGACATTGGTTTTGAATTTTTCACGAATCTCAATAACAGAACTTTCTTTAACTGTAAATGATGGTATATTTACAACCCTACCATTAACTGTCACATGATTATGCTGGATAAGTTGTCTGCCCTGGGTTCTTGATGATGCAAAACCCATTCTGAAAACAACATTATCAAGACGTCTTTCCAATAACGACAACATGTTATCGCCGGTTACGCCTTTCATCCTGTTCGCTCTTTCAAAAAGAATACGGAATTGTTTTTCCAACAATCCATAGCTCCTTTTTATTTTTTGTTTTTCCCTGAGCTGAACAGCATAGTCAGTCATTTTTGTTCTGCGTTTTTTGGGTGGTCCTGGAGGATATTTTTTCTTTCCTTTTATAGGACATTTATCCGTAAGACATCGTTGACCTTTAAGCATCAACTGCTGCATTTCTCTTCGACACAATTTACAAACTGGGCCCGTATACTTCGCCATAGTTCATTCTCTCCGTTACACTCTTCTGCGTTTTTTGGGTCGGCATCCATTATGTGGTACCGGTGTTACATCCTTTATCTTGGTTACATTTAATCCGGTCTGATGTAATGATCGTATTGCCGCCTCTCGCCCGATTCCGGGACCTTTAACATATACTTCTACACTTTTCAGGCCTGCTATATCCATAGCCTTCATAGCGGCAGATTTGGCGGCCATCTGTGCGGCGAACGGGGTTGATTTTCGTGAGCCTTTAAATCCCTCTCCACCCGATGTTGCCCAGGCTATTACATTCCCCTGCATATCAGTCAGTGATATTATAGTATTATTATAAGTTGCACGAATAAATGCTTTACCGACTGGTATATTTTTCTTTTCTTTTTTCCTAGTCTTTTTCTGTTTCACAGCTCACTCCTTATTTCTTTTTCTTACCCATGGGCTGTCGTCTATTTCCTTTTCTTGTCTTGGCATTATTTTTAGTATTTTGACCTCTGACAGGTAAGCCTCGTCGATGACGAATCCCTCTATAACATCCAATGTCCATCAGCCTCTTAATATTCATTGCCTGTTCCGTTCTAAGATCACCTTCAACCTTAGTGGTAGTATCAATGGCTTTTCTTAACTGGTTAATCTCTTCATCAGTTAAATCTTTTACTCTACTAGTGGGGTCAACACTGGTTTGTGCTAAAATTTTCTGAGACATTGACACACCAATACCATAAATATAGGTCAATGCCGTTTCAATTTTCTTGTTATTAGGTAAATCAACACCCGAAATCCTAGCCATATGCCCTCTTTATCTTAATGTTTTTTTAAGGTTCTTATTTTCTGACGCTGCTTATGTCGCGGGTTTGTGCATATCACCCTGACAACACCGTGCCGCTTAATAACCTTACAATCACTGCAAATCTTTTTAACCGATACTCTGACCTTCATATATTGCCTCTATCCGTATATTGAAAGTATGGTGATAATGTCAATCCTAATAAAAATGATATATAAATCTGAATTTACTATTTTGACCTGTATGTAATCCTTCCACGACTTAAATCGTAGGGTGAAAGTTCAATGGTAACCCTGTCTCCTGACAGTATTCTGATATAATGCATTCTCATTTTTCCAGAAATATGCGCCAACACCATATGCCCATTGTCAAGTTTTACCCGGAACATTGCGTTTGGAAGTGGTTCTAGTACTGTGCCTTCAACTTCAATGGGTTCTTCTTTCGCCATTTTTTAGTAATCCTTTAAATTTCTATCGTCTGCCCTTGATCTGTTTGTTCTTTATAAATCCACCGTAATGTCTCATCAGTAATTGTGACTCAATCTGCTTCAATGTATCAAGTGCTACACCAACGATAATCAAAAGAGAAGTTCCGCCAAAAAGATATGCCATTTCCGGTGCAACCTGTTCTGGCCATATTCTTATGATAAAATCGGGAACAATAGCGATTAAAGCCAGGAATATTGATCCCGATAGTGTTATCCGGTTCAGTATTCCCATCAGATATTCAGCAGTATTTTGTCCGGGCCTTATCCCGGGAATAAAACCACCATATTTTTTTAAATTATCTGCTATATCAGTCGGATTAAACCTGATTGCTGTATAAAAAAAGCAAAAGAAAATAATAAACCCCGCATACACAAGCATATAAGGAATCTGTCCTGGAGAAAGCCAATATTGTATTTGGTTCAATATTGCGAATTTGCTCCCACCCAGCATATTTATGATCTGAGAAGGAAACATCAATATCGCTGATGCAAAAATAATTGGAATTACACCTGCTGCATTGACCCTCAATGGAATGAACTGGGTCGTTTGCTGGGTCATAGTCCTTCCCACCATTTTCTTCCCATACTGTACGGGTATTCTGCGAGCTCCCAGTGTCAACAAAATTGATGCCGCTACAACCAGTAGAAAAATACCTATGAGTATGATTAAGACTATAGGTTCACCTGTATCATTTATCTTTTTCACGGTCTGCATCATTGCCTGAGGCGCCCTAACTATAATACCAGCCATAATTATAAGAGAGATACCATTTCCGATCCCTCTTTCTGTTATTATCTCACCAAGCCACATAAGTACCATGGTACCGGTCGTAATTGCAATCACTGAAACAATTATAAAGGCTATTCCTGCATCATCGGGAACAACCGATCCTCCCGCTCTGGTTTTCATGGATTTCATCCAGAATGTGAGGCTAAAAGATTGTATTGTACAAAGTAAGACTGTTCCGTATTTTATATATTGACTTAATTTCTTATGTCCCTCTGCTCCTTCCTTCGATAAATTATCGAGATAAGGAAATACAACTTTCAACAAGTCGATGATAATTGAAGCTGATATGTAAGGCATGATCCCAAGAGCAAAAATCGTAAATCTCTTCAATGCTCCGCCTGAAAACAAATCGAAAAAATCTAAAAATCCCGCACTCTGTGCCTCTTCAAAATACGTTTTAAGGGCATCAACATTTATTCCAGGAATCGGTATATGTGCCCCTATCCGGTATATAATTAATACCGTTATTGTAAACAGTATTCTCTTTCTGAGTTCCGGTATCTTAAAAATATTAACAACGACGTTTGACATTCTATTCCCTTTTTAGCCGATTAATGACCAGACGAAACTAATTGAGTTCAACTGTCCTGATCACCGCTTCTCCACCAGCCTTTACAATTTTTTCCTGGGCTGACTTGGAAAACACATCGGCAATAACCTTTACTGACTTAGTTAACTCGCCGTTGCCAAGAATCTTGATCTGAGTCTCACTTTTTTTAATCAATCCTGCTTTCAATAGAGTTTCAGCATCAATTACATTTTCGTTCAGCTTATTAAGCTGTGACACATTGATCAGCTGAAATTCTGCTTTGAAAATATTATTGAATCCTCTTTTAGGAATCCTTCTTTGCAGAGGCATCTGACCGCCCTCAAACCAGGCCCTATGCTTACTGCCGGATCGGCTCATCTGTCCTTTTTGACCACGACAACTGGTTTTACCATGACCGCTTCCAGTACCGCATCCAATTCTTTTTCTTTTTTTGAAGGATTCAGGTCTTTTTATTTCATATTGTTCCATAGAAATTCTCTCTATTCGTTGATTTCTTTGACTTCAACAAGGTGTTTTACTTTTTCAATCATTCCGCGTATTACAGAATTATCATCATGAATTCTTTCTGCGTTCATCTTTCTAAGGCCGAGTGCTCTGACCGTTGCCCTTTGGTTGGGCTTTTCTGTTATGATACTTCGGACTTGTTTTATTAAAAGCTTCTTTGCCATTTCCCTCTCCTGTTATTCCCAGAGTTTTGATATGGAAATATCTCTTGCACGAGCAGCTTCTTCCAGACTTCTTAATTGCAGCAATCCATCAAGAGTTGCTTTAACAAGATTAACAGGATTCCTTGAGCCCTGTGCTTTCGTAAGTATATCTGATATGCCTACCCGTTCGATTACTGCCCTTACCGAGGCGCCGGCAATGATCCCTGTTCCAGGTGCTGCAGGTTTCAAAATAACTTTTGCTGATTTATATTTTCCTACAACTTCATGAGGGATCGTATGTTTTCGAACGTTAACTTTATACACATTCTTTTTTGCATCTTCCTTGCTTTTGTCGATGGCATCGGGAACTTCGTTAGCTTTTCCAAAACCAACGCCAACATGTCCATGCCCGTCACCTATAACTGCCAAAGCATTAAATGAAAATCGTCTACCACCCTTTACTACTTTTGCAACCCTATTTATTGTGACGATTTTTTCACTTAATTCAAGGCCTTCAGTGTTCATTTTCTTTCTTTTTATTTTCATACTAAAACGCTCCTAAAATTCCAATCCATTTTCACGGGCAGCATCAGCAAATGCTTTGATTTTACCATGATAGAGATTTCCATTTCTATCGAACACAACATTTTTAATTCCCAGGGCAACCGCTTTTTCGGCTATTGCCTTTCCAAGTGCCTTTGCTGCTTCCTTATTTCCCGTGTTTTTTTGGCTTTTGAATTCAGGCGCCAGTGTTGAAAGACCTAATAATGTTTTACTCTGTTCATCATCTATTATTTGGGCATAAAAGTTCTTGTTGCTCCTGGAAATACATAGTCTCAGTTTTCCCTTATGAGCTCGAATTTTTTTCTTTATCCTGAATTTTCTTCGAATAACGGTTTTTTTATTTGCAGTAAGCTTATCCATGTTTATTTACCTGCTTTCCCGGCTTTTTTCCTAATTTGTTCATTCTTGTATCGTATTCCTTTGCCTTTATATGGTTCAGGTGGTCTTAATTTTCTGATATTCGCAGCAACTTGTCCGACTCGCTGTTTATTAATACCTTTGATTTTTATTTTTGTGGGATCAACCACTTCCAGCTTTATTCCGTCAGGCGCTTCAAAAATTATGTGATGTGAATATCCAAGCTGGAATTGAATATTAGCTCCTTGCTGAGTTGCCCGATAACCTACACCAACTATTTCCAGGTCCTTTTCAAAACCTTGAGAGGTACCCACAACCATGTTACTAATCAGAGATCTATATAGTCCTTGAAACGCAACTTGCTGTTTTTCTTCTTTCTCAAGCTGTATCAGGACAACATTATTTTCCTGTTTGATAATTATCCCTTCAAGAACTTCCAGGTTATCTTCCCCGAGCGGGCCTTTGACATTTACGACCCGGTCCTTAACATCAACGGTGACGTTGCTGGGTAATTGAATTGGTTTTTTTCCTATCCTTGACATGATTACTCACTTCATCCACTATATTCTGCTATGAAATTTCGCAAATTACTTCACCGCCTACATTCAGCTTTTTGGCGGCTTTATTTGTTATAACTCCCTTGGAAGTCGATAATATCCAGATCCCAATATTATTATATACAGGTTTTAGATCTTCTGCACTTACATATACCCTTCGTCCGGGTTTGCTTATCCGGGTAAGACTTACGATAGACGATTCATTTACTGAAGGATATTTTAAATAAATACGCAAAATCTTCTGTTTATTAGGGGAATCCAGAAGTTTATAATTCTTTATAAATCCTTCATCTTTTAAAATTCTAGTAATTGCAACTTTAAGTTTCGATGAAGGGACATCTACTTTCAAGTGACCTGCCTTAAGGGCATTTCTTATTCTTGTCAGCATGTCAGCAATTGGATCTGTAATGCCACTCATTGTATTTTTCCTGCTCCAGTATATTTATGCAAAATTACCAAGAAGATTTAGTTACACCAGGGATTTGCCCTTCGCTAGCAAGCTTCCTGAAACATATTCTGCACATTTCAAATCTTCTCAAATACCCTCTGGGTCTGCCACATATTTTACACCGATTGTGTTGTCTAACGTGAAACTTCCTCGGTATGATTTGTTTAGCAATAATACTCTTTTTAGCCACAATGATACCTCTACTATTCTCTAAAAGGCATATTAAAGTTTTTCAATAAAGCATAAGCTTCATCTTTGTTGTCCGTTGTTGTTACTATGGTAATATTGATACCATGTATTTTATCTACTTTATCAAAATCAATCTCTGGGAATATTATCTGTTCTTTAACAGAAAAATTATAATTGCCGAAATTGTCGAATGATTTTGGAGATAACCCACGGAAGTCACGAACCCTCGGTAATGCAATATTAATAAGTCTGTCGAGAAATTCGTACATCCTTTCACCACGAAGAGTAACACGGCATCCTACATCATATCCATCTCGTATTTTGAAGTTAGCAATTGATTTCCTAGCAGTTGTTTTTATAGCCTTCTGCCCGGTAATCATTGTAAGTTCATCAATCACTGCATTGAGGCCTGCTGTATTTGCATGTGCATCCCCCATCCCGACGTTTAAAACTATTTTTTCAAGCTTCGGAACTTGCATGATTGACTTAAAATTAAATTCCTTAAACAATTTTTGTTTAATATTATTTGAAAAATCTTCTTTTAATCGTGCAGCCATTTCACATTACCTACTTATCTAAACTCTTTCCGCATTTCGAACATACTCTGCTTTTATCTTTATCAGTAACAGCAATACTTAACCTAACACCTTTTTTGCATTTGTCGCAAAAATACATAACATTAGATAAGTGAATCGGGAATTCCTTTGTAGTAGATCCACCTTTAGGATTTTCCTGAGAAGGTCTTACAAATTTTTGTCGTTTATTAACACCTTCAACAATAACTCTATTCTTATCTCTGTTGAGGTGTAATATTTTACCTCTTCTGCCCTGCTCTGATCCCGATATAACCACAACATTATCATTAACTTTCAGTTTGGTATTCATATCTATTCACCTATTATAATACTTCAGGAGCTAATGATACAATTTTAAGAAAATTTTTATCCCGCAGTTCTCGTGCAACAGGTCCAAAAATACGTGAACCTTTTGGTTCGCCTTTTGCATCAATTATAGCCACTGCGTTATCATCAAACTTTATATATGTACCATCTTTCCTTCTTACCGGTTTTTTTGTCCGTACAATAACGGCTTTGAGAACAGCCTTGCCATGAACTTTTTTACCGGTCGAATCTTTAAGGCCATATGATGGCTGTGAGTCTTTAACAGCAACCACGATAATATCACCAACCGAGGCATATCGTCTTCTAGTCCCTCCAAGTATCTTAATACATTGGACTTTTTTAACACCACTATTATCAGCTACATCAAGCATTGTTTCTACTTGTATCATTGGTGACCCTCTACTTCACTTTTTCTATGATCTCAACCATTCTATAACGTTTCTCTCTCGATAATGGCCGCGTTTCCTCAACACGTACTATATCACCAACCTGGCATTCATTTTTTTCATCATGACTTTTTATTTTTTTAGTCCTGCGAACCGACTTTTTATATAATGGGTGCATAACCAGGTTTTCTATCTCGACAACAATAGTTTTATCCATTTTATCACTAACGACTTTCCCTATTATCTGTTTCCTGTTAGATTTCATTTTACAGTCAGTTCTCCAATTATTCTAAATTGCATTTGTTACTTCGTTCGCAATCCAAGATCGTATTCCCGCTTAATAGTTTTAATACGTGCTACATGCTTTTTAAGCTCACGAATTTTTTTAGGATTATCTACTTTACTGGTCACTGCTTTAAATCTTTCTTTTCTGAGCTCTTCTTTTGATTCAAGAAGGCTTTTATCCAGATCATCAATTGATAATTCCTCTAATCTACCTTTCATTTCCCGATCCTCTATTTACTACTGGTTTATTGAAATAAATTTGCATTTCACTGGAAGTTTGTTCATGGCACTTTCAAATGCCTTCCTTGCAAGATCTTCGTCAACACCATCGATTTCAAACAAAACACGGCCTGGATAAACTCTTGCTATAAAACCTTCAGGATTTCCTTTTCCTTTTCCCATTCGGGTTTCAGCAGGTTTTTTTGTAAATGCAAAATCAGGGAATATTCTTATCCAGAGTTTCCCGCCTCTTTTTACCTTTCTAGTGATAGCAACCCTTGCTGCTTCAATTTGCCTGCTCGTAATTTTACCGGCTTCAAGAGTTTTTAATCCATAGCTGCCGAAAGCAATAGTTGCTCCTCTGTTTGCTACACCATTCATTCTACCGCGTTGTACTTTTCTATATTTAGTCCGTTTTGGCATTAACATGGCAGTTGTCCTTCACCTTTTCTTCTTATTAATTACTTTGTTTTTCTTTTGACGGTATATTTATCTTCTTCATTTTCCTGAGCATTTGACATGATGTTTCCGTTGTAAATCCAAACTTTTACACCTATCATTCCAAATGTTGTCAATGCCTCTCCAAATCCATAGTCTATGTCAGCTCTAAGAGTATGTAGTGGAATTCTGCCTTCTTTATAGACTTCGGTCCTTGCCATTTCTGCGTTATTAAGTCGTCCTGACACCATAACCTTAATTCCCAGTGAACCACTTCTTATTGCATTGGTAATAGCCTGTTTGACAGCTCTTCTATAAGGGAACCTGTTTTCCAGCTGTCCGGCAATTTGTTCGGCGATCAGTTTTGAGTTTTTCTCAGGTTTTTTTACTTCTATTATGTTAATGTAAACATTCTTTGAAGCGATCTTCTGTAACTCATTTTTCAGTGCTTCAATATCAACACCTTTCTTCCCGATAAGAACACCGGGACGTGCTGCATGTATATTCACATTAACCCTGTCTGGAAATCTTTCAATAGCTATTCGTGCTATACCTGCACTTTTTCTGGTTTTACTGATATACTTTTTCAGCTTTAAATCTTCATGTAAATTGTTGGCATAATTCTTCTTATCTTCATACCAAATTGAATCCCATGTTCTGGTTATGCCAAGTCTAATACCTATTGGATTTACCTTCTGACCCATGAATATATCCTTTATTTAATTTTCGTCTGATAATACGATTAAAATACTGCTCGTTCTCTTTCTGATACGAGTAGCCCTGCCACGAGCACGAGGACTAAAACGCCTGATAGTAGGACCGCCGTCAATCGTAATTTTTTTTATATATAATTTATCTTCGTTTATATTAGGGTTTTTATATTTTGCATTAGCGCCAGCTGAATAGAGAGTTTTCAAAATAAGGGACGCTGATTTTTGAGGCATTGCTTTTAAAACATCTATTGCCTCGGGCAATGAAAACCCTCGTATCTCATTGGCAACAAGCCGCGCTTTTGAAGCGGATATTCGATTTTGTTTGGAAAATGCCAGTGATTCCATCATTTCTTCCTCTTTGCAATTTTGTCATCCTTACTTGTATGCCCTCTGTACGTTCTGGTAGGTGCAAATTCACCAAGTTTATGACCCACCATATTTTCTGATACATATACCGGTATAAAATTTTTACCGTTATGAACCATTATTGTATGCCCAATCATTTCAGGAAATATGGTTGACCTTCTCGACCAGGTTTTAATTGTCTTTTTCTCATTACCTGCATTCATCTCTTCAATTTTTTTGAAGAGCTTTATATCAATAAAAGGACCTTTTTTAACCGATCTAGCCATAAATTTACTTCCTTCTCTTCACGATATATTTGTCACTATACTTGTGTTTCTTCCTTGTTTTATATCCTTTAGTCGGCAAACCCGTGGGTGATACGGGATGCCGTCCACCTGAAGATTTTCCTTCACCACCACCCATGGGGTGATCAACAGGGTTCATGGCAACGCCTCTCACTTTAGGTCTTTTATGCATCCATCGAGAACGTCCAGCCTTTCCGATCGTTATATTCCCGTGATCCTTATTACCAACTTCTCCCAGGGTAGCAAAACATTCTTTATGAATTTTTCTTATTTCTCCGGAAGGTAGTTTAATAAGACAGTAGCTCGCTTCCTTTGCTGCCAAAACAGCCGACGTTCCTGCCGATCTAACCAGCTGACCGCCTTTACCTCTTGTGAGTTCGATATTGTATATGCTTGCACCCAGAGGAATATTTTTAAGCGGCATTGCATTGCCAGGTTTTATTTCGACAGATTCACCGGACTCTATCGTATCACCCACTGCAAGTCCTTGCGGTGCGATAATATATCTTTTCTCGCCATCCATATAGCTGATTAAAGCAATAAAAGAGGAACGATTCGGATCATATTCAACTGTTACAACTTTACCGGTAATCCCAAATTTATTTCTTTTAAAGTCAATGATTCTGTATTTTCTTTTGTGTCCACCACCCTTACGACGTACACAAACCTGTCCTTTATAACCACGACCCGCGAAATCCTTTTTGCCGACTGTTAACGGTTTGTACGGCTTATCGGTAGTAATTTCATTAAAGTCAAGTACGGTTCTGTACCGGGCTGTCGGTGTTACTGGTCTAAATTTTTTGATTCCCATTTCAGTACCTTCTTTATACTCTTCATCTTCTGCAAAATTAACAAAATCTATTGTGCTTCAAAAATATCTATTTTTTCGCCATCTTTTAAAGTAACAACAGCCTTTTTCCATGCAGAGGTATATCCGTATTTATATCGTATTCTTCGAATCTTTCCACGCACTCTTATGATATTGATTTTTTCAGGCTGCACACCAAACAGTGCCTTTATCGCTTGTTTGACCATAACTTTATTAGCCTTCATTGGAACTTCAAAGACATATTTATTCAGTTCCATAAGCCCTGTTGACTTTTCTGAAATAATCGGCCTTAGTATAATATCATTAGGATTCATCACTGTCCCACCTTGGATAATCTTTCATTAAGTACTTTAACCGCACTCTCTGTAATGATTATATCTTTTGAATAAAAAATATCTCTACTGGAAATTCTTAACACATTATTGTATACAAACCATGGTAAATTTCTGATTGCAAGCTTCAGATTGATACTATCATTTTGCGTTACAAGTACGCCTTTCTTTACCGCTAACGCTTTACCAACTTTAGCGACTTCCTTTGTTTTCCCCGTTGCCTCAAAATCCTCGATTACTTTAATGCTTCCTTCTTTTGCTTTTAATGAAAAAAGTGACCTATATGCCGCTTTTTTTATTTTTTTAGGAAGCTCAATTCTATAATCACGAGGACGAGGACCAAAAATCGTTCCACCACCGACCCACACTGGTGAACGCGAGGAACCAGCTCTGGCCCTACCTGTACCTTTTTGTCTCCATGGCTTTATACCGCCACCTCTGACCTCAGCTCTTTCCTTGGTCTTGTGTGTACCCTGCCTTTTGTTTGCATTGGCCGCTTTTATTAATTCGTATATCAGTACATCATTGATTTCCGATGCAAACACTTCATCAGCCAGATCAACCTGACCAACCACTTTGCCTTCTATGTTATATTTATCAACTTTCATGCTCGGTACCTGTTTAACTTATTTTTCACTGACCGTTATTAACGAATTTTTTCTTCCGGGAACAGCACCTAAAATTAAAACTAAATTTTTCTCTTTAAAAATCTTCACTATTTTAAGATTCTTAATCGTAGTTTTTTTAGATCCATGTCTTCCAGGCATTTTTTTACCTTTCCATATCTCGCTTGGATAGGCGCATGCTCCAACTGAACCTGGCGCACGATGAAAGTGAGAACCGTGTGTCATTCGACCACCACTGAATCCATGTCTCTTTACAACACCAGCAAAACCTTTTCCTTTTGATGTGCCGATTATATTAACAACCTGATTCTCAGCGAAAATTGAACAATCAACAATAGTTCCAACATCAAGTGCTTCATCAAAAAGATTAACTTCACGGAATATTCTTTTAGGTGCGATTCCTCGTTTCTTCAGATCTTTAGCAATGGGCATCGTCAACTTGCTTTCTTTTACATCCTGATACCCCAGTTTCAATGCACTATATCCGTCTTTTTCCACTGATTTTTTCTGCACCACTACACAGGGGCCCAATTCACAAACAGTTACCGGCACCATAGTTCCGTTTTCATCAATATATTGCGTCATTCCTATTTTTTTTCCAATCAGTGCTTTTTTCATTCCGCTCACCTGTATATACCAATAATATCACTCTCTACTTTATTGCGAAAGTAGTTAATCTTCATATATTTTGTATAATAATTGATCAGTTACTTATACGTTATGATTTAATGTCAACAGAAACACCAGCTGGAAGTTCAAGCTTCATTAAAGCTTCAACTGTATCAGAATTTGGGTCAATAATATCAATCAATCTCTTATGTGTCCTGATCTCGAACTGTTCGCGAGATTTCTTGTTTACGTGAGGAGATCTCAATACACAAAACTTTTCTATTTTTGTGGGTAGCGGCACAGGACCAGCAACTTTGGCGCCGCTTCTGTTTGTTGTGGCGACAATTTTTTCTGCCGACTGATCCAATAGTTTTGCATCAAAAGATCTCAGTTTTACTCGAATTCTTTGTCCTGTTAGCTTTGACACTGTTTTATTCCCATTCCTATTTTATGCTATATTGGTGATTCAGGCCATCATAACAGATGGCCTGAATCACACTATATTTTTTAATAATTTGCTTACGAGCAATAAAAACTATTCATTTATTTTAACAACAACACCAGCTCCAACCGTACGACCACCTTCACGGATAGCGAATCGGAGTTCTTCTTCCATTGCTATAGGAGTGATCAGTTCGACCTTCATATCAATGTCATCACCTGGCATAACCATTTCAACTCCCGCAGGAAGTTCAATAATACCCGTAACGTCAGTTGTTCGGAAGTAAAACTGAGGTCTGTAATTTGAAAAGAAAGGAGTATGTCGTCCGCCTTCTTCTTTCTTGAGAATATACACACGACCGTCGAATTTTCTATGGGGAGTGATCGAACCCGGTTTTGCGAGAACCTGTCCACGCATTACATCATCTTTGCCAACACCCCTCAGAAGACATCCGACATTATCACCGGCCCTACCTTCATCAAGAATCTTCCTGAACATCTCTACGCCGGTACAAACACTCTTTTTGGTTTCAGCGAAACCAATAATTTCAACCTCTTCACCTGTTTTAACCACACCACGCTCGATCCTTCCGGTTACAACAGTACCACGGCCGGTAATTGAAAAAACGTCCTCAATCGGCATAAGGAAGGGCTTGTCTACTTCACGTTGTGGTTCCGGAACATATGAATCGAGGGCTTCACCCAGCTTCAGAACAGTCTGAAACCACTCATCATCCGTTTTACCTGCATCAGCAGCTTCAAGAGCTTTCAGAGCGGATCCGGAAATTATTGGTACTTCGTCACCAGGGAAATCGTTTTTGGAAAGAAGCTCCCTGATCTCCATTTCTACCAGTTCAACCATTTCATCCCTGTCAGAGGGATCCAGCATGTCGACTTTATTGAGATACACGATCATAAATGGTACGTTTACCTGTTTTGCAAGAAGAACGTGTTCCCTGGTCTGAGGCATTGCACCGTCAGTAGCGGCAACAACAAGGATCGCCGCATCCATCTGAGCAGCACCAGTGATCATGTTTTTTATATAGTCTGCGTGCCCCGGGCAGTCCACATGAGCATAATGTCTGTTAGGAGTTTCGTACTCCTGGTGGGAAGTGGCAATCGTTATACCACGAGCCTTTTCTTCCGGAGCGTTGTCGATCTGATCAAAACTGACTGCCTTACCCGTTCCATATTTCAGGTGGAAACATTTGGTAATAGCGGAGGTTAAGGTAGTCTTACCATGGTCAATATGTCCGATGGTACCAACGTTTACATGCGGTTTCGCCCTATTAAATTTTTCCTTTGCCATTTGGATAACTCCTTAATTGATTTTCCTTATTAAACAAAAATATCCTTTTTATTCTTTATTATTCCAAAATAGAAATAGTTAGTAAAATTGTATGTAATTCACAAAAAAAATGAGATATAATTTGTCAGAACACAGGCATATTACACGCAAGCATTGTTCCTGCGGGTCTATGAATAAAAAAAAAAACTGCCTATTCTGTCAAGTAATTAATACAAAAATATTTTAAATAGAATATTAATTCAAAAAAAAATGATCCAGACTGGCATAAACATTATAAAATAATTGAAAATGAATTAAAATATAATAATTTTCATAACTAATTATAAATCGACCCGCGCATCCGCGCAATTATGTTTTCTGTCACATTCTGGGGCACAATCTCATACTGTGAAAACTGCAGCGTATGTGAGGCTCTACCCTGGCTCATGGAACGTATACTGGTTGCATAGCCAAAGACTTCAGACAACGGTACAACACCATCAATTATTTTTAATTGTCCGCGCATATCAATATTCTCAATTTTCCCCCTACGGCTGTTGAGATCATTAATAATGTCGCCGGTATATTCATCGGGAGTAACAACTTCCAGTTTCATAAGTGGTTCCATAAGCAATGGGGATGCATTCCTAACCGCTTCTCGGAAAGCCTGATTCGCCGCGATCCTATATGCCACATCAACTGACTTATTCTCATTGAAAGAGCCCCCAATCAAAACAGCCTTTATGTCTTCCATCTTATAGCCGGCGATAACTCCCGCTTCCATAGAATCACGTATTCCCGATTCAATGTCACCAATAAATTGAGCGGGAATAACACTGTCTGCAACCTTATTTTCAAAAATAAACCCGGCGCCTCTTTCAGAAGGTTCTAAAAATAATTTAACATGCCCAAATTGATCCTTCCCCGCAATCTGACGCTCATAAACCTGCTCCGCTTGTGCACTGGCAGTAATTGTCTCCTTATAGGTGACCTGAGGTCTTCCCACGTTGGCCTTAACGTTAAATTCTCTTGTAAGCCGATCTATAATAATATCAAGATGGAGTTCGCCCATACCGGATACAAGCGTCTGGCCCGTATCGGGATTAGTTGATAACTTAAATGTCGGATCCTCGTCTTCCAGTCTGTGCAGTGTAGTAATTAATTTTTCCTGGTCAGCCTTAGTCTTCGGTTCTATGGCAACAGATATTACCGGATCCGGGAATACCATTCTTTCAAGCAGAATAGGTTGTTTTTCGTCGGCCAGAGTATCCCCGGTCCTTGCGTTTTTGAGTCCCACTACCGCCACGATGTCTCCTGTATAGACCTCAGCAACATCTTCGCGATCATTTGCATGCATTCGGAGAAACCGATTTATACGCTCTTTTTTATTTGTTGCAACATTGAGAATCGAATCGCCCGATTTCATGTGACCCGAGTACAGTCGAATATATGTCAATTTCCCCACATAGGGATCTGACATGATTTTAAACACCAGGCAGCTCATAGGTTCCTTGTCGCTTGCTTCACGAGACAGTATTATATCATGATTGTTCACATCGTGACCAGATACGGGTTTTACATCACGGGGAGAAGGAAGATATTCAATAATTGCATTCAGAATCGGTTGCACTCCCTTATTTTTCAAGGCCGATCCGCAAAATACAGGGAAAAGATCCGTCTTGATAGTCGAACGGCGGATTGCCTCTTTGATTTCCTCAATCCCGGGATTTATTCCCTCGAGATATTTTTCCATAATCGAATCATCATGTTCAGCCAGCAGTTCTATCATTTCACTCCTGGCACGTTCGGCTTTATCCTTGATTGTTTCCGGAATATCCCGCTCCTGCATTTCGCGCCCTTCCAGATCCATCCAGTATAGAGCCTTCATGGTTACAAGATCGATAACACCTTCAAAGGTATCCTCTACGCCAATAGGCAGTTGCACGGGAAGCGGTATTGCAAAAAGCTTTGTTCTGATCATTAAAAGACACCTGTCAAAATCAGCGCCGATCCTATCCATCTTATTGACAAAACATATGCGGGGGATATGATATCTATCGGCCTGCCTCCAAACGGTCTCTGACTGGGGTTCAACACCTGCTACGCCGTCAAAAACCGCAATAGATGAATCAAGGACACGGAGACTTCTTTCTACCTCCATGGTAAAATCAACATGACCGGGAGTATCGATAATATTTATTCTGGTATGTTTCCATGAGCAGGTAGTGGCGGCTGCCGTAATGGTTATGCCCCTCTCTTTTTCCTGGACCATCCAGTCCATTTCCGTATTTCCATCATGGACTTCTCCCAATTTATGGGTTTTACCAGTATAAAACAGAATACGTTCTGTTAAAGTTGTCTTCCCGGCATCGATATGAGCCATTATGCCGATATTTCTTGTTCTATTAAGCGGTAATTCTCTGCCCATGACCAGACCTTTGACTGTTGATAAATGTATTTATAGCTGCAGATTCATTATAAACTGATTTCAAAAAAAATGGCGCGAAAAAAATCCGTTGAACAGATATTATCAAAAACCCCTTAAAATCAGCGACGGAACACAGGGGTTTTCAAGTATAAAGAGTTATTTTAAGGAGTTCTTTAGATACATTGCGCAATAAACACCAAATACCAGGTAAGATACCTGGTATTTGCAGACCATTTCTTTAAAGAAAGATGTTCTCGTGTTAAAATTTATAATGGGCAAAAGCCTTATTTGCTTCAGCCATTTTATGAGTATCTTCTTTTTTCTTGATTGAGGTGCCGGTGTTGTTGAATGAATCCATTAACTCGCCAGCAAGACGTTCAAACATGGTTTTTTCAGAACGTCCTCTGGAGTGTATAATAATCCAGCGGATCCCCAATGCCTGGCGTCGCTCCGGTCTTATCTCAACCGGTACCTGATAAGTTGCACCGCCTACTCTCCGTGATTTAACCTCAACAAGCGGTTTCACATTTTCAAGGGCCTGCACAAAAACTTCAACAGGGTCCTTTTTCGCTTTATTTTCCAATATTTCCATGGCTTTATAGAAAGTTGTTTCAGAGACTCCCTTTTTGCCATCAAACATCATGCAATTAATAAATTTGGTTACCAGTTTGCTTCCAAATTTTGGATCTGGCAATATTTCCCGTTTTGGCGGTCTCCTTCTTCGCATAATTCATTTCCTCTTTAATATCGTATGTTATATCTTAAGCTTTCGGTCTTTTTGCACCGTACTTCGATCTGCTTTTCCTTCGATCCTCAACACCAAGAGAATCAAGCGTACCACGAATGATGTGATATCTTACACCGGGAAGGTCTTTTACCCTGCCACCCCTTATAAGCACCGCAGAGTGCTCCTGCAGGTTGTGTCCAATCCCGGGAATGTACGCAGTAACTTCTATACCATTGGTCAGTCGCACCCTGGCAACTTTCCTCAACGCAGAGTTAGGCTTTTTAGGAGTAAAAGTCATGACACGGGTGCATACACCTCGTCTCTGGGGGCATTGTTGTAAAGCCGGAGATTTAGATTTTTTCTTCTTTGCTTCCCGCCCATTGCGGATTAGTTGATTGATTGTTGGCATTTCCTTTCCTGCACCTTATCAAAAATATTTTATCGATACTTGTCTTGTCTCAATTTAGTCATATCTGATTCCCAAAAATACTTTTCATGATATGCTTAATTTGATCACTTTTTTGTCAAGTAATTTTGCTGTAACCGGATAATTGACTCCGATTAATCTAATTTCTAATCAAAATCTTCGTCATCATCCTCATCTTTCATATCGTCTACGGAATCCGTATCACTTTTAATCGGCTTTTTTACTACCGGGGCTTCTTCCATGGGCAGAGCTTCTTCAATTTCAGCCTGTCCTTCTTCATCTTCAAATGACCCTTCCAGGTCGCCCGGAGTCTTTTGATATACCTCAACACGATTATAATCTCTTACACCGGTTCCTGCCGGGATAAGATGCCCGATGATGACATTTTCTTTTAATCCCCGCAGCTGATCAACTTTACCTTTAATTGCCGCATCTGTGAGTACGCGTGTTGTTTCCTGGAACGATGCGGCTGATATGAATGATTCAGTATTGAGTGCCGCTTTCGTTATACCCATGAGAACAGGAATGGCCGTGGCAGGTTTTCCTCCCTCGCTGAGAACACGATTATTCTCTTCAATAAAATCAAACTTGTCTACTATCTGCTCTATTACAAACTGTGAATCGCCCTGATCGGCAAGTTTAACTTTTCGAAGCATCTGGCGTACTATTATCTCAATATGCTTGTCATTGATTACAACACCCTGCAAGCGATATACTTCCTGTATTTCATTTACAAGGAATTTCTGCAGATCCCTGGGTCCCTTGATCCTGAGTATTTCATGGGGATCTACCGGGCCATCATCTATTTTTTCACCTTTTACTATCCAGTCACCATCCTGAACCCGGAGAAATTTTGATACGGGAATGGAATATTCCTTCTGAGTTCCATCCGAACCCTCGACAATGATCTTACGCTTATTCTTTACTGTATCGCCGATGGTAACCGTACCATCGATGGCCGTAAGTGTTGCCGCATCCTTCGGTGTCCGGGCCTCAAAGAGTTCTGCTACCCGTGGAAGACCCCCGGTGATGTCCTTGGTTTTAGCAGCACCGCGTGGAATTTTCGCCAATACGGTACCTGCTGCGACCTTGATCTTATCATCCAGCATGATGTGTGCCCCTTTTGGCAGCAAGTAAGTAAGGGGTTCACCTGAAGTACCGGTGATATTTATTCGGGGTTGCAGTTTTTCAGTCTTATACTCAACAATTACCCTTTTGGTAACATTCGATTGAGGATCAATTTCCTCACGAAGACTCTTATTCAGTTCTATATCAACATATTCAACCTGGCCGCTGATTTCCGTAAGAATCGGCTCAAACCATGGATCAAAGGAGGCTATGATTTCTCCCCGTTCATGGAACTTGTCGGTTTTGGTCTGCATCTCGGCTCCCACATTGATGGGTATGGAGTGCGGATCGCCCAGGATATAAAATGTCTTTTTAACAATTTTCAGGATACCGGAGTTTTTGGCAATGATATCCTTGTCTTCAGACTTTGCTATGACAGTTCCGGCATAAACTTTTTCACCGTCATTGTGATTGAATTCTATCTCACCCTTAACGGTCTGTTTGTAAATTACGCGTTGTACAATCAGATATCCACGACGAACTGAAATGGTCTTCTTATCATCAGTTTTAATTGTTTTGGAAGTAAGTTCCTTTATGTACACCGGATAGTTCAGTTTAATTTCACTTTCTTCAACGGAACGTGATGCGATACCGCCGATATGGAATGTTCTCATGGTCAGCTGGGTTCCCGGCTGGCCGATCGATTGAGCAGCTATTATACCAACTGCCTCACCCAGTTCAACATGTCGCGATGTTCCCAGGTTTCTTCCATAACATTTGGCACACACACCATGCCTTGCATCACAGGTGAGTACCGAACGTATTTCTATTGCATCTATGTTTAACTGATCAATCAACTCAGCGACTTCTTCATCGACAATATCATCGGATTTACGGAGAACTTCACCGGTAACGGGATGAATAAGATCGTACAAAAGCGTTCTTCCCAGAGCTCGTGCGCCCAGTGATTCTATAACATCATCACCTTCTTTAATTGCGTGTATATCGATACCGACGGATGTACCGCAATCCTCAATGTTAATGACGACGTCCTGAGCTATATCAACAAGCCGCCTGGTCAGGTACCCTGCATCGGCTGTTTTCAGGGCAGTGTCAGCAAGACCCTTCCGTGCTCCGTTTGTTGAAATAAAATATTCCAGTACCGTCAAACCCTCTTTAAAGTTGGCCCTGATGGGGACCTCAATGATCTCACCGGTAGGTTTTGCCATAAGACCGCGCATACCCGCCAGCTGCCTAATCTGCTGCTTGCTTCCCCTGGCACCCGACTGGGCCATGGCAAATATCGGATTCATGCCACCCCTGCTTCTGGAGAATTGCTCGAACATTTTATTCGCGATCATTTCATTGGCATTTGTCCATAGATTGATAACCCGGTTATAGCGCTCTTCATCGGTGATAAAACCGTTTCGATACTCATTTTCGATTGCCTCAACCTTCTTATCTTCTGCCTCGATGATTCCTCTTTTTTCCTCAGGAACTATTATATCTGACATGGAGATAGTGGGACCAAAATGTGTCGCATAATGATAACCGGTTTCCTTGATATCATCGAGCATCTTTACTGTTACATTGGGGCCATACTGCCTCAAAACACTTGCTATTATCCGTGAAATATCCTTATCAGTGATAGCTTTGTTTTCAAAAGGGAAGTCAACGGGAAGCAGCTTGTTAAAAATCAATCGTCCCGGAGTGGTCTCTATAAATTCATCGCCCTGCAAAAACTTTATTTTAGTTCTGAGTCTTATTCCGCTATATTCAAGTATCCTCAGTACATCCTCATATTCGTCAAAAAACTTGTCTTCTCCGGTGCTGCCCTCAACCATCGCGGTGAGATAGTATATACCGAGTACTATGTCCTGGCTTGGTGTTACAACAGGATGTCCGTTGGCCGGAGAAAGAAGATTATGTGAAGACAACATCAACGTCCAGCATTCCAACTGCGCCCTGGGTGAGAGCGGTACGTGGACGGCCATCTGGTCACCATCGAAGTCAGCGTTATACGCATGACAGACCAGCGGGTGAAGTTTAATGGCTTTTCCCTCAACAAGAATCGGTTCAAAAGCCTGGATACCCAGACGGTGAAGGGTCGGAGCACGGTTAAGAAGAACAGGGTGTTCTGCGATAACCTCCTCCAGAACTTCCCATACTTCCGGTCTTTCGTTCTCCACCATTTTTTTAGCGGATTTAATATTCTGTACATAATCCTTGTCGACAAGCCGCTTCATGATAAAGGGTTTAAACAATTCAATGGCCATCTTCTTGGGAAGACCGCACTGATACAGCTTGAGTTCAGGACCGACGACAATTACTGAACGGCCTGAATAATCAACCCGTTTTCCCAGAAGATTTTGTCTGAAGCGACCCTGTTTTCCCTTGAGCATATCGCTGAGAGATTTGAGAGGTCTGTTTCCTTTCCCCTTTACGGCCCGTTTTCTCCTGCTGTTATCGAAAAGCGCATCAACCGCTTCCTGGAGCATCCTCTTTTCATTGCGCACGATAATTTCCGGAGCTCTGAGCATCAAGAGACGTTTTAATCGATTATTCCTGTTTATCACCCTCCGATACAGATCATTAAGGTCCGATGTGGCAAATCTGCCGCCATCGAGCTGTACCATGGGTCGCAATTCCGGCGGTATAACAGGGACAACATCGAGAATCATCCATTCGGGGCGATTTCCCGATTCTTTAAAAGCCTCTATTATTTCGAGACGTTTGATAAGTTTTTTATCTATTTTAACTTCTTTTGCCGATTTGGCATGAATTTCCATCCTGAGAATTCTTGATTCTTCATCAAGATCAATGCTGATAAGAAGTTCCTTTATCGCTTCCGCCCCCATGCTGGCTATGAAGGTATCACCATACTTTTCATAATAATTGTAGAATGCATCTTCGTCGAGTATATCACCGCGTTTAACATCTTCCTCGGCGGCATCACCCGGTTCGATGACAATGAATTTTTCATAATACAAAACAGATTTCAACGAATTCACCGTCAAATCGAGAAGGAGTCCCATTCTTGACGGAACTGATCTGTAATACCAGATATGCGCTACCGGCGTTGCGAGCTCGATATGACCGCCCCGCTCGCGGCGGACTTTATAGTGCGTAACCTCAACACCGCAACGATCGCACACAACACCTTTATATCGGATGGACTTGAATTTACCGCAGTAACATTCCCATTCCTTGGTCGTTCCAAAGATCCTTTCGCAAAACAGACCGTCACGCTCGGGTTTCAGCGTTCTATAATTAATGGTTTCCGGTTTCTTAACCTCACCATAGGACCATTCTCTGATCAGATCAGGAGAAGCCAGTTTGATTTGCATAGAACTGAAATCGTTAAAGTCCCTCATGTTTTTCCCTTTGTATTACCTAAAATTATTTTTTACTCAGTACTAATACTGATACCTAAAGGAACATATTTGAATCATATTTGAGAGAACTAGACATTCTCAAGGCTATCAATCTTAATCCGTCTCTTCGATTTACTGAATCCTTCACTCCATTCCGAAAGGCTGATTTCATCACCCTTATCATCAAAGATACGAACATCCAGCGCAAGACCCCGTAGTTCCTGAATTAAGACGTTGAACGATTCAGGTATACCAGGAGATGTTGTATTGATACCTTTTACAATAGCTTCATAAATACGCGCTCTGCCGAGCATATCATCGGACTTGACAGTGAGTAATTCCTGAAGCGTATATGCAGCTCCATAAGCCTCCAGGGCCCATACTTCCATCTCTCCAAGCCGCTGACCGCCGAACTGGGCCTTACCACCCAGAGGCTGCTGAGTTACCAGCGAGTATGGACCGGTTGAACGGGCATGTATCTTATCATCAACCATGTGGGCCAGTTTCAACATGTAAACCTGCCCAACCATTACCGTATCTTCAAAAGGCTCCCCCGATCTTCCGTCATAAAGTACTGACTTTGAATCTTCAGGCAGACCGGCCTTTCTAAGACAATCCCTGATATCCGATTCTTTGGCACCATCAAATATAGGTGTTTCTGCAAGATAATTCAATTCTCCTGCAGCCCAACCAAGCTCTGTTTCCAAAAGCTGTCCCAGGTTCATTCGAGAAGGAACCGACAGCGGATTAAGCACTATATCAACAGGAGTCCCGTCGGGCAAATAGGGAAGATCATATCGGGGAACAATTTTTGATATAACGCCTTTGTTCCCGTGACGTCCAGCCATCTTATCACCGACAGAAATCTTACGTTTATCGGCAATATATACCTTCACCAGTTCTTCTACTCCTGGTGCGAGTTCATCACCGTTTTCACGGCTGAATCTTTTAACATCAACAACTATACCTTCAACACCATTGGGAACCCGCAGAGATGTATCTCTCACCTCACGAGCCTTTTCACCGAAAATTGAATGAAGCAGTTTATATTCCGGAGTCAGGTCCTGTTCGCCCTTGGGAGTAACCTTCCCTACCAGAATATCATCGGGTAGAACATATGCACCGACACGAACAACACCATCAGCATCAAGATCCCGGAAGGCTTTTTCGCTCAGGTTAGGAATATCCCTTGTGATTACCTCGCGTCCGAGTTTTGTTTCCCGCGCTTCAACCTCAAACTGCTCGATATGAATTGAAGTATAAACATCTTCTTCTATAAGACGTTCTGATATAAGAATAGCATCCTCAAAGTTATATCCCATCCAGGGCATAAATGCAACGAGTATGTTTTTGCCCAATGCAAGTCTGCCGCTGTCCGTAGCGGGACCATCGGCAAGAACATCACCGGTCTTTATTTTCTGTCCTGCTTTAACAACGGGTTTCTGATTAAAACATGTTCCCTGGTTTGTTCGTTTGAACTTCATCAACTTGTATTCATCTATCGCATCACTGGAGGTTTTCACCTTTACCGTATCGGCATCGACATAAACGACTTCTCCACCGCGATCAGAGATGAGAAGAACTCCCGAATCATAGGCAGCATATTTTTCCATGCCCGTCCCTACCAGCGGAGCCTCTTCAACCATGAGCGGTACGGCCTGACGCTGCATGTTTGATCCCATGAGAGCACGGTTTGCATCATCGTGCTCAAGAAACGGGATAAGTCCCGTGGAAACAGAGAATACCTGGTTTGGGGAAACATCCATGTACTGGATTTCCTTCGGTTTCTTGTAAGGGAAGTTACCTCTGTTACGACATGGGATCAAGGTTCCTTTAAAATTACCATTTTCATCAAGCAGAGCGTTTGCCTGAGCGATAAAATAATCATCTTCTATATCAGCGGTAAGATATTGTATTTTGTCCGTTACACGACCATTTTCAACAACGCGGTATGGCGTTTCTAAAAATCCGAATTCATTTATTCTTCCAAAGGTACTCAATGAAACGATGAGACCGATATTGGGACCTTCGGGCGTTTCAATGGGGCACATCCTTCCATAGTGAGAGGGATGAACGTCACGCACCTCAAACCCTGCCCTCTCTCGGGAGAGACCACCGGGACCAAGGGCATTCAGTCTTCGTTTGTGCGTTAACTCGGCCAGAGGATTGGTCTGATCCATGAACTGGGAAAGCTGACTCGAACCGAAAAATTCATTAATAACAGCGGATATAGGTTTAATACTGATAAGGGCCTGCGGTGTAATTACATCGAGATCCTGAATAGTCATTCTCTCTTTTATAACCCGCTCCATTCGCTGAAATCCCACTTTAATCTGATTCATGATCAGCTCGCCAACGGATCTGACCCTCCTGTTGCCAAGATGGTCAATATCATCGACGATAGTAGTGACAAATTTCTTTTTCTTATTTCCTTCAGAATCAGTAACCTCACATTCATAGCCTTCAGCTTCTGCTATGAGGTAAAGAATATATCTTACAGTGGCAATTATATCATCTTTGGTAAGAACCTCTGATTTTTCAAGGAAACCAAATTTATTATTTATTTTGTAACGCCCAACGGAACTCAACGAATATGTCCTGGGATTAAAGAACAGTCTTTCTAGTTCAGCTTTAGCATTTTCCAGATTTGTCGGTTCACCGGGACGCATTATGGCGTGGATGGTAAGCAGAGCAAGCTCTGAATTACTGAACTCATGACCTGCTTCAATTTTCAGGTTCTTTTTAATGAAATCATTTTCGAACTCCATGGTTGAACTGAGAAAAGAATCTTCTTTGTTATTGGGAAAATTAATGACCTCAACTTCCTTGACTTTTTCTTCCTTCAACCTGTCGATACTGTCGATATTGATTCTATCGCCTACCTCAATTACGATTTCACCGGTCTCTTTGCTGACAACATCCCGTGCCACTCTTTTGCCATTAAGTGCATCGAAATCTTCTTCTGTCTTCAGCTTGATAATATGTGTATCATAAAACAGTTTTGTAATTTCCTCATTAGATTCAAATCCAAGCGCCTTTACAAGCAGGGTTGCAGGAAATTTTTTCTTCCTGTCTATCCTGGCTATGATATGCCCCTTTGAATCCATTTCAAATTCCAGCCATGAGCCACGGTCAGGAATAACCCTCGCGTTATATATCCTCTCAACATCTTCAAAGAAAAAGAAAATACCTGGCGAACGATGAAGCTGGTTGACAACAACCCGCTCGGCGCCATTGATAATGAAAGTTCCTCTTCTTGTCATAAGAGGAACGTCACCCATGTATACTGTCTGCTCACGGACTTCCATTGTATCCTTTCGGATCAGTCGTATAGTCGCTTTTAAAGGAGCTGCGTAGGTAACATCCCGCTCCTTGCATTCCAACTCGGAATATTTTGGTTTTCCTATATCATAATTAATAAATTCAAGGACCACATCTTCATGGGGGCTTTCAATGGGGAAAATTTCTTCAAATACGGCCTGCAACCCTTCATTCTTTCTCTTTGTTCCATTCTGCTGTAAAAACCATTCATAGGATTTGAGCTGAATCTCTATCAGATTGGGCAGGTCAATATTCGAGTTAATTTTACCAAAATTAACGACTTTTTTTCCTTCTTGCATGGACTTTCAAACCTTAAATGAGATTTTATTTAAAGGGAATTTTGGTCAAAGAAACTGCTTTTGTATTATTTCTAGTCAGATATTGCTGCATTCAATAAGGTACAAATTATTTTAGAAAATATCTACATATTTTAAATACAAAAATCAATAGTTTTGACTGTACCAGCCAAAACTATTGATTTCGTGGTTAAGTAGGACAATTTAAAAACTGTATGTTTTATTTCAAACAAACTACTTAATCTCAACAGTAGCTCCGGCAGCTTCAAGCTGCTTCTTGATTTCCTCAGCTTCTGCTTTTGATACTTTTTCTTTTACTGGACTGTTTCCGGCTTCAACAAGCTCTTTTGCTTCTTTAAGACCGAGATTGGTAATCGCCCTAACTTCTTTGATTACAGCAACCTTAGCATCACCGAAACCTTTGAGAATTACATCGAATTCGGTTTTTTCTTCTTCTGCTTCAGCAGCAGCAGGTGCGCCTGCAGCGACTGCGACGGGAGCGGCAGCGGAAATGCCGAACTTGTCTTCCATCGCTTTTACGAGCTCAGCAGCTTCAACAAGAGTTAAACTGCCAATCGCATCCAACAGTTCTTCGATAGAAAGTTTTGCCATTTTTTTACTCCTTTATACTTAGTGAATTTCTTCAAGTTAATACAGTCTTAGCTGTAAAAACCTATAAAGGGATCGAAAGTTACTTATTCCATTGTGAAAATTACATCGTTTCTGGAAAAGATACCTTTAATACACCCTTATATTGTTAATTATATAAACAAGCCTTAGCTGTTTTTTTCTGAAACTGCTTTAATTCCCCTGGCCAACGAGGCAATTATCTGATTCATGCCCATGGCTATGTAAGAAGCAGGAGCATTTATCATTGACATAGTCTGTGAAAGCAGCACCTCTTTTGAAGGAAGTGACGCAATTTTCTTAACCTGGTCCGTACCGTACACAACGTTATCAATGACACCGGCTGTATATGAGAACTTTTCGTGTTCATCGCCGAATTCCTTGAGAATCTTGGCTATTTCTCCCACATCGCCCGAAACAAAGGCAACACCGATGGGGCCCTTTAAAAAATCATCTACTCCCGAATAACCGACATCGGTAAGTGCGCGCTTAAAAAGACTGTTTTTCACAACCTTATAGTCTGCATTTTTTTCACGAAGTTTCCTGCGAAGAACGCCGAGATCCTTCACTTTTATTCCCGAATAATTAGTAAGGAAAATGTCTTTTTTATTCTTCAGTTGAGAAACAAGGACACCAACTTCATCTATTTTATATTGCTTAACCATTATCGTTCAATCCCCTTATGATTGATTTTTATACCAGGACCCATGGTGGAACTGATATGCACCGATTTAACATAGCTTCCCTTCGCATCGGAAGGCTTATCCTTTACTATCTGATTAAAAATTGCCTTAACATTGTCCATGATGGAATTATCCTCAAATGAAACCTTGCCGACAATCATATGAACTACACCGGTTTTATCGGCCCGGTATTCAACCCGGCCACCTTTCAGTTCCTTTACGATACCTTTTACATCATCCGTTACCGTGCCAGCCTTGGGTTTCGGCATAAGTCCTTTACGACCCAGTACTTGTCCCAATTTTCCCACAAGCTTCATCATGTCGGGAGTTGCAACGACTGCCTGATAGTCGACCCATCCGCCCTGGATTTTTTCAATTATTTCTTCACCGCCGACAAAATCAGCTCCTGCTTCAAGAGCTTCCTTTTGTTTGTCACCCTTGCATATTACCAGAACCTTTTTTTCTTTACCTGTTCCCGCAGGAAGTACGGCGGAACCACGAACATTCTGATAGCTTTTATGAACGAGTTTTACAGCAACATCGATTGATTCGTCAAATTTAGCGAATTTCAGTTCCTTCATCAGGACAACGGCCTCATCAAGGTTGTAGAGCTTTGTTTTATCAACGTGTGTCCTTGCTTCCTTAATTCTTTTCCCGCGTTTCATTTTAATAACCTCTTCTCAATAAGTCGGAACGTATTTATAATATCAAGCTTACTCAGCCACATCCACGCCCATGGAATGAGCGGTACCGGCAATAATGGCAACTGCGGCATCCAGATCATTGGCGTTCAAATCGGGCATTTTTGTTTTAGCAATTTCCTCAAGCTGCGCTCTGGTGATTTTACCCACCTTATCCTTATGCGGCTCACTGGATCCCTTCTCCAGCTTCAGAGACGTCTTTATCAATACCGACGCCGGAGGTGTTTTAATAATAAAAGTATATGTTCTATCCTCGTATACGCTGATAACAACGGGAAGAATGGTCCCCTGCTGATCCTTCGTTCTGTCATTAAAAGCCTTACAGAAATCCATTATATTAAGACCATGCTGTCCAAGGGCAGGACCAACCGGGGGAGCAGGGTTTGCCTGTGCACCGGGTATTTGCAGTTTAATCTCTGTTACTATCTTTTTTTTCTTTTTCTTGGGTGCCATAATAATCCTCAATTTAAAAATTCACGTTATATCTTACCGACCTGTACGAAATCAAGCTCAACAGGAGTTCCTCTCCCGAATATTTCAACCTTTACCCGCAACCGACCCTTCTCGGGAAATACTTCCTCAACGATGCCGCTGAAATTGTTGAATGGACCGTCAATTACTTTTATATGCTCTCCCACATTGAAATCCATAACAAGGGAGGCCTTTTCTTTTGTTTTCTGTTCTCCCATCTGATCGAAGAGGGAATTTACCTCTTCCCGCGTGAGCGATTTCGGCAAGGTGCTTTTCAATTCAGTTCCGTATGTTCCTACAAATCCCGTGGCACCCTGAATTTTTTTTATCTTGCTCCAGACAAGAACCCATGATTCATTATCAATCAGGTCAATCTCAAGGAGGATATAGCCAGGCAAAAACTTCTTGGATTTTACCTTTCTTTTACCATCTTTTACTTCAGGCACATCAATAGTCGGTATTCTTCCCTGAAACAGGATGTCATGCAAAAAATGGCTGCTCTTGTCTCTGTAATTCTCGCCGGAATACTGCCCTCCCGATGATTCAATTTGCTGCTGATTTCTGGAAGCCTCGAGCATTTTTTCAAGAGCAAGTTTTACCTTGTTCTCGTAACCGGAAAACGTATGCAGAACATACCATTCTTTTGCCATATTTATTTCATCACCGTTTTAATCAGTACCATCAAGGCAGAATCTACAAACCACAAAAAAAGCGAAATAGCGACAACTGTGACAACTACAACACCGGTAAAACTGGTCACCTCATCCCTTTCAGGCCAGGTTACTTTTTTTAATTCATCTTTTGCTTCTTTAACAAACTGTATTGCTTTTTTCACCAGATTTTACCCGTATATTAGTAGAATGGAGTGCTTTTATGCCTTCGTTTCCTTATGATTTGTATGTTTGTTGCAAAACTTACAGTATTTTTTCACTTCAAGTTTACCGGTCTGGTTCTTTTTATTCTTTGTAACAGAATAATTCCTTCTCTTGCAGTCCTGACAGGCCAATAATATTATGTCACGCATACCGTTCCCTACCTTATACCATTATAAAGCTAGTGCAAACTATAACCTGCTTGATTTCAGTCAAGCATTTTTGCTAAAAATAATATCTACAAACCATATTAATCATATGGCTGCCGTTATATCAGATCTTTCATTTCTAGAATAATGGGAAAATCTGATTTTATCCTCTTCATGCCCACCAGGGAATATCTAAAATGTAATTTATAGCGGCTCCCTTATATTACAAAAACAATACAAGGATGAGCCCACGACCAGAATCGAACTGGTGACCTTTTGCTTACCATGCAAATGCTCTACCGACTGAGCTACGTGGGCCTGTGTGGGAAAAGCAGGGTGAAGTATTTGAAACAACCCTTTTTTTGTCAATGAAATTTTCAGCTATTGACAAATTAATACGGCCCACCTTTTTAATAGCGGTTAAACACGGGGAAATAACATCTCATCATGTCATTCCCCCGATATTTCGATGATAGTTTATTGAGATAATTCCTTTTTTTTGAATCACTCAATTATAAAGGAAGGAATATTCTCGTTGGCAAGTATTTTTTTCAATTTATTGGCTTCTCTTCTATCCAAAACACCATTAATTCGAACTTTATGCATATCGCCATCGGATTCGACAATAACGGACAGATTAGTCAGTGACTCGATCTTTTCTTTTAATTTATCAGCATTTCTTCTGGAATAAAAAGCACCGGCCTGAAGTGACAGATTTCCACTACCGGTTCCTGAATACTGGTCCCTTCCGGACTTATCATTGTCATAATATTCATCGACAACGGGTTCAACATTGGAATTTGCTTTCTGATCCTGGATATACGCATTATCCCTGGGATTTTCCATACCTTTTTTAAGTATGGTTATTTCCACCATGCCCTGGCCCTGTCTGACTATCTCTAAACTTCTTGCGGCATTGTAGGAAAGATCAATAATTCGGTTTCCCTTGTAGGGACCACGGTCATTGATTTTTACTTTTACTGTTTTACCGTTTTCCAGATTTTTTACCTGAACAATGGTTCCGAAGGGAAGTGTTCTGTGCGCAGCGGTATATTCATTCATATTGAACCGCTCACCTGAAGCGGTTATTTTCCCATGGAATTCCCTGCCATACCATGAAGCAAGTCCCTTTTGGAAATATTTTTCCGAATCCTGCCTGCTCCGCGCTGAAGCATCAGGATCGTCATAGTCATTGTTTTTCCCTTTATCAACACTGGATTCATTTACCACGGGCATATCATCTCCGAAGGAAGAATTCTCTTCGTCAAAGCCCAACTCATCCACCTTAGCGTATTCCCGCTGCTGATTATTATTATTAACAGTTTTCTTTAACTGTGTTTTTCCCGGCGTGCATCCCGTAAGGATCACCATGGCAAAAACGATCATTATTACTGTTGCCATTCCTTTCAGCATTTTATTCATCTGAGTAACCTCCAACCGATTTCTATATGTTTGTTATCGGATATATTTTCATGAGACTTTAATACTAAATTAATGTATAGCTAATAAATCAGATCAATGGAAATCGCAAATAAATACCCGGGGTCGATCAAAAATTGTTGACCTCACGCGAGAAGAATTGAGAATTCAGAATTCAGATTCCAGGAAGGGGACAGAGTTAAAAAACATGAAGATAGTATCAAACAAACCGACTATTACGCGCCGTGAGCTTGAAGGCGTTCTCGACTGCCTTATTCATGACGAGTTAAACACGGGAGGGCCGGTAAAAACATTTGAACAGACCATGAGTGAAATGACAGGCCTTAAATTTGCCTTGGCCACCAGTTCCGTGACAGCAGCATATCACCTCATTTTTCAGGCCCTCCAGATAGATGCAAACAGTGAGGTCATCATGCCTTCCTTTTCTTACATGGCACCTTACAATGCTCTGTCCATCCTGGGCGGTAAACCGGTTCTGGTGGACAACGACGAAAATTCCCTATTCCCCTCTTCCGCACAAATCAAAGCCTGTATAACTGAAAACACAAAGGCAATAATTGTAGGGCATACCTTCGGATTCCATTTCCCCCTTGACGAGCTGGCAGATCTGACCATCCCCATCATTGAGGACATTTCCCATGCCATAGGCACGGAAAACAATGAACACCCCGCAGGATCGACCCCTTCTTTCGCGGTTATTTCTTTTGCACCTTCCATGATAATAACGACGGGAAACGGTGGTATGATCCTCACCAATAACACCAAGTATTTTTCAACCATGAGAGATTTCAGAGGTAACAATGAAACCACCGTCAACTATGAATATGCCATGACGGATATCCAGGGAGCCATGGGCATATCTCAGATGATGAAACTAAAAGAGTTCCTTAAAAGAAGAAGAGAAATTGCCCGAAAATACAGTGATGCATTACGCATCACATCCCACAAGGCACCAATGCCCTTCAATGAAGGATTTGCGTACCAGTCCTTCCCGGTCTTGTTTGACTCCTCGGGTGAGAAAGTTGTCAAATACTGGAAAAAAAACGGCATCGAAACCATACGCCCCATTGAAACGCCCCTCCACGCTCTCATGGGATACCGGGGACTCGATTATCCCAACAGTGACCGTTTATCAAAAAAATTGTATACTATCCCCCTCTATCCTACACTAACAAAAAAAGAGATAGAAAGAATAGCCCGGCTGTTAGCGAGTTTCATATAACATCTGCAGACAGGCTTGTGATAAGGAGAAATCAATGTACCTCTTAACCATTGAAGACAGTTTCGCATCGGCGCATCAGCTTCGGGGATACCGGGGAAAGTGTGAAAATCTTCACGGCCATAACTGGAAGGTTGAACTGACGGTGAAGGGTGAAACGCTCAACGGTATAGGACTTCTCATTGATTTTCATGATCTGAAAAAAATGCTGAAAGAAATACTCTCCATCCTGGATCACAAAAATATAAATGATGTGCCTCCCTTTGACAAAGAAAATCCCAGTTCGGAGAATCTTGCAGAATTTATTGCGGGATTGATCTTGGAAAAACTTGCGGAAATATCACCGCCGATCCAGCTTCATTCCCTGACGGTCTGGGAATCAGATACGTCACGTTGCACCTATATCCCATGATGCTTCGTCTAACCAGTCAGGTTATAAAATGATTCATTCTTCCGAATTCGTCACGCTGAACGTGTTGATAATATCTCGCGGATCTTGTCTTTCAGCTCATCAAGGTTGGATGATTTTGTGATATAGGCATCGGCTGTCCAGGTCATGAAATTGCTTTTATAATTTGAATAGGCGGTATAAATAATAATGGGGATTTTTTTATCGCGCGATAATATCTTCCCCAGGGCCTCAATACCATCCATTTCGGGCATTCTGATATCCATTATAACCAGATCATATTTATTGGATTTTACTTTCTCCACGCCCTCCTTACCGTTAGAAGCCTGTTCCACCTCATAACCCTCATCCTGCAACTCCATGGCATAGAGTTCTCTCTGATGCTGTTCATCTTCGACTATCAATATTTTACTCATTGCCGACACACCTCCCTGGTGATTTGACCGGGACATTTTCATATGATTCGTTTTATTTCATTCCCGAGAATTTATGCCTTAAAACCACAAAAGGGTTCAGTCCCGTTTTTAGTAATTTTAAAATTTCACAATACCGGTATAGATAAAAATTGTGACATAAAAGTTTGATTATTTCAACACTTTTTTTGAAAATACATGAAGAACCGCTCCCCTGATTACAAGGGAATGGGCAGCTTCACGATAAATTCGGCACCGGAATTTTCACGGTTACTCACCTCGATGGAGCCGTTATGGTCCTTAATGATTTTTTTCACATTGGCAAGTCCCAGTCCCACGCCGGTGACCTTCGTTGTATAGAAGGGTTCGAAGACTATGTCGGGATCCTCCTGGTCGATCCCGATGCCCGTATCCTGAACTCTGATAGCGACAAACTGTGAATCATTCTCGGTGATGATGTTTATACTGCCCCCTGCCGGCGTGGCATCAATGGCATTCTGGATCAGGTTGAGCATGACCTGTTTCATCTGGTTGAAATCGGATTTAACCAGGGGAATATTCTCTTGCATATCAATATCAATTATGATTTTCTTTTCAAGAAAGAGGTTGCGCAGCAGTTCCACCGTATCCACCACCACCTCGTTGACATTATTGAACTCCTTGATATACTTTGACGGCCTGGTAAAGTCCATTACATTGGAAAGAATTTTTTCCAGCCGTTCAGATTCCTTTATTATTATATGGGCTGCCTTTTTAATATTGTCCCCGGTTTTCACGCCATCCTTGGGGATATCCCTGGTCTGTTGGGATATCCGCCTGGCATAACCGCCCATGGTGACCAGGGGGTTCCGAATCTCGTGGGCGATATGTGCTGCGATACGGCCAACGGCTGCCATTTTTTCCGATTCAACAATTGCATCCTGGCGGCGTGAAATCTTCTGCATCTCCTTCTTGACCGAAACAAGATTATTATAACTTTCAATAGAGAGCGCCGCCTGTGACGCGAATATGCTCAGCAGCTCGATACTGTCGTTTCCTATTGGCACCTGGTTGAACTTATTATCCACAATGATTATGCCTATGGCCCTGTTAACGGCAATGATGGGGACCACGACGAATTCCTTCACATCCATCATCTTTCTGATTCCATCATCCACGCCGGGATCGGTGAAGGCATCATAGATATGCACAAACTCCTTTTTCATCAGTGTGCGTATAAATATATTATTCTCATTGAGCAATATTTTTGATTTCAAAACAGAATCCATGAGACTTTTCCCGCTCTCGATGTTGAGGATATCATCTTTGACCGGAAGCACACCGGCAGCCGGCGTGGTGCTCCATATCTGTATTGCCTCCTCAAAGGAATCGGGACCTACGGCCATTTTCCCCACCAGGGCCTTCTCATCCTCATCGACAAGAAAAAGCATGGCTCGGTTGAATCCCAGGCCGGAGCCTGAGGTTACGCCGGTAAGAATGGTATAGAGGACCCGTTCTATTTCCACATCACTCTGTATTGATTCGGAAATCTGGCTCATGAGCGAAATCTGGTAATCCTTGCGGAGCTTATTGGTCACATCATCTATGATGAGCATGATCTGATTCCTGCCCTGGATATAGATGTTGGAAATTTTTATATCGGCAATAATTGACACCTTATTCACCGAGAGTAGATGCGTTTTTTCCAGTATCACCGACGTACCGTCGGTCTTTGCTTTTACGATTCCGCCCTTAAGCCGTGCGTTTACGAAATAGAAAATATCCTCGATGCTCTTCCCCGCCATTTCATCCACATCGAGCTGAAATTTTTTACAAAAACCCTCGTTGGCGAAAATGATGGTATTGTCGTCATCCATGACAATGAAGTAAGAACTGATAGAGAAAACAATATTGTTGTACAGCTCATGAAATTTATCTATCTCATCGCGCTGGGACGTAACGATATTATCCAGATGCTTCCCCACCATGACCAGTTCTTTCAGGGCCAGGGCGAACTCATCATCACCGGCTATTTCCTTGTATTTATCCTGCGAAACAAACCGTCCCTTTTTGAATTCATTTATTATATCTTTTATAATGCCGACCCGGCTGGAATAAAAATATCTCCCTGTGGCAACGATTATCAGCATACGGAGAATTACGAAAAATATAATACCACCCAGAATATAGGGAAACATGCTGACAATGTAGACATGCCAGTGGAAGAGCAGATAAAAAAACAGGAACATGAGAAGAAGATCCGGTATGTGAAAAATAATGATTCCGCTGAGAGCCGATTTGCTTATTTTCATTGTTTTAACTTCATGGACCGGTAAATTTTCATCGCTTCAGTCAGTCAAATGAGCAAGTGATTATACAATCAATATACTCATAATTTCCGTTTCTGCCTTGCTACGCAACACTACCGATCAATTAAAATAATTATTGCCATATTCAGTAATAATTTTCAATTTGTTTTTATATATTTACGAAAAAATCATGGGGCGGCAACTTTCCCATCTACCTTGCTCCCCGGGAGATAATGGCATGAAACTTGTTCTGGCCACACATAATAAAAACAAAATCAGGGAGATAAAGGAAAAATTCTCCCATATTGAAAATTTGGAGCTTTTGACTTTGAACCAGTTTCAGTCCCCTCCCGAAGTGGATGAGGATGGGAGCACCTTTGAAGAAAATGCAGAAAAAAAAGCCAGGGCAATAGCCGAATTTACAGGCCTCCCCGCCATGTCCGATGACTCGGGTCTCTGTGTCGATGCACTGGATGGAAGACCCGGAGTGTTGTCGGCCCGGTACGGCGGAGATAACACCACGGACAAAGATCGCTATATGAAACTCCTGCATGAAATGGAATCTTCGGGAGATGACAGAAATGCACAGTTCGTCTGCGCCATAGCAATTGCCATCCCCCATGGGACATGTCACACGACGAGGGGTATCTGCCGCGGCATTATAGCCCAAGAGCCATCGGGGGACCAGGGATTCGGTTATGACCCGGTATTTTATCTCCCGCAGTATGGTAAAACCATGGCCGAGATCCCCCTGTCGGAGAAAAATAAAATCAGTCACAGGGCCCTGGCCCTGGAAAAGGCCGCGGAAATCCTGGCAAATCTCACTGAAGAGCAGTAAGATCTGCCACCTATGGACAGAAAAAAATCAAATCTTATTCAGAAAAGACTTCGTGCATGGTATGGTGAGGTCACACCGGACCTGCACTTTGGCAATCTCTACCAGTTGACCATCGCCGTTGTCCTTTCAGCCCAGACCACGGATAAGCAGGTCAATGCCGTAACGCCAGTGCTCTTCGACAGATATGCTGATTTCAGCAGCCTGGCCGGTGCCAGGCTGCCCGACGTGGAAACAATCATTAAAAGTACGGGGTTTTACAGGAATAAGGCAAAAAACATCATCACCCTTTCGCGGGCCGTCATGGAGCGGTTCCACGGTACCCTCCCGGCCGAAAGAGATGCTCTCGAGTCTCTGCCGGGAGTAGGACGAAAATCAGCCAACGTAATTCTTTCCATGGGTTTTGATATCCCCGCCCTGGCCGTGGATACGCATGTGATGAGAATTGCCAACAGGCTCGCATATATTAGATCGGAAGATCCTTTCAGGGTGGAAGAATCACTTACGGCCCTCATACCGGAAAAATGCTGGAAAATAACCCATTTGATCCTGATTGCTCACGGAAGAAGAACGTGTACCGCAAGGAATCCCCGGTGTTCCGTGTGCCCTATTGAAGACCTTTGCGGTAGTCCAGATAAAACTGTCTGAATCTCCCGATTACGGCCGGGATATTGGCATGAAAATTTTCCTTTTGCGCAGGATCTATGCCCGTAATCTCAGTAAGCGTCCTGTATGCGGCAACAGAAATCTCGGTGTTCATATCCGTAAGGCAGTTTATAAGGAAGGGCATGGACTCTCTACTCCTGGCTTCTCCAAGAACCTGTATACCCCAGAGCATGAGAACTATATTTCCCCTGCTGATTCTGTTTTGAAAGTCCTCCCTTTTATCGGGCACATACAGAGCCATATATTTCACAAAATGCTCCGATATTGCCAGCTGCTTGTCATGAATGCTGGATTTTTTTTCCGCATATGCCATCAGTACCTCATAGGACAGGAGTTTATTCATGTCCATGAGATAAGTGCAGATTAATTCTACCGTTGCCAGGGAAGATTCACTTATTATATTTTCCCATTCGCCATCACTCATGTTTATTTTTAGTTTATAGAGCTCCGAGTAGGTAATGACATCCCTTACGACATAGGGGGCTTTTTGTTTTCTTGCCTCATCAACCATCGTGGTAAAGGGAAAGGAAAAACCTGAATGAAGAAGAAGCCGCGCTGATTTTAACTGCGCATGAGATCCGGCCGGTGAAAAAATATAAAATAGATATATCAGCACAGTAACAATGCAATGGATTAATATACCGAAAATAGTACCGACAATAGCGGGAATCTTTATCTTCTTTTTCTCAAAAAAAAATTCAAATATGAGAAGGAACACGAACATAATATATTTGACTATTTTTATTATAGAGATGGCTATTCCTTCGGAAGAATAATTGTATATCATCTTGTCCAGGACCAACAGGTAAAACATGGACGCCGCCAGGAACAGGGGTATGGTTATCAAGGGGTCCCGTCGTATCTTCAAAATGATAAGCAGGATCAATGAATAAATGACCATGTTGGCGTACTTGCCTTTTAGAAGATCGATGATTGAATTTATAAACCAGCCGGGGCGGCCTATATAATCAATGAGGGTGAATATGACCGTTATGGCATAGATGATAACAAAGGGAACAAGCCTGGCTGCGACAAACAGATAGTAGGCCCCCAGGCGGCCATATTTTTCACGATACTCCTTCTTTTTTTCTTCAATTTCGATGAGGGAAAAATTGTATATCATGAAAAAGGAAAATAGAAAAATATAAACACGAACAATGAGCGATATACCGCTCCATTTAAAATTGACATTAAACAGGATATTGACAAAAAAAAGAATCGCCAATAAAAAGGCAAAAGTGGAGATTTTCTTAAGCTGGTCGAGTAAAATGGTCATCCATTCCTCCCGGTATTTTACTGCAGTACGGCAACACGGGGCATTCCGCCATAATCATTGAGAACCGAAACGGCAAAGCCCTTTTTCCGGCCTTCTTTTATGACAAAGTCTTTCATCTCTGATCCAATCTCAAGAAGCAGTTTTCCGCCCGCGGATAGGAATGGCCTGCTATTATGAATGATGCCCGTAATGGCCGCCCTCCCACTGTCTTCACTGAAAAGAGCTATCTCGGGCTCATAAGCAAGATCCTTCTGCAGCGCATTCCTCATTCCCGGATCGACATAGGGAGGATTGGAAACGATGAGATCGAACGTCATTCCCTGTACAGGAGTGAAAATATCGCCCTGGCAAAAACGGGGAAGATCCCTGCCCAGTATGGCCTTGGCATTTTTTCTGGCCACGGAGATGGCGTCTTTTGAAATGTCCGTCGCGAACACAGTCAGATCTCTCCTGCAGTATTTCAGGGATACGGCAATAATACCTGAACCCGTACCAATGTCAAGCACCACACCCTGCTGGGGAGCGTAATATATGGCCAGATCCACGAGCAGTTCGGTTTCGGGGCGTGGTATCAATACACCGGGATTTACCTTGAATTCCAGAGAATAGAATTCCTTAACACCGGTGATATAGGCAACGGGTTCATATTGCATTCTTCGGTTAACGGCAGACCTGATTTTTTTGATATCCAGGGGGGACAATTCTTCTTTATTGTTAATTGTGAGTTTGAATCTTTCTGTTTTGAGAACGTACGCCATGAGCACCTCGGCGTCAACAACAGGATTTTCCAGTCCGGCTGATTTCAGCCTTTCAATTGATTCCCTGAGCACATCGGCAAGTATCAAGAGTAAGCCCTCAATTGTTCACGTCTTTCAGGAGTAATTCGATTTCATGCTTCTGCAGAGCATCCACAACCTCATCGATCTCTCCGGCGAGAAAGCTTTCAAGAGAATGCAGCGTAAGCCCGATCCGATGGTCGGTGACCCGCGACTGCGGGAAATTATATGTGCGAATGCGCTCGCTTCTGTCCCCGGATCCTATTTGTGATTTCCTTATGTCCGATTCCTTTTTCATCCGCTCAGACATTTCCTTCTCATACAGGCGCGCCCTGAGCACACGCAATGCTTTGGTTTTGTTTTTAAGCTGCGATTTTTCATCCTGACATGTCACAACCATACCCGTAGGGATATGTGTTATCCGCACAGCCGAGTCCGTAGTATTAACACTCTGCCCGCCATGGCCGGAGGCACGATAGACATCGACTCTTATTTCGTTGGGATCAATGGTTATCTCACCCTCTTCGGCCTCGGGCATTACGGCCACGGTTACCGCCGAGGTGTGTATCCGCCCTCCCGATTCAGTGGTGGGAACACGCTGGACCCGGTGGGTCCCCGACTCGAATTTGAGTCTTCCATGGGCTTCTTCACTGCGGACCGAAAAAATGACCTCCTTGTAACCGCCGATCTCCGTGGAATTGCCCTCGATAAACTCTACCTTCCATCCCTTCGCGTCAGCATACCGGTTGTACATTCGGAACAGATCGGATACAAAAAGTGCAGCTTCCTCGCCGCCGGTGCCGGCCCTGATTTCCATGATCACATCCTTTCCATCATTAGGGTCCCTGGGAAGGAGCTGGAGAATCAGCTCTTCTTTCATTTTTTCAATGCGCTCTTTCAACCCGATTATTTCATCCTCAAGCATGGATGCCATTTCGCCGTCTTCCTCTATCTTGAGAAGTTCCGACGAATCAGCCAATTCCTTTTTTGCCTTCAGATATTCTTCGTAGGTATTGATGATAGGGGCAAGGTGCGATCGTTCTTTGTTCAGATCTCTGAATTTTTTCTGATCCCCGATAGTTTCGGGTCTTACCAGTTCTTCATCGAGATTTTTGAAGCGTTCATGCAATCGACGCAGTTTGTCTTCCATACACCATGCTCCGGATAAAAAAAATAGCGGTGATTACCGCTTATTTACTGTCATAAATCCCTTGTTATAAATATACACCGAAAATGAGCAAAGAAAACCGTTCACCGGTTATTTTAAAAAAATGCGCTCCCGGGAGGACTCGAACCACCGACACATGGTTTAGGAAACCACTGCTCTATCCACCTGAGCTACGGGAGCGTAAGTATGGACGGCAACTATTCCGTCCGAGGATCAAACTAAGTTTTGCGTGTATTTTAGCAAGAAAAAAATGAGAACAGGTGCATTATGAATACATATTTTTACGTCTTGAGGTCACCATGCGCTGAAAATCCCGTATGTTTCGCACCACTATCCTGTCTGCATAGAGAACTATCTTATCGATCTGGTTCAGATGGTTCAACTGTTTCTGAACTTCCGTATCAGCCATACCGGCCCAACTGGCAACCTGCTGGGCGGTTACAGGCAGGGAAATCTCGTTTTGCACATCCAGATGCGGATCCTGTTCCGCCAGCATAATAAGCACATCCATGACTTTCAGCTGCGGTTCCTCGAGGAGGAGTATCATGAGCCTTCTCTTGGCATCATAGATCCTCTTGGAGAATATGAGGAGCAGTTTATAGGCAAGCTGCGGATTGCCCTGTAAAAGCGTATCAAAATTATCCCGATGAAACTTCAGGAGCTTTACCCTATCCATGGCGATGGCTGTAGCGGAGCGGGGCTCCTCTTCAAGAATAGACATCTCTCCGAAGACATCTCCGGTTCCAAGGACATCCAGGGTTTTTTCCCGATTATTGATAACTTTGACGATTTTCACCCGTCCGGCCTGGACAAAATAGAATTCATTTCCTGGTTCGAACTCACAGAAAATGATCTCGTTAGGGGCGTATTCCACACCGAATTTCTCGAAAAAATTATCATCCAGTATCATGTAGGATCCACCTGCCCTATTGTAGTTGCTTGACTTTCATCATGGCTTGTTCACTCACAGCGTCCCTGGGTGACATTGATGCCGCTTTTTTATAATACATGACCGCCTTGTCCTTCTGACGAGCCGATTCAAACATTGCCGCTATTTCAAAAAAAGCGTTTTTCACATATGGGGAGCTGCCATATTGTTTTATGATAGTGCTGTAATTTTCCATGGCGGCCTTCTGCTGCCCCAGCCTGCCGTGACATTTTCCCATCCCCAGGTAGACACGCCCCAGAATGTTGTCATCAGTTGCCTGCCCTGAATTGAGAACATCCTCGTACAGTTGCAGGGCTTCAGCCAGTTTATTGTTCTTGAAAAGCGAATCCGCTTCTGCGAACTTCTGCTCTGCGCTCTTAGCCCCTTTTTTACCCGCTGGTTCATCAAATGAAAAATCATCGAGATCACCCAGGCCTGCGTCATCGGAAAGGAAGTCGTCCATCTCATCGGAGATGGACGCTTTGCCGTCTTCCACGTCGCCATTAAAATCAGGAGCCTCTTCGTGCTCCGATTCCAGGGTAAAATCACTCATATCATGCGAGTCGCTTTTAGCGGAAACAGCAGTTTCGGAAAAATCCATATTAACACTGCCCGGGGAAACCTGTCCCGAACTGATCTCCTTTATACGCTGCATTGCCTGGGCCGCATATTCTGTGTCGGGATAGTGCTCCATATATTTCTTGTACGCATACATTGCCTGCTTGTACACACCGGCATGGTAATAATATTCGCCGATTCTGAAAAGCTCCTGGGCGGGACTGACGTTATCTCCCTCGCCAAGTGCAGACCGCACCATCTTGTGTATCTTCCGGAGTTGATTGCTGAAGACCCGGAGCATTTTCCTTACTACATTAACATTTTTTAAGATCAGCCTTTCGAAATCGGCAAGTCTGAGCACCAGGACCGTTGTCTCTCCGATGGTCTGGGCAGTTTCCTCCCGTGGATAGCGCCCCAGGGCGGATTTCACGCCGAAGAATTCACCGTGCCGCACATCCTCCTTCACCTCTTCACCCGTGTCGAGCTTGATGGAAGTGAGAATGACCCTGCCTGCTTTCAGGATATAGATATATTCGCTCTTATCATTTTCGAAATATATGATTGAACCGGATTTATATTGCCGGGTAACGATACCACTCTGATTTGCTGAACCATTTGCCATTAAAAATCCCCCAACAGCTTAAAAGTCGAATTCCACCGGCAGGAATGGATATGTCTTTTTAAATCCCACGGCGCGGCTGATACGTTTCAACAGCCCGATAAGATCGCCGATGATGATCTTATCCTCCCCGTCCAAATTTATATGCTGATATAGTATCCCCAGTTCATCAAACGTCTCGGCATACCGGGCCGAACCGTACACGGGAAGTCCGTCTATCACAATGAGAAGAACATCTTTCAGCTCCGCGTTTACAACCGAACTCTCGGGTTTGCCTCCCTTGTTTCTGAAAACAACCATGTCTGCGATACAGCCCTTCTGCACCCTGCCATTGTTCTTCAGCCAGAAGGCCCTTGCAGGATTGGTCGTCACCATCTTCAGTATTGTTGCGTCAGAGAGATCCTTGCTGTAAAGTTTTTTATACAGATCCCTGTCAAACCTCATTTCACTTAGGAGGTTCAAACCTCCTGACATGGGCGAATCGGTACCGATGCATACATTGATTCCCTTGTCCAAAAGCATCTTGATATTGGTCGTTTTGTCGAACATAAAGGTATTGGAATCACCGCACCAGACCACCGATGCACCGGCCTTTTTTATTTTATCCATATCGGAGTCGCTGAAGGCTATGCCATGGACCAGGACTGAATGATCACCCAGACCTCCCCGGGAGATCAGTGTCTCCAGGTCCCTTCGCGTTTCAGAGTCAAAGCCTTCGGCTATATGTGTAATAAAAGGAAGCCCTTCTTCAACGGCTTTCTTGTACTCGTCGGATATCTCACCACCCCAGGCCAGGGCAAAGCTGGCAATGGAATGCGCCAACGAATACTCACGTATGGCCTTAACCGGAAGCATATCATAATATGGCTGAGCTACAAAATGCGGAATGTGGTCTGAAACGGTGGTAACGCCCGAAACCAGGTTCCGGTAGGCTCCCAGGAGATAAAGGTCGCGGTTTTCAATCTGCTGGCGCTCCTGATATAATGGAGAACTTTTCAGATCGTTATCCCAGGGAAGCCAGTTTTCATAGGGACCGTTACCCACCTTGGGATAGTACGTACCAAGAAGATGATCATGGGAGTTGATAAGGCCCGGTATAAGTATCCCTCCCTCAATTTCCATAGCAATATCAGCGGTCGGGGACTTGCGGGCCACATTGGCAATCAGGTCCCTTTCCATGGTAACCGCAGCATCCTTTAAATGTTCATCCGGTGTTAAAACTTCGACTCCCTTAATGGACCAATTGCTCATCATATATATCCCGTATTATTATAAAGATTCATTGTGTCAGCGTTCAATCCCTGCCCATCGAAATATTATTCCCTATGGCTGTCTGCAGAGACCGGATTTTAACCGCCATTACCTAATAAACAAAGCGTTCTTACCTTAGTATTTTAAATATGGCGCGTCAAGTAAATTAATACACCTGATTTCTTTGATTATCGGGAGGCTTTAAGTAAAAATTCACAATGTTTTGGTATAATGCGGGGGAATTATAGTCCCGGAAAAGGATAAATAAAGAGTCATGTAGCCCTGACAGAGATGCCCTTCTCATAGAAACCGGCTTCGGGATGCGTTCCTGAAGCCGGTTTTAATTGGAATTACTCCTTGCTTTTATCACTTTTTGTTTTTTTCTTTGTTGTTTTTTCTTTCACATTTTTCCCCTTATCGGATTTTTCCTTCACAGACTTTTTATTTTCCGGCTTTTTCTTACCCTGTTTTTCCTTTGCCGGCTTTTTCTCTTTACCTTCTTCTTTTCTTTTCTTGTCCTTTTGCTTTACTGCATTTTCGTCTTTATTTGCTTTTTTTGACCTTTGATCTTTCTTAATTTTTTCTCCCGGAGATTTTTTATGGGAAGTATCTTCTTTATCGACTTTTTTCTTTGCATGTTTCTCTTTCACCGGTTTATCTCCGGCAGTTTCATCCCTGTCTGACTTTTTCCTGCGCTTAACTGCATCTTCATCCCTGTCGGCTTTTCCCTTTCGCTTAACAGCATTTTCATCCTTCCGGGATTTTTCCGGTCTCTCTGCCTTCCTCATATTTTCACCCGAAGGCCTGGACCTGCAATAGGCCTTTACCTCAGTACCATCCTGTTTAGTATATCCCGATACCCAGACACAATCGGCTTTAGCCCCGCAAGCACCCCTGCCAAGACCCTGGCAATCCGAATCGGCCATAGCCCGGGAAGCGCCAGGTGACAGTAAAAACATCAACGTAACAACCAGGCTGATTATTCTCATCAACATAAGAGGATTCCTCCATATTTTGTAGTGGGGAAATACAATTATACCATTGTTTATTCACCCTGTCAAACGCTGTATCACTCACTCATCATTATTTTACATTTCCTGCACCTGACGCTTCAGAAATTTCTCCATTGTCAGCTCAAAAAGAAACCCCACACCGGGATAGCTACTGCCGCCGATATCAAGTTCCTTATTTTCCCTGACAATACCGCCATGATGGGCATAGAAGGCATTGTTTTTCGCACCATTCAGGGTCCAGACAACCATGCGTCGACACCGGTGCTCCCGGAAAAAGTTCAGCATGGTCCCCATAAGTTCACCACCCATACCTCTTCCCTGGAAATCAGGATCGACATAGAGTCCCTTTATTTCACAGTCATACCAGTCTTTTCGAAAATGACCGGAGACAAAACCACGCACCTTGCCGTCCTGCATGTACACAAAAATCATTTCGGTACCATGCTCAATATTGTATTTGAAGATATCACCATATCTGCCCCTCTCCATGGTTTCAGGATACCGGGAGTCGATGAGCCCCGCGTAGGCGGTACACCATGCCCTCACCAGTATGTCCGCCATGAATTCCGAGTCGGGCAGTATTGCTTCACGAATCATGTATTGCTCCAGCCCTGCCAGGCAGTTTCACTGCATTTTATACGGCCCGTGCATATTTAAATGCACTGAATAAGATGATGCCCTTTTATATAAAGCTGTCAACGAGGAATTGGAGGTGCAGAAAGACCTTGTTCTGTTAACGTACACTCATCCTGTATTATCAGGACAATGGTGGTTACAGGGTTAAAAATCATTATCCCAGATTTTATTTATTTTCAGCATTTCAGCGGAAGAAATCCTCTCACCGTGCTGTGAGTGCTTCAGGCTGTCAAAAACCCGGATTGTGAAAGAAACCTCACGCATGATGTCTTCTGCGGTGCATTCATCGGGCATACGCTTTATCGTGACAATGGCGGCTTCTTTTAAAGGACTCATTTTGCTCCCTCCCCCCATGTTTCAAGATACTATAATAGTATCACTGTCCTGAATCAATTTCAAGGAAATTAATTTATAATCCTGCATTCACAACAATTTTACGCAGAATAAAGACATCGATGAAAAGGGAATAATGATCGATCAATGCTTTTTCTTCAATGGAAACGCTGTACAAGGCGGCGAGAAAATTCAGTAAAAGTAAAAAAAATAGGCAAACAATATTTAAAAGCATTGCAAGCGACATTTCTCTGATGGGCCCGGATGCGGAAGGATCGAAAATAAATTTCAGATTAGAATCTGCAGGCATTAAGCAGTGCCCCCCGCCATTATGCAGTTTACGCGTTTTTAGAAGAACCCATGGACTTCGCCGCACGATATGCCGCTCTTTTCAGAGCTGGTATACCGAAGGTGAAGGAGGACAGCAGGGAATACACATCCTTGATGCCGTCATGAGCGGTGATCTCAATGGCCTTGACGTTTTCAGGCAGACCATATTTTGAGGGTGCGTCTCTCAGTATGGTCAGGACCTTCAGTCCGCCGAATTCGTTGAGTCCGTATACGCTTGCACGGGGAAATTCTTTTTTTATCTCGGCAAGACGCCTCATGGCATGCTTTACCATCTCCTCGTGATCGCCGAAAATAAGCGCCTGCGAAGGACAGGTGTTTACACAGGCCGGAACATCTCTTTCGTTGAGCGTACAGGCGTTGCATTTGTGAGACTTATCCTTCACGACAATATGCTGTCCCACATCGTTAGTGTGGTTTACATTGCTTACGTGCGGAACATGGTATATGCATTCGTTCTCACAGGCACCGCATCCGATGCACTTGCTCTGATCGATAATCGTCCATCCGTCCACCTTGCTGATGGCCTTTTGAGGACAGACCCTTATACAGTTCGCGTCCTTGCAATGATAGCACTTTTTATGCATGATCGTCCATATTGGACGTTCTGCGTTTGCCCTATCAAGAGGGAAAAACTTAACGTAGTTCCAGGTAATGGCTGAAAGCTCGGCCGGATTGGTGAGTTCCGGGCCGGCGAAGAAATCGGTCTTTTCTCCGGGAAGGCCATTCCATTGTTTACAGGCAACCTGACAGGCCCTGCAACCCTGACATTTTGTTGTATCAACGATAAATGCTTTTGACATGTTATGACCTCCTTACGCCTTTTCAATGTCCACCAGGAATGCTTTAAATTCCGGGATCATTGTATTTGCGTCACCTATATGCGGTGTAAGATTGTTGCAGGAATCACCGCTAACCGCACAACCTTGACCGAAATGCCAGACCATACCTACCATTTCAATCTCTTTACCCTGTACCTTCCACGCCTGAACACGTTCAGTTACCAGGGCACGAGCTTCAATTTTACCACGTTTTGATCTGATAAAAACCTTATCGCCGTTTTTAATGCCCTTCTTCTTGGCAAGAGTCGGGCTTATTTCACAGAACATATCGGGAACGAGCTCTGTAAGCCACGGCAGATTTCGCGTCATAGCACCAGCCTGCCAGTGTTCTGTTACCCGGTATGATGTTGCCACATAGGGATATTGTGAGCTGTCGCCGAATTCTCCCAATGTTGAACCGAGAATCACCGTTGCCGGATTCACCTTCTGTGAATTGAATATATTTTTTACGGGACTTTCCATGGGCTCATAGTGCTCAGGAAAGGGACCATCGGCCATACCGGAGGCGAATACCCTTGCATAGCCTTCACTGTTCATAATGAAGGGGTGCTTTGATCCGGGAGGCCACGCGCCGTCGGGAACATCACCAACCCACTTACTGCCGGTCCATTTAATAACTGCCTTCGCGGGATTCCAGGGAACACCCTTGGTATCCACACTTGCTCTGTTATAAATGATCCGTCTGTTAACCGGCCAGCACCATGCCCATTCGGGATACATGCCCAGTTTATTGGAGGCGTCCTTCTGTCCGCGACGCGCCATATTATTTCCTTTTCCATTATAGCTGCCACTGTAAAGCCAGTTACCGCAGGCCGTGGTACCATCGGCAGCCAGTTTGGTGAAGTTTTCCATAAGGCTTCCCATCTTGCCATTGCCTTTCCAGGCATATCCGTTGATTTCCTGAGCGACCAGATGAGGATCGCATTCATGCTCATCGGGATTATGCTTGTAATTCCAGTTGGCTTTGAGAATTGGCTCGGGAAGTTTGCCACCCTCTTTTTTATAGAGCGCCCTGATTTCAGTAAAGAGCTTGTCAATGAGATCAAGGTCCGTAATAGCCTGTCCCGGAGGATTTTGCGCTTTATACCGCCACTGGGCCCATCGCCCTGAATTGGAAACACTGCCTTCCTTTTCAACCGACGCTGCCATAGGGAGGAGAAATACCTCTGTCTGGATGCTTCCGGGATTCGCTCCCTCACGTTTCCAGAAAATGGAAGTATCGGTTTCCCACAGGTCTGCGCATACGAGCCACTTGAGTCTCTCAAGGGCTTTCGCTTCCTTCGTTGAGTTGGGACCGCCAACAACGGGGTTGGTACCCATAAGAATTGCTCCCTCGTGCATTCCCGCATACATGTCCTCAAATAATACGATATGAGGATAGGGCTTCGTTGCCTTGGGTATCCAGTCGTAACCGAAATCATTTTCCTTTGTGGCGGCATCGCCGTACCAGGCCTTGAGCATGCTGACCAGATACTTGGGTTTGTTCTGCCACCAGTTGGCACTCATGGGATCGTTGCTCTTGGGAGTATTGTTCTTAATATACGCCTCAAGATTCACATCCTTGTCTGTCTTGGGTATGCCGAGATATCCGGGAAGAATATGCCAGAGAATGCAATGGTCCGTTGAACCCTGCACGTTAGACTCACCTCTAAGAGCGTTAATTCCTCCGCCGGCCATTCCAATGTTGCCCATAAGAAGCTGAAGCATGGCGTAGGACCTGACGTTCTGGGAACCCACTGTATGCTGGGTCGTTCCCATGGCATACATGATAGTGGCTACACGGTCATTTTTGAATGTACTCGTGTAAAGCTCGGCTACCTTTAAGAAAGAGTCTACAGGACATCCTGTCACCGATGATACAAGCTCAGGAGTATACCGTGACACGTGCTTTTTGAGAAGCTGATAGACGCAGTTGGGATCTTTGAGGGTTTTATCCCTTTTGGGTATCCCTTTTTCATTTACCTGATACTTCCATGCGCCTTTGTCATATTTGCGTTTTCCCACATCATATCCGGAAAAGAGCCCATCATTAAAAGTATATTTGGGATCGATAAGAAGTGACGCATTAGTATACTCAACAACATATTCTTTCTGAATTCTGTCATTCTGTAATGCGTAGTTCATGATACCGTTTATGAAAGCGATATCTGTTCCGGGACGGATGGGTGCATAAAGATCCGCCAAAGAAGCTGAACGGGTGAAACGGGGATCCACGACAATGAGTTTGCCCCCCTTGTCACGGGACTTCTGAACATATTTAAAAGAAATTGGATGGTTTTCTGCGGCATTACTTCCAATTATAAAAATAACGTCCGCATGCTGGATATCTATCCAGTGATTTGTCATTGCACCACGACCGAATGAAGCCGCCAGACCGGCGACCGTTGCGCTGTGTCATATTCGCGCCTGGTGTTCAAGATATGAAATGCCCATAATACGGGCGAACTTTGACCAGACATAGCACTCTTCGTTATCAAGAGCCGCACCGCCGAGTCCAACTAACCCCTGAGCCCTGTTGACTGTATAGGCTCCTTCTTTTTCTACAAAAGTTTTGTCCCTGGTATCTTTTACTCTTCTGGCAATCATTTTGACTGCCTGATCCCAGGATATTTCCTCCCACTGGGTTCCCCCGGGGCGGCGATACTGTACTTTATCCAGCCTTCGCTGAATGGGATTGGCTGCTATCTGATAGATGGCATTACCCTTTGAGCACAGTGCCCCTTTGTTGATTGGATGATCGGGATCTCCTTCAACGTTTACTATCTTGCCATTTCTGGCCGCTACAACGAGTCCACACCCAACACCGCAATAAGGACAGATTGTTGTGGTTTCTTTTGTTCCCTGAAGTTTGTCCTGGGACTTACACCCGGTGAGAAACGCCGTTCCGCCAAAAAAGGCGCCGGCAGCCGTTGTCCCCGACATTTTCAGGAAGTTTCTTCTGGTAACAGGCATATACATCCTCCCTGTGCTGTGTATTAAGCTATGTTAAAGAGCTTTTTTTTGTATAAATACGCCGAATCTTTATCGGAATTTAATGTATTCATACCGGCAACGATATGTATTTTTTTATGCTTAATCTAACATTTGAGATCAGCAAGACTATTTGTCAAATATAATAATTAAAAATAATCGGGCAGTAAAGGCTGAATAAAAAGAAGAAACGCCAGACGGTAAAGTTTTAAAGTACCTTTTTAATTTCTTTACAGCTCACATTACAGATGCACCACTACTTGATTATAATTCCTGGTCCGACTCCTATTCCCTGTTCCTCCTGTCCATGTCATACACATCAAAAAGCTTATATATCTCCCACAAAGAGTAAAAAAGAGTAAGAAGAAGGGGACCGATGATAACTCCTGCGAGGCCAAAGGCCTGGATACTACCCAACAGTAAAAAGAAAAAAATGACGGGATGAAAATTCAGCTTTTCCCCAAAGATGAGAGGCTTCAGCAAATTTTCCAACACGAGATACCAGAAGAGAGACCAGAGCCCCAGGAACACAGCCATGAGATATGCTTTTGTCGCAACCATATAGATAACGGCGGGAAGCCATATAAAGGTGGTCCCCACCACGGGAATAAGAGACAGAATTCCGGCAATGGTCCCCCACAGGAGAGGAGCGCTGAATCCTGCAATAAAAAGCCCGAGCCCCACCATGAATCCCTGGAGCAGCATAATGAGCAGGTTCCCGGCCAGAAGCACCTTGATGACCTGTTTCAGTCGTTCTATAACATCTTTCTCTATTTCATCGGGGAAGGGCAATATCTTATAAATAGTAGAGCCCAGGTTGCCGCCATCCTTTAAAAGAAAGAATAACATGAGAAGCATGAAAAAAAATTTAATTATAAAGGTTACGGGAAAAGTCAGCAGCAATGTGATCCCTGAAAATGTCGAGAGAGCCGTCTCCTTTACGAGAACAACCATCTCACGGAGCAGATCGGCCTGCTCCATATCCATGATCTTCAGCAGTCCTTTTAGGGCATGACTGTTCTGCAGGTCACTCAGAGCACCTGAACTGATCCTGTCCTGAACAAAAATATAGAAATGGAACGATTGATCTACGAGAGCAAGAAGCACAAAAAAGAGGGGGATCAGTATCACCAGGAAAAGCGTAATCATGACTATCGTAGCACTGAGAAAGTCCTTTTTTACAATTTTTTTCAACCTGTCATTGACCGGTTTCAAGGCCATGTAGAAAAAGAGGGCAAAAAGGAATGTCCACAGATAAAACCGGAATATAAAAAGGAGGCCGATGAAAACCATGCCGAACAGAAGAAAAAAAAGATATCTTTGAGATCGGCTCTCCTTCATGCGGATAAATAAATCATTTCGTATCATATATTGTAATCCTAGCAGCGGAATTGGTTTGCGGTCAAGTGAAAATCAGTCCCTCCCCGCTTCCGGGCAGGGACTGATTCACTTGTTTGGAGATTCTCTGCTGTGATTACCGCATCACAGCTGTCATTGCCTCCCGAAAAGGACTGTTATATCCTCCCGGGCAGCCAGAGCTAGAGGTCTACCGGGTCAGATAATGAGATAAATCTGTTGCGATTTTGTTAATTGCGTGATCCAGATATGCTTCATCGGAAATTCGTTCACGATATTCGCGAATTTTGTTGGAATTTCCTTTGAGTTGAGCAGGTCTTATCTCACGATCCTCCATTTTCATGAGATTATCCATAAAAAACCTCCGTGTGGTCTCCCATTCCTCCTTGAACAGGATTTCTTGACCTATTTTTTAAGTCGGCATTACCCTGGAAAATATTGAATATCTTTTACATACTCCTGAGAAAATCCTCATAGAAATCCTTGATTGCCTCGATTTTACCGTCCAGACGTTTTAACACTTTTATACAGGAATCCACGCATTCAGGCTGAAATTTCAATCCCCGGTTGTTGACTATCTCAGCCAGGGCCACTTCGATACCCATGGCCGGCCGGTAAGGCCTGTGCGATGACATGGCCTCAACCACATCGGCCGTCGCTATTATCTTGGATTCGATCAGGATATCGTCTCCTTTCAGGCCGCGGGGATATCCGCTCCCGTCAAGGCGCTCATGATGCTGCAGGGCGATTTCCGCGATGGGCCAGGGAAATGAAATGTTTTTCATTATTTCATATCCTACCTCGCTGTGCTTCTTCACCACCTCCATTTCATGGGGCTCTAAACGCGTCGGCTTGGAAAGAAATTCCTGGGGTACATATATCTTCCCCACGTCGTGCAGAAGACCGGCAATACGGATGGCGCTGATCTGTTCGCGGTCCAGTCCCATCTCCGTGGCTATTGCGGCAGCGAGCAGGGAAACCCTCTCCTGGTGCCCCGCCGTGTATGGATCGCGCTTCTCCGTGGCAATTGAAAGGGAATGGACGATTTCCTGCAAAATATTGACAAGGCGTGTATTGGCCACCTTGAGTTCCGTGGTACGCCGCCCCACCAGTTCTTCCAGGTCCTGTTTATAGCGACGGTTCTCTTCAATCATCCTGAGACGGTCCAGGGCCTTCTGCACGGCATAATCAATAATGGCCATGTCCTCCACGGGTTTCGTGATATAATCCCAGGCGCCCAGGTGCAGGGTTTCGATCACATCCTTGATATAGCCCGTTCCGGAAATGACGATAACCGGTATCTCATTGGATACCTTGCGTATCTCGGCCAGAACTTCCTTGCCATCCATTTCAGGCATCCGCAGATCAAGAAGAATCAGGTCGGGTTTCCACTCATGGAATATCTGCAATGCCTCTCTCCCGTTGGCCGCGCGCTCCACCTGGTATCCCGCGTCTTCGAGATAATCACCCACAACCTGGCGTATGAGTTCCTCATCGTCGACACAGAGTATTTTTTTCATAGTTTCATTCATAATATTCAAACAGCACCTGCCTGCATTCACCCTTATTGATAAGATAAAGCCCTTGTCATGTTTTGACAAGGGTCCTTACCGTATTTATTCTCTTTTCTCCGGAACTTTTTCCCCGTGAATGGTGAAATAAAAAGTGGCTCCCTGCCCCAACCCCATGGAATCAAGCCAGATTTTTCCACCATGAACCTCGATGATACGTTTAACCAGGGCCAGACCCACTCCGGTGCCTTCGGCTTTCTGATCCAGCTTGTTAAAAAGTCCGAAAATCTTCTCATGATACTCGCCCTGGATGCCCACTCCATTGTCTCTGACGAAAATGACGGGCTGGCCGTCCTTCATGACAGCGCCCACCTGGATCAGCGGATCTTCCCGGTCCCCCATAAACTTGACGGCGTTCTCCAGCAGGTTCTGGAAAATTTCCCGGAGGCGCGGGATATCTCCAGTCAGGTCCGGCATGTTATCATCAATGATCAGCCTGACTCCCCTCTCCTGGAGTCTGCCATGGAGAAGCTCTGCCGCTTCCCCGGCCAGTTTCGCCGAGGAAATGGTTTCCCTGACGCCCACCACCCTGCCGATGCGTGAAAGCTCCAGCAGATCGCTGAGAAGGATATTCATCTTATCCGCGGCGCCCGATATGCGGCCAATATCGGCCTCCACATTATCGAAATGGCCGGTTTTTATATCTTCGTTCAGCATACCGATGAATCCCTTAATGGTAACAAGGGGACTGCGCAGGTCATGTGAAACCGTATAGGTGAAACGTTCCAGCTCGGCATTCTTATTCTCCAGGTCCCGGATAAGCTCTTCCCGAATGGTCTCGGCGTTTTTGCGTTCGCTGATATCGCTGGCAATGCATTCCAGGGCGAGGGGGATGCCGGCATCGTCCTTGAGGAGGACGTTTCTCTGATATATCCACCGGGACGTTCCCGATGAGTGAAGGACCTGGTATTCTATAACGGGCGGAATCAATCCCTTCTGCACGCCGGACCAAAGTTCCTGCATGAGTTCCTTTGATTCTTCCGAGACTATTCTTATAAAAAGAGAGGCATCCTCGTAAAAATCATTCGGATCATATCCGAAGATAGCCGACACAGCGGGACTGATATATTCAAACCGTGTATCGGGGATGGACAGGCGTGCAATGATATCCCTGGCGTTCTCGGCGATACGCCGGAACCGTTCCTCGCTTTCCCGGAGCTCCCGGGTCCGTTTAAGCACAAGTTCTTCCAGGTTCTCCCGGTACAAGCGGTTTTCCCTGATGAGTCGCGAGCGTTCCAGGGATTTTTCCACTGCCAGGGCCAGCATCCTCATGTCCTCAATGGGTTTCATGATGTAGTCCCATGCTCCGGTCCTCAGGGCTTCAATGACATCACGGATATTCCCCGTGCCGGACACGACCACCACGGGCGTTTCCGGTGACAGCTCCGTTACGCGGGCAAGGACCTCCAGCCCGTCAACCTGGGGCATACGGAGATCCACAAGCACGGCATGGGGATGATGCTCGCGAAACAGTGCAAGGCCTTCACGACCGTTCGCGGCCTTCAGCACATTATAGCCCATATCGGAAAGATAATCGGAGATGATTTCCAGGATCAGCAGTTCGTCGTCGATGCAGAGTATGGTGAAAGTCTTCTTTTCCATGGCGCCGTCATCACCGCAGGAGATTCACCACGCCGGCCTTGATAATATCCATGTCCTGTACCGGTTTATACAGAATGCTTGCCGGGCAGATACCCAGCATTTTCAGTTCTTCAGGAAGGGTATAATCGGCAGAACCGGTATGGATGAGATATTTCAGGGCCGGCTGCACGGCGCAGGCCTTCAGGATAAAGGTATTGCCGTCGATGCCCGGCAGCCTCATATCCACGATGGCCACATTATAGGCTTGTTTCTTTATCAACTCCAGGCCTTCCTCACCGCTCTTCACATGGGATACGACATAGCCCTCATCCTCGAGAAAATCGGCAAGATTGATACGAACCATATCCTCGTCATCAATGATGATAACATGAACAGTCTCATTACCCATGCGAAACACCTCACAAAGAGCAAACGGTACAGAGAAAAAGCTGAATACCGCCAATGCCATAAACAGCAGCATCTATAGTCTATGACAAAAACGCCCATAGAGCAAGAATATTTCCTGATTTTTTTCTTAAAATGTCACCCTGCCCGGCCAAAGGGCGCCTTAATGCCAGTCGAGGAACCGAAAGGGAACAATTGCAGCAGCATGGATTTGGACCATCGAGAAGGAGGCCCCGGCCACATCATATCCCAGGAAGGTAGAATTACCTGTATCCGTGTCCACCCTGGTGCTCTGACCCTTGAATATGGGTATATACTCATACTGTACGGCCATGGACAGAGACAAATATGCGTTCAACTTCCAGGTTATGCCTGCCTGAACTGATAGGTATTGCCCCCAGTTCATGGAATCATAATAATCATCATCGAGCAGAAGATGGTTGTCCAGAGCCCGGCAGAATACGGCTGGGCTGTAGGCAAGAGAGACAAACAGGCTCCACCCGTCGAAGAGATTTACTTTTCCGTCCAGGGACATATAAGGTATGTGCCAGGCCTGCCGGTACCGCATCACCATGCCATACATGGGCACCTTGCTTCCGGTTGTATATGGCGCATCATAGGGCAAGGGATCATACTGCAGGTATCCGTTCCGGGCCACCATCTGAAAATATTTAAACTGGTAGCCCGTATGGAATGAAAGAAAAAATATATCATCAATTTTAAAAACAACTCCGGCGTTCAGATCGGTCTCGTGGAACGCATCAGTGAAAGCTTCGGACCGTGAATAGTTGGTCTTAATAGAGGGATCACTGGCCTGCCAGTCTGAATCCTCCATGATACCGGAATTACGCGTATACCCGCTCTGCCAGGCGAATCCCAGGGTAAACCGGTCTTTATAAACAGCACCAAGAGACAACCCGGCGGTAAATACGGGCTTTACATCCCAGTTGAGCTCACTCAGTTTTTTTGTCGAAGTAAATACATACTCTCCCAGCTCACCGTATGACATACCGGTCATTACAGCGATTTCAACGGAAAGGTCTCCCTTTGTATCGTTATCCCCGGCAGTATTCATCGGAGATTGATGCAGAGCAAACAGGGCGACAGGTGAAGACAGGACCATGACCACGATCCATATAATCGTTGTTTTTCTGATATAAAAAAATAGTTTCATACTTCCAACAATATTCCTCATCAGGGGCTGCTGCAAAAAGCGAAACAGGAATCCTCCTGCCGACAAGTCCTGAACATGTATAGCATGATGTATGATATGGCAAGAAAAAATTTCATTGTCCCGACGAGGCAATCCCGGTGGATGTAAGAAATTATACAAATAAGGCTTTTACACCAAAAAAAACTGACCATTTACTTTCTTTCTGACGAAAATATGAAACAGAAGTACACAATACAAAAAAATACATTTACAAACAATGACAACTGATAAAAGAGACGATAACGGCCTGCTGAATGATTTTCAATTGAGAAACGTGGCAATTCTCACGCACCTCCTGGTGCATGATGCTGTCACCGATGAAATCGTGGAAAATCTCCGGAAATCCGAGCTGGATTATTTTTCCCTGCTCAACAAGTATAAGCTCCTGGAACAGAAGATCAATATTGACGAAAAGACCAATCTTCTTAAATACCGCCAGGATTACCTCACCGATATTATTAAGACGGCATCGAGGATATATTACGGGACCGATTCGATTGATTATAATGTATCGCTGGTCCGCTTTGATATCGACGATTTCTCGCTTTTCAACAATAAATACGGCCATGAAGTGGGAGACCAGGTCCTCATTGCCATAGCGGATATTATAAGGAACAATTCGCGGCCTACAGATTATGTCATCAGGTTCGGCGGTGAAGAATTTGATGTTATCCTGCCTTCGACCTCCATGGACGGCACCCTGCTCTATCTTGAAAGGGTATTCAGGGAAATCAGGAACGCCACAGTGGAGTACAATGCAGAATCCCTGGGTGTCACGGTAAGTGCCGGCATATCCAGCGCCGTTTACAACTTTACCGGATCCAAGGTCATCGAATCAACAGGAACCGTCGCTCTTTTTAAAAAAATGCAGCAAGAGGCCGATGATGCCCTGTATGAAGCTAAATACCTCGGCAAAAACCGGTACTGCCTGCATGATCCGTCCCGGGAAAAAGAATATGCGGCGATCCGGGATCAATACTCCCGAAAATAACAAATTATGATATCGGCTTTTCCCGCAATCCATCCGGCTCTGATTAACAAAGAGTATTAAAAAGTGCTTTTCATATCCGTTCCGCCGGAGAATATGGATATTTGCCGGAATTTTATTTGCATTCCGGTAATTTTATAAAAATATTACTTGCATTTTGGAAATAATATCATTACTTTATCAACAGGAGACAACAATGCTTCAGGACATCCCGAGAGAAAAAATTGATCGTGTTCTTTTCGATTCACTGAGAGCCATCTACCAGTTTGAGATGGCAAAAGAACGTATATTCGGCCTTTCCTTCATGGATATCTATCTTCTCCAGTATCTCCGTACCCATTCCCCGTGCCGAATGGGTGACATTGCCATGGAAATGAATATCCCCATCAGCACGGCCACGAGGGTCATCGACCGCCTGGAAAAAAAGAGCTACCTGGGCCGGAAAAAAGACCCCGAGGACAAACGAAATATCCGCGTCCTCCTTAAGGCAAAGGGGGAAAAAATCGTAAAGGAAGTGGAAGATCACACTTACAGAGTCATCATGGAAAACCTGGAAAAGACAAAGCTGAGCGATATCCGCGCCTTTGTTAAAACAGCCGCATCCATGCCGGAAATACTGAAGACGCCGACCGAATAAAACCCCGGAGACGACGGAACTTTTAAGTCCTGCCTAACCGGGAACAAATATAAGGAGGAGTTATATGAAGGACTTGAAAGGAAAAACTGCCGTTGTTACGGGAGCCGCCATGGGGATGGGTAAAAGTCTTGCCACATCCCTTCTCAAAGAAGGATGCACCGTGGCCCTCGTTGACGTCAACGAGAAAGCGTTGAACGAGACCGCCGCCGAATTGAACAAACTGGGACCATGCAGCGCATTTGTATGCGACATATCGGACCGAAAAGCCGTATACGCCCTGGCAGCCAGGATAGAAAAGGCCCTTGGCGCGCCCGCCATCCTGGTAAATAATGCCGGCATCGTCCGCGCCGGTTCCGTTGAAGAAATGGATGACGAAACCGTTGAAAAAATTATTAACATCAACCTCACCTCGCAATTCTGGACCACCAAGGCATTTCTTCCGGCGATAAAAAAACACAGTGAAGGACATATCGTCAATTTTGCCTCAGCCGGCGGGATACTGGCCATTCCATGGATATCGGCCTACTGTGCCAGCAAGTTCGGTGTCATCGGATTTACCGACGCCCTGCGCCAGGAGATGAAAAAATTGAAGTATAATATCGGCGTTACCGTGGTGTGCCCCAATACAGTCAACACGGGCATGTTCCAGGGATCGCAGATGGTAACAGGAACCTCCATGCTAACAACTGAAGGCGTGACCAAAAAAGTACTCAAGGCCATTAAAAAGAACAAGGCCATGGTGGCAGTGCCGGCCATTCCCGTAGGCATCGTCACTCCCCTGACCAAGGTGCTCCTGCCCATCAAAGCCATGGACTGGCTGAACAAGACCCTGGGCATGTGGGATGCCAATGACACCTGGACGGGAAGAAAATAAATAAAGGAGAAATTCAAAATGAGTAAACTTAAAAAAATACTTATAGTAATCGGCGTCATTGTGGGATTGAACGTGCTCGTTACGGGCGTAAACATTCTTCAGAACGGAATTGGCGGATGGGATGGTCGCACTGTTGATCAGATACTGGGCGTTTCGGCTGAAAAGGCCACACCGGCCGATATCGAAAAACTTTCCAAATCGGAAGTCATGCAGCTCTTCTACGCGGCCCCGGCTCCGGCCTTCGGCACGATGAAGGGAGAATATAAAGCAAAAACCATTTCTGTCGGCGTCATGGCAGCCAGTGCCGACTACTTCACCCATCATTTTTTCGGCCCCGGACACTGGGAAGGTAAGGCCTTCTTTCCTTTTGAAAAAGACAAAGGATGGGGATACAATCTTTTTACAGTAAAAAACAGCGACGGCACCACACGGATCGCCCGCACGCGAAAGATGAACAACTGGGTAGGCAAATCCACCATGGACGACCGCGATTCCTTTCACCTGGATTACAGCCCCTATAACGGCGGCCTGGTAAAATCCATGCACGACGAAGTGCGGAAGATAAATGACCGGCTTTTTATCTGCATGGGCCATATGGCCGCCGGTGGCGGCGCCATCAACCCGGCACCCTTCATTCTCTATGGTGACACAACACCATGGGTAGGACCGGATAAGGAATAATTTTTACTACATATTCAGGAAATAGGCGGCTGGTTGTGTTGTTGGGTCGGGTTTGAAACCCGACCCAACAACAACCGCCCGACCCTATATGACTTTCCCCGCCGCACACATTCGATCTACTAAAACGAGTACTCACTCATTTTCCTGAACAAATATACTATATTGTCGTTTTATATCCCGAAAATGCGCGCATAATTTGATTATGCTGAATATTAATCTTGACACTCCACCGTCTGGACGGTATTTAGTATAATAAACATAGTTAAATACGTCCAGACGGTTTTTATTATCAATATATAAGAATTTTCAGGAGGTTCCATGAAAAAGATATGGTGTATCATGACATTCCTCTTCCTGGCCGGCGCGCTTCAGGCCCAGGAAACGGATCTGTTGAAAAAGAAAGGGGAAAAAGAAAAAAGCGGCATTTCAAGAAATCTATCCATAGGTTTTTCCTTCAACCTGGCCCCGGACCTGGCAGGCCTTGGTGAGACGATCATTGACGACGGCGTGCTCGATCTTAACGAGGATAGCCTGGCAGCAAATACCAACACCTCGTATCTGATTGTCAGCGACAAGGACAATGCCATATATTACAATGCATCGGATGGAACATCGCAGGACCTGTTCAAATTCGTCGGCGGTTATAGCGAAGGCGGTCCCATGATCGGCGTGGGCCTTTCAGGCACTCTCATCTGGGACATGAATAACGCGACAGGCCTTCCCCTTTTCATCAGGGGCGGCTTTGACTACATCATCCAGTTCATGGGCGGCCATCAGAAGCGCATTCTCGGTCCCGGTGTTGATTCATTTCTCACCTACTATAACGGCACCAATGACGAACAGTTTCCCCACGATGGCAATCTTGCCGGAGGAACTCTTGATACAACCTTCACATCTTCATGGTACGAAATTCCCGTCACCTTCGGGTTCATGACTACCCTCTACGACAAGGCAAAGATATACGGCGGCATGGGTGTCGGCTACATCAGCGGCGGATGGTCACTGCGCATGAAGGCCGACGACAGGTATGTGCAATATATCACCTCTTATGCAGGCCAGGATGCCCTCCTGTGCAGGGGAGCTATCGATGAGACCGTGAAGTTCCGGCTCAGGGCCATGTCCTTCAACTTCGTCATCGGCTTCGAGTTTTTTCTCACGGACCGCATGGTGGGTTCATTCGAGTTCATGGGAACGGGGACAGCCGGAACCGTCTATGCCGAGGCTGAATTTTCCGAGCGCGGTGCCCAGATACTCACCACGGCCCTGGGCGGGGCCAGCGTGGCAACCCTGGACAACCAATACCTGAAACGCTTCGCCTATCCGGTTCTCCTGGGAACTTCGGCCTTCCGCATGGGCATGCGATACTATATATTCTAGAGGAGATACATACCATGAAAAATAAATATCTTATCAGTTCGATAGTATCACTATCAGTTGCACTGCTGACGGCCTTTACGGCCTGCAGCCCCGCGCTATCAGACCGCGACCCCTATGCCGACGACGAAAAAACCGGCGTAGTCACCTCGGCAGCTGACCTGGTCAGTGTCCTTAACGGCCAGATGCGCGGCATCGTGGCCTTTCCCCAGGAAATCGCCGGCAGCGATTGCGATGGTTTCTGCGGCGCCATCAACAGCGTTTCCGATATTTACGGTACTAAATATACGGACCAGCAGGGAAGCTCTTTCAGCATCAACGAAGATCACTATGTTGAAGCGCCAAAAGATGAAGACGGATATTATTACTACAACAGCGAAGAAAACATGCTGGTGTGGTTCATGATAAACAACAACAACGCGGGGCGGAACGAGAATGAACTCTGGTATTCGTTCCCAATGACCATGACAGGCAGATTCATCCTTACGGAAACCGCTACTGTAACCAGTAATTTCATTTACACATTAGGAATATTTACCGGTCATGAATTTAAATTAACCGGCCAATATGCCGGACTCACCATGGGATTCGTAGACAAAGTAGAAGATGGGCATGAAACTCAGCAGAACGGTGGTATCCTTGTAAAAGCAGTAAAAACAGGAAGCGCAGACTATCTGATCTTACAGCTTCCCGATGTCACTACCGCACTGGCAGATGAGCTTGGATTTATCAACATCCCTCATGTCATGCCGGACAACTCAGAATTCATAAATCTCGAGGAGCCTTTTACCGTTGAAATGAAAATTCTGGGCTGGAACGATCCTACAGTTAACCAGGGACCGATAATTGAGCTGTATTGTAACGGAGTACGTCTAATGCCCCTCCTGCGTAACGGTAGCATTGCCAGCACACCCTTTAATGGGAGCATCTATAACCAGTATGTTTCCAGTGCTGCAATATGGACATTGATGGGAACATCGAGCCTTAATGTATGGAAAATGCTCTGGTCCGGCGGAACAATCCTGGGGAATGAAGTGCCTGGCTGTATCAGCGCTATTTCCGGCAACATCGTTCTGGCCTGCGACATCGGCCTGGGTGGCACAGCCGGGACATCGAGCGCATCCTCCTCTCAGCTCCTGGGTATGTCCATCAACTACCAGGGGCCTATTGCCTCGGATTATTAAAAATTCCTGTGTTGGTGCAAATCATGATTTGCACCAACACAAACCGCAAATTCCCCTTTTCACATTGACTTTTCCCCGGCATTTATATATCATATACGAGATAAACTCTTCATATCAAACCGGTTTGTACCGAAAATCATATGATACACGGGACAAAATCATTGGGGTTTACAGAAAAAACCATGCTAAACAGACTATTTCCTTTTATAATATCCCTACTGTTGATCGCTATACCGGATGGCGGGGCAAATGCCCAGGGGTCTTTCTCACAGAAAGGCAGTTTTGAACTAGGCGGCGTAGCCGGCATGCCCTCGGGTCTTAACACGCGATACTGGTTCACGGACTACCTGGGCATAGACAGTGCCCTGGGCGCAACGATCAGTAAAGATTTCGCCTTTACCACGGACCTGCTCTACGAACCCTTTAATCTGTATGGTGATTCTTCGATGAGTCTGCTCTTCTTCTTCGGCGGCGGTTTCCTCCTGGGAACCGATGAGGGTGATTTTCGCGCGGCCCTTCGTCTGCCCGTGGGCCTGGATCTGCCTTTGCGCAATTATCCCGTGAATTTCTCTCTATACGCTGCTCCGGTGATGATAATGACGCCCCATACCGCTTTCGATATAAACTTCGGCCTGGCGGCGCGGTTCAATTTCGGAACCTATTCTACTATACGGCAAAGCCAGGCATCAACGAGCCGCGAGCTCATGGCGGTGCGCCGGGGTCTCGGCGAGACCAGGGATAAACTCGACCAGGCAATTGAAGCCCTGGGCAAGGCCCGTGAAGAGCTGGGCAGCACCAAAGGCGACCTGGATGGTACCCGCGAGATGCTGAAAAAAACCGAGGGGGATCTCTCATCGGCAAAAAACCGCCTGGACCAGACTGAAGATGAACTGGGATCGGTGAAGACCCGCCTCTCCGACACGAAGGATGCCCTGGACACCACAAGGGGACAGCTCGTCTCCATGCAGAAGGAACTGGATGACACCAAGGTCCAGCTCGATGTGACGAAAAAAGACCTGGACAATGCGAAAAAGAATCTCGATGACCGTGAAAGCGACATGGCGCGCAAACAGGCCGAGCTGGACATCATGAAGACCATTTCACGCAACGCCTACAGCGGAGAAAACAAAAAAGTCCATGATGAAAAACTGGAAAAGGAACAAAAAAACCTGGACCGGGAAATGGAAGAGTTCAAAAAAGAGAAAGAAGGCTGGGAAGAAAAGAAAAAGAACCAGCAGGCTAAATTCATAAAATTCAAAGAGCGCTGCGAGGCGCGCCGGGGATTTATAAATGAAGACGGTTACTGCACCTGCCGCGCCCATGAGACCTGGAACAGCGACCAGAGCACGTGCGTGTGCGTGAAGGGATACAGGCTCAACACAAAAACTGACCGGTGCGATCCCTGTGAAATCATTGGATTCGACGGGGCCTGCACGGCGGGATGCCGCAATGATGAAGCCATGGTGCCCATGAAGAGCGGACCCCATAAATTTGTCTGTGTCAAACGCTGCCGCAGCGAACATGAAACCTGGTCAAAGCGTAAGGGAACCTGTGTCTGCGAGGACGGCTATTACCGGGACAATACGGGTAAATGCGTACCGCGGCGGTAGTCCCGTGCCGTTCAATAGTACAGGAACTAAATATGTTATCACATCCGATAAATTCAACAGGGGATATCACATGATAAGCACGATAAACAGAAACTGGGTTGCCATGGGTATTTCAGTCCTTGTGACCATTGTTATTATTTCTATCCTCACCGTTGTTATCGGCGGAAAGGCCGCCGGAGACATGCTCATCGGCGAGACGAGCTCATCGGTCTACCCGTTCACACTGCAAAACCTCATGCACCTGTTTTTCTTCATTGGCCTGGCCCAGCTCTGGGTCCGATGGATTGCCACACACGAAGAAAATGTTTTTCTCCGCATGTCGGGTTTCCTTCCCGAGACTGAAGGATCGCTCCTTAAAACCGACCAGGAGATCGAAATCATACGTATAAACGCGGCCAATGCTTCAATGCGCGGCGAGGCATACCTGCCGGACCTCATCAATACCTGCATTCTACAGTATGTCAAATCCCATTCCGTCAGCGATACCATCGCCGTCCTCAACAGCACCCTTGAACTGAACATACACCGCCTTGATCTGCGCTACGCCATGACCCGGTATATCGTATGGGCCATCCCCACCCTGGGATTCATCGGGACCGTTGTGGGAATCTCCCTGGCCCTGGGACACCTGGACATAAACAAGTTCATGGGCGCCCAGGCCGACAAGATACTTCAGTTCAAGACCCTCACCTCGGACCTGGGTTTCGCTTTCGGCACCACCATCGTTGCCCTGACGCTCAGCGCAATTCTTGTTTTTCTTCTCAACGTGATTCAGAAGGGGGAAGAGGAGGCGCTCAACAGGGACGGGAAATACGTGCTGACAAACCTGATCAACCGACTGGCCGTGGATGACCGCAAGTGACACGACACGGATATATATCGAGGTCATAATCCATGAGACGCCTGAACAGGGAAATAAATATTTTCAATCTTTCCATGCTGGACGTCATGACCGGGGCCTTGGGCGCCGTCATGATCATCATGATAGTCCTTCTCACGCAGAAAATCGGCATTGAGTCCATGACATGCCAGGACGTGAAAGAGGAACTCATGGCCACCACGGACACGCTGTCAAAGACTACGGAAGAACTGACAGAGACGCGGAAAGAGCTCCAGACAGTCAGGGAAAATTTTCCTGAAAAAGCAGATACTATATCGGCCCTCACAAAAGCCCTGAACGCCACGGCGGATAAATTCAGCGAAGTCATAAAAAAGGTCACTGACATTGACAGGAATTTCTTCAAGACTCCCGAAGATGCCGATAAACTCATGGCCTTTCAGATCCCCCATAAAATCGTCATGGTAGTGGACCTCTCGGGCAGCATGGCCCCGGAAAATAACCGTTATAAAGAGGACCGCCTTTCCCAGGTGAAGGCAGCCCTTAAAATGTTTATCGCCGCCATGGACGAGAAATACCAGATCGATATAGTTTTTTTCCCGGCCTTCGCTGAAAATATAAGCCGCGAACAGTGCCCCGGATTCACCATCAAACCGGATATTGACAGCCGATGCCGGAAATTCGAACGGCGGGATGAAGCCTATGACAGCATGGACCTTCCCTGCTACAAGTACGGCTACTTCGAGGGTTCTCTCACAACCGTATCATCGGAAAAAGAAAAATATGATTTTTATAAAAAAATAGCCTGCCTGAAACCATACCATGACACGCCCACGGAATACGCCCTTGAATTCATTCTCGCCAGGGACACGTATCGCAGCGCCGAGGGCATCATACTCTTCAGTGACGGACAGCCCGACTCGCTGCGGAAAAAAACCACTACCAAAAATGAGCTCCTGAAAAAAATTAAATCCATGAACAGGCGTAACATGAAAATTTTTACCATGGGTATCGGCACTGAATTCAGAAACCAGGAAGACACTGAAGCCGTTGATTTCCTGCGCCAGCTTGCCTCACAGAACAATGGATTTTACATCGGCTTTTAATTCAGAAAACGCACGATGATATATTTATTCCTGAACAGTTCTTCTTTTTCGTATTTTTTTCAGCAACCATTCATTCATCATACGCAACATCTTTGAATTATGACCAAGAATAAATTAATTCCCCCGGCATAAATTATCATTATTGACTCAATCGCCGATACATGCTATACCGTATGCAGGAGTCATGATAAAATCAATCCTGACAGTACGATATTTCCAAGAGCGATAATGATGCAGTTCAATGAAAGCAATATCCTGAAGGCCATTTTCTGTTCTTTTCCGGGCTATATTTATATATCCTCCCGGGACTACCGGATTCAGTACATGAATCAACGCCTCATCGAAAGAACAGGATACGATGCCACGGGCGAACTTTGTTACAGGGCACTCCACGGCCTTGACAATGAATGTGCCCATTGTATGAACGACCGTGTTTTCCATGGAGAGACGGTTGAATATGAAACCACGAGCCCCCGCGACAGCCGTATGTTCCGCATGACCAGTACCCCGGTAAACAATATGGATGGAACCATTTCAAAACTTACCCTGATTATCGATATGACGGAATATCACGATGCCCTGGAAGAGCTTTACCGTGAACGCGAACGGTCCCGGGCAATAGCAGAAGGACAGACCGAACTCCGGGAAGAGCATCATCAGCTGGAACTCCAGGTTGAAGAAAAAACCGCCGGGCTTTCCCAGGTCATTCAATGGCTCGATGAAAACATACGCCAGAAAGAGGCAGCATCAAGCAGAGTCGAAGTTCTTTCTCAGGTCCTGGACGCCAGTCCTGCCGCCATAGTGATTATCAACGCGGGAGGCATCATCGAATATGTCAATGAACAGTACAGCAGGATCACTGGATTCATGAAAAACGTCATTATCGCGCAAACGCTGATGGATTGCATTGAAACGACGATGGGTGAACTCCAGGGAGTACGGGAACGGCTGGTATCGGACAAGCAGTGGGATGGTGTGCTGAAATTCCGGTCAAGCGAGGGTCCGGGTTTTGAGATGAGAGCCCGCGTCAACACAGTTACGGTAAAAAACCAGAATGAACCGGAGACCTACTACATTATAACTTCAGCATAACAATTGATTTATGTTTACCGGGAAGACCGATTTACGGTTGATAGTTTTTTTCTTCCCCTCCCTTCAGAGAGAGGAAGAAAAATAATCACGCCAGCGGATTGCCTTTTCAGGTAAAAGACCTATTTCGAAAGAAGCCCGCCGTCAACGGGAATTACGGCCCCGGTGAGGTAATCCGACGCCTTTGAGGCAAGGAATACAGCTACTCCCTTAATGTCGTCCTCGAGACCGACTCTCGTAAGCGGAATAAAGCCCAGTGTGGCGTCCAGTATTGGTTTCATCTCCGGTTTAAAAATATAATCCATCATGTCGGTGTGGAAAAAACCGGGTGCAATGCAGTTTACATGGATCTTGTGCTGGGCAAGCTTCACGGCGAGATTCTTGGTGAGGACCTCTATTGCCGCTTTTGAGGAATTATACGCAACGGCGGGATGGGCGATTTCAAGCGAACCTCGCGATCCGTAAACCGAAGAAATATTGATGATCTTGCCGCCGCCTTTCTCCTTCATCACATTCGCGATCTTCTGCGAGAGTATCCATACCCCCCGCACATTCACGTTGAATATCCTGTCCCATTTATCCAGGGGATAATCCAGCGTGGGAGCGCCCCAGGTCACGCCGGCGTTATTGACCAGTATATCGACGGTACCGAACTCCTTCACGGCGATATCGGCCAGTGCCTCGATATCCTCCTTGACCCCCATGTCGCATTTGACGGCCATTGCTTTTACTCCCAGGGATTCCAGTTCCTTTGCCGTCTCCTCCAGTTTTTCCATTTTTCGTGAGGCTATCACTACGTTTGCTCCCGCTTCCGCCAGGCCGGTAGCGATAAACTGGCCAATACCGCGTCCGCCGCCCGTGACGATTGCCACCTTTCCCTTTAGACTGAACAATTCATTAATTTTCATAAAATACCTTCCTGTTTAAAATAAGGGAACTTCTAATAATCACTGCTATAACGTCCTCTTCCATCTCACTCAAGACGATATAGTAATTATTACAAGAACTTTTTGAGATTTGCTATCGGGTTTACAGGTACAGTTTCTTAAAAAAATACAGGATGCCCAGAGCGAACAGGATGAAAAGCATGACACGCATAATACCCGTATCGGTCACCTTTTGTCCTCGGCAAAGTAACACATATACCGCCGCCGATAGTGTAGCAGTGAAAGACATCATGACCGAGAAAAACATTACAGTCAGACCTGAAAAAATAAGGCCCATGATGAGTCCGGCGATTTTATGGTAGACATAAAGTTCTTTCAGTAAAGTACCTGCCAGGTCCATATTCCTGGCCAGGAGGGACAAATCGGTCACGACACTTAAAACGGGTGGTATGGCATTAAGAGTTTTCACCGCCTCCGAACCCGGCACAAGCCTGACAATGGCTGCCATGACGGACAAAGCCCCGTAGTGCAATGAAAAGACGGCAGAAAATATAATGGCACAGACAATGATCATTATGGGGACAAGATACAGGAGTGCCATAAAGTGGCGCAGTAAAAAATGCAGAAATGTTTTTTCTTTGTTTTCCTCATTCTCACGGGAACAGGCCAGGAACGGGGGATAAAACCAGAATCCCGTTATCATCATCATGATGATGATAACGGTTATAACGTAGAGAGGGAAGAAAGACAATGCAAAAAAGAACGGGCCTACGACGGGAATCATGCCGAAAAGGGTGAAAGCACCGAAGAGAAGACCGCATAAAAGAAAATTGACCATCGACACGAGTCCTGCTTTTCTCAAGGCGAACATTCCCGCTTTCCGTATGCCCATCGCGCGGCCATGGAGCATATCCTCAACGGTCACCCTGGCTATGGCCGTGGCAGTAATTACATATAACACCAGGATTGATACCATGACCGGGATATTCAGAAATGAGTCAACGGCTCCCCGCCTCACAAAAACCGGAGCCCTGCCCCGCAGGTACGTTAAGGCCAGAAGAATAATGATTACAACTGGGATGGCCAATGCAATTTTTGCCGGCGAAAACGTTTTTCCAATAACGGAAAGTAACGAGCCGAATACCCCGTCATTTTCATCGACTCCACACGGTGCAGCCTCATGGGCGGTTTCTCTCCTCTCGCCGGAATGCCTACGGCCATACACCGGCACCCTGTTTACCGCATCGCGGACACTGTTCTCCATCCGGAACATCATGCTATTCCCGGTTGTATCATGAATTATTGTTTTATCAGTTTTTATTACCTGTCCCTGCATTACAGGAAAGGTCACCGTGAAGGATGCCGAACATTTTTTACACACCATCATGTATCGCTGATAGGGAACCAGCTGATAAGTCAGAGAATAGAAAGATTCGCAACCGGGACACAGTATTATCTTGATATTTCGCCGGCATTTTTCACACACCATCACTGATGCATGCAAATCATTTATATCGATCCGGGTCATGGCATACCTGGTGTGGCAATTACTGCATACGATGTTTATCAATTCACTCATGTTCTCCCGTCCGGGCCTTTTCAGAAATAATGCTCTTCAATTTCGATCCCCTGCTTTTCCACGACCCGCCTGTCTCTTTTTTCACGTTCCCTGTTCAGGAGAATCTCTTTCTCCTGCTTTGCCTGTTTCAAGAGGCCGGTAATTTCACTGTGGTCTCCACGGCATTTCTCCATTGGTTCCGTGCCCCTGATAAACACCTCGCTCCGCACCGGACAATCAGCCCCGGGTAGATTTCCCGTTTTGGAACAAATATCGAGAGCAATCACACCCTCGGGCCTGTCGGGAAAGCGGCCCTTTGTCCGGGAGGAATAAACCTCGCGCATGAACCGACCCCACACCGGAGCGGCCACCTCGGCGCCACCCTGTCCGGAACCGAGACTGAAAAGCTGCGAATCGCAGCCGAACCAGACGCCCGCAACAAGGTCCGGCGTATAGCCGATAAACCATGCGTCGCGGTAGCTGGTATTGGTTCCGGTTTTCCCCGCAGCAGGAAGGGAAAACCCTGATTTGTTCCGTATCGCCCCCCGTGCCGTGCCCCGATCCACCACGTCACGCAACAGGCTTGTCATTATATAGGCAGTTTCACCGCTCACAACACGCCTGTTCTTTTCCGGAATTCGTTCATATATTTTCCTGCCCCTGCTGTCGGTTATATTCACGATGGCATGGGGGGTCACATCGGTGCCGCTTCGGGCATAGGCGGCAAAACCGCGCACCATCTCCATGAGCGACACTTCCGTGGTTCCCAGGGCGAGCGTGGGATCTACGGCAAAACGCTCCCGGGGAATTCCCATAATTCCCGAGGCAAAATGAGCTATACTGTCACCACCGGTCTTTTCATAGACCATGACCGATGCGACATTGAGCGAAGCCGCCAGGGCATTCCTGGCCAGAACTCTGCCCTGGAAGGATTTTTCATAATTCGAAGGCGACCATGTTTTTTTTCCTTCCCTGAACACCAGGGGCAGATCGAGGAAGGCCGTGGCCGGTGATATTTTTTTCAGTTCAATTCCTGCACCATATACGAAGGCCTTGAACGCCGAACCGGGCTGACGATAGGTCTGCATGGCCCGGTTAAGCTGGTTACCGTTATAGACATCCCCGCCTCCCACCATAGCTGTGATGCCGCCGCTCTTCACATCCAGTGCGATAAAGGCTCCTTCAACTGCCGATTCCCGAACCAGTGATTCGTAACGACGCGAAAATCTCTCCAGCATCCCGCTCTCCCCATCGGCATTCAACAGGTCGGTCAGCAACTCCAGTTCATCAAGACCCGCCAGTCGCAATTCCCGGTACAGCAACGCAAGAATTGCCGCTTCTTTTCCAGTCGTTCGCCGCCGGGCCGATTCCCCGGCCAGGGTCCTGTCCATGTCGTTCAGTGCACCACGATTATACAGGCGGGCCGTCATTCTCTGATCCTTCACCTTTTCCGCCACAACCCTCTGGGCAATATCCTGCTGCCGAAGGTCCAGGGTCGTATACACACGCAGGCCGCCGGAATAAACCCGGTCTTCACCGTATTTTTTAATCAGCACCCGTCTCATGTAATCGGTAAAATGAGGCGCCCGATCGTGTGGCGTACTGTTGACGCTTTCCCATGATCCCCTTATTGCCAGCTCTCCGGCATAGGAATGCCAGAAAGCTGAAAATTCCTCCAGGGCTTTTTCCCTGTCCAGCAGGCCGGCGCCTGTCACATCATCGATTATCTGTCTGCTGCGAAGCATGGAGTCCCGCGGATTTTTCAGCGGCGAATAGCGGTTGGGAGCGGCAGGTATGGCAGCCAGCACAGCTGCCTCGGCAGCCCCCGATTCTCCTGCATTCTTCCGGAAAAAAAAGCGGCATGCCGAATCAACCCCGTACACGCCGTGACCGAAATATATCTGGTTCAGGTACATCTCCAGAATCCGGTCCTTGTCATACTGCCGTTCCAGTTCCCGGGCGATAAAGATTTCCTGTATTTTGCGGCGTATAGTCCGCTCCTGGCCGGTATAAAGCTGCTTGGCCAACTGCTGGGTGATGGTGGACCCTCCCTGCCGGATCTCACCGCTCGCCAGGTCTATAATCAGGGCCCGGGCCATGGAGATAAAATCATATCCGCTGTGCCGGTAAAAATCCCTGTCTTCGGCGACCAGGAAGGCCTTGATGATCTCAGGAGAGATATCTCCCAGTGCAGCATACCTCCTGTTTTCATTGAAAAGCTCGGCAACGAGCTCTCCGTTCGCATCATAGATGCAGGTGGACAGTTTCGGCCTGAATATGAGTTCCTGTTTAATTACATCAAAGCTTTCATGGTATACCAGGACGATATATACAAAAGGAACAAATAACATGAAACAGATAAACACGGCCAGGGCCCGGGGAAGCAATATCTTTATATTCATATCCTGCCGACTCTATTCACCAATTGCGGTAGTTGCCATAAAAATTGCTTGAAATGTGATCGTCGTAGTATAGCATCATATACTATTGATATCGGTTTATTTGGAATTCATGGATATGAACTTTTCAGGCATATACAGCATCATAATGATTTTACTACTCATTCCCGTGACACTGCCGGCAAAGATTGCCGAGAAGGAACTGGAACGGCATAATGAGCTCTTCATGGAGACCCTTATTCGGGAAACGCCCCATCTGAGGAAAGAAATAACCACGTGTCTGAATACCAGCCTGCCTGACCGCCATTCAGGTTCACGGCTTCTCGACCGCTTCGGAATTTTCATGAATGATTGTCAAACCGACAATATGGCGGTTACGAAAACGCGCTTTTTCTATTGGGGAACGGGCTTTGCTCTCTTCATCGTTCTTGCCGACTCAAGCGACGGCCAGGTTTACACCCTGTATCTCGAGTATCTCCTCGACAGGGAAGAAAAATCAAGCCTGCTCCGGGAACTGTATTTTTCCCCCGTTTTCACTGAAAAAGTAGCAGCGATGAAACTGCTCTTCGGCAACGGAGAAATACAGCCCTGACCGCTCCTTCCTTTTCAATACTCTTCTATACTATTTCCAATCTCTCTTCTTTCGAAGAGTCTCCTGTCAAATATTCTGCGGTCAAAGGTGGGCCTGTTCCGTTCTCTTCTTTCAATTGCACGCCGGAAATGGCTCCTCTGCTCCGTCTTTCTCCTGTCCCTGTAGCAATTATTCATCTTCATGATAACATCCATATTGTATTAATAGTAAATCTATCGATACATGTCAAATTTATGCATAACTGGTCTTTTACCATTCAAACGGTTTTATTGGGCACCATTCGGCTATTGTATATTCTCTGCTTTACCGATACCGATATATCCGACATTAATATGGATATGAAAGATTACATAGTTGATCTCCTCGATCCCACGGTTTGACTGGCGAGCTATTTTGAGACTCCCTTCAATGAAGTACTCTATGCCGATCCAATACATTTTTCCTGAATTAATTACTTGTATACCACTTCATAAGAGTGTATACTTCAGGCAGGTCTCCATAAGATTTGAAGAATAAGCAATCCTTGCCATAAACGAAGGTATTAGCAGAGGAACTAACAGGATACGGGAAACCGCGCATGAACAGCATAAGCCCAACAATCCTCGTCATCGACGATGAATATATCCTCCGCCAGACCATGACCGACTTTCTGGAGGATCATGGCTACTCGGTCATCGAGGCTGAAAACGGCAGGAAAGGAATCGAGATGATAAGGACAGCAGCTCCCGACGTGGTGCTGTGTGATCTCATGATGCCGGAGATGAACGGCCTGGATGTGATAACACACGTCAGCGGAGAATATCCTGACATCCCCGTCATAGCCGTATCGGGAACGGGTGATATCTCCCTGGCCATAGAAGCGGTCAAGCTGGGGGCCTGGGACTACCTCATGAAGCCCCTCTTTGACATGAACATACTGATCCACTCCATCAGCAGGGCCATCGAGAGGTCCCAGCTCCTACGGGAAAACAAGCGCTACCAGGAAAACCTGGAATTCATGGTACAACAGCAGACCGAGGAACTGCGGCGTGAAATCGAAATGAGGAAAACGGCCGAAAAGAAAATAGAGGAACAGATGCAGGTGCTGGAGAAAACCCTCCAGGGTACAGTGCAAGCCATTGTTTCGGCAGTAGAACTCCGGGATCCTTACACGGCCGGCCACCAGCGGCGCGTGGCCATGCTGGCACAAGTCATTGCCCGGAACATGTCCCTGGACGATTTTTCAATCGCCGGCCTCACCACGGCCGGCACTATCCACGACCTGGGCAAGCTCTCGGTACCCTCGGAGATATTGTCAAAGCCTTCGCGACTTACCGGTGCCGAATTCAACCTGGTGAAAGACCATGCCCGTTCAGGCTTTGAACTGCTCAAAGGGATAGATTTCCCCTGGCCCGTGGCGAAGATCGTGTATCAGCACCATGAAAAAATAGACGGTTCAGGATATCCCCTGGGAATAGGGGGAAGCGAAATAACACCCGAGGCAAAAATACTCACCGTGGCCGATGTCGTGGAGGCCATAGCCTCGCATCGTCCCTACCGGGCCTCCATGGGAGTGGAACTCGCCGTGGAGGAGATAAGGAAGAAGCGAGGCATTCAATACGACCCCGAAACAGTGGACAGCTGCATAGCCGTATTGAATCAGAAATTATTCAGCTTTTAATCATTCGTTTACATTGACCGGTTCTTCATGGCCATCGGGATGTATGAGGTACATCAGGGCCGGATCCTTTTCGTCGATGCGGGCCACAACCCTTTCCATCCCTTCTGATTCCACATTCCAGGTATTGAGATCATCGTGATACACCAATGCCACGGCCTCACCAGCTTTCTGTCCGGTCATCGTGACAACATCAAAACGGTTTTTTGTTGCTGTTATGCGGTACAGATCATTATTGTATGTAACGACCTGCTGCTCTTTATCCCCGGGATTCATAGCCAGGGGATTGCTGCCGGTCCAGAATTCAATAGTGTTAAGCCCGATCAGGTCTACTAAAAAGCATATGCCATAAATCGGAACCAGCCACAGAAGGAAATGGACCACGGACCTGACCCATTTATCCCCGATTGTTCCGTTCCATTTCAACACCTTGTGAAACAACGTATAGCTGCCGTGACAGCCCGCTAATACATTCATTGAAAGCACTGCCGACAGAATTATGGCGGTCCCCCTGAACATTCTTTTCATTGCATTTCTCCTGGATAATTTAAAATATTGGCACCTCAAAAAAAACGGTTTTTCAATACCATTAAAATGAAAAACTTTATTTTTGCGATGTTTGCGCCCGCAAGGAAGCAACAAAAAAATTATTTATTGAAGCTCCCTTATGAATCAGCCGTGCATGGAGATTCTTTTCCATCCCCTGAGGCTCATCTTTGCTGCAGTTATTAGCAGGAATGTTGATAATTAGCAACTTTTTTTTCATTTTCCCCCGGCAAAAGGATGATAATGTATTTGACCGGCCCTGCCGTGTTTTCATACAATTCTTTACGGCAGCGTTCATCCGCGACCGGACCGACGCCATGTATAGATAAAGTACGATGAAAGAACTGTATCCCGACATCTTCTGCATAACGGAAAAAGGCGTGGCACGAAACATGACACCGCCGGTAAATATCTATGTCATCGCCGGAAGTGACGGCCTCATCTTCGACGCAGGTTATGGCCGCACCGGCAGCCTGAAAGAATTCATAAGCCAGTTCACCGCCATACAATCACGGTTTGAGGAAACGGGCAGGCCTTTTGCCGTTACGCGGGTCCTTCCCAGCCACACTCATGCCGACCACTTTTCAGGAGCCGCCGGGATCAGGGACAAACTGGGAACATCCATTATTCTCACGGCCCCCATGGCGGAAAAACTGCACTCCAGGGAATCCTACGTGAGGCGCTATGAAAAAGACCGTTTCCGCTCATCATTGCGGGATATAACCATGCGCGGCCGCATACAAAAAGCGGTATACACTCCCCTCTTCACACTCTATTTCGAAAAGCTCTATGGTTCGCAATTCATCCCCGACCCTGACATCATAATAGCAGAAGAAACCGCCATACTCATAAACGGGCGCCAGTGGCGCATCTTCCCCACGCCGGGACACATGGACGATCACATATCGCTCTATGATCCGGAAAGGGGCATTCTTTTCAGCGGCGACAATGTCCTTAAAAATATCACCACCTGGCTGGGACCGCCCGATTCGGACCTTGACCAGTACATACATACCTTGGAGCGCATCAGAAACCTTCCAAAGCTCGAAGTGCTGCTGAGCTCCCACGGGTCCCCCATCACAAACCCCGTTGAGAGGATAGACGAACTCATCAGCTGGCGCAGGGAACGCCTTGAACATGTGCGGGAGGTCATCACCGGTTCCGGCGGGAACGGTATAACACTGCGAGATATAATCACCTCACTGTATCCCGCCTTCAATCCGAAGATGCGATACCTGGCGCATGGCTGGATACGCCTCTCGGTGAAATACCTGGAGAAAAACGGAAACATCGAAAGCCGCGTGATTAAGGACAGGCGATATTATTACGATGCAACGCCCGGCAAGTGATGCCGTCCTTGGCAGCAAGTGCCCGATCCCTTTTCCAATCCCCGTACCGCCCTGAAACTGCGGTGCGGGGACTATAACACACTAATTGAGCCTGGCACCGTCCTCTTCTTCCGGACCCTCAATGAGCAGCTTATGAAGCGGCAGGAAACGGAAAATTTTCCAGTCCTTTATATTGCATACGTTTATCTTCAGAAGCATGATGGCACTGGGAAAGAGAATCAGGTTCGACAGCGTGGAGATTACCAACACAGCACAGATCAGAAGACCGCTCCTGAAAACGGGCATAAAGCTGGAGAAGATGAGAACCGACGATCCCAGGCTGTTGGCCATTGAGGTGTACACGATGGCCAGACCCGTTTCGTGGTGCGTCTGGGTTATAGCCTCCCGTATCGGTATGCCCTCGAGGCCCTTTTTACGCAGCATGTTGAGGATATGACACGCGTCATCGATACCGATCCCTATGGCTATGGGTGATATGAGCGCCTCGGTCATACCAAAGGGAATACCGGCCCAGCCCATAAATCCGAATATCCAGACAATCGATGCCACCATGGGAACAAGCACGGACAATCCCGTCTGCCAGCTCCTGAAAATAAGAAACATGATAATACCGATAGAGAGGATACCGGTGATCATACCCTGGATCTGACCATTATTGATGTATTTCGCGATGATAACGAAATTGACCGGCCCTCCTACGATATAATGCGTATACCCTTTTGGATTGGGAATGGAATCGAGATATTCCTTCACATGATTCAGGGTTCTCTCGGTGCGGGCGGTACTGAGCTCTATGCCGGGAGGGCTTCCCATCCTGACATAGAGCACGGTCTTGTTGTAATCCTTGCTCAGCGTTGATTCGAACATGTCTGGCCGGCCGTCATAGTTATCATCATCACCGGAGAATATCTCCATGAAATCCATGATCGTCATAGTATCGTTAGGGATAGTGTAAAACTCGGGCTTTTCGTTGTTTATGGCCTTGTTCATACGCTTGATATAATCATTGAACCCCGTTGAAAGTCTGATATAATAGTTGTCGCGATTTTCCTTTCTGCTCAGCCACTTCTGGACCCCGTCAATATATTTGAGAAATTCCGCGTCTATTACGTCTTTGCCTTCGCCGGGACTGAACACTATATTGAAAACATAGGACCCCTCGAAAAGTTCATTGGTCCGTGCCAGTGATTTACGTATATATGAATCGGGCTTGAAGTAAGTAGTGGCCGATGTCTCGGTCTTCAGCCGCATAATGCCGAAGACGCTGACCACGATGGAAATCAGGACAACAATCACGACTCCTTTATAATGATCCGTGCTGAGATGCGCCATGAAATCCACCATACGCTTTACCATGAGATTATACGGCGCATCGGTGCCCATAACATTATCCCCCTTCTTGGCCCGGGGAATCGGCAGGACGGCCAGGGCCGCCGGCAAAACCACTATCGATATTACAATAATCAATACAGTGCCCAGGGCAATGCCGATACCGAAATCCACCAGAACACGCACGGTGTTTGTCGTCAGTGTGAGGAAGCTCACGAAGGTGGCCAGACCGGTGAGAAGAACGGTATTGAGAATGTGCAGCATGGCCTTCATGAGACCATTTTTTCTGCCCTCATTTCGTATCATATCCAAATCGATATAATACTGGTTTAACACGTGGATGGCATAGGCGCTGCCGATGGCCATAAGCAGAGGCGGGATAATAGCGGTAAGGATGGTCATTTTAATGCCCAGAAAACCCAGAATTCCCATGGTCCAGACGCTTCCCATGAAAACCGAGAGAATGGGAAGGGCCATGCCCCGGATCGACTTAAAATTCAAGTAAAATACTATAAGCATGATCACAGCGGCAATGGGGAGATATTTGCCCATATCCTTTTCGTTGTACTCATTAATGACCTTGTTGAAAACCAGGCTTCCCTGGAGCAGAACTTTCACGGGAGAATGGGGGTTATTATGTTTATTGAACATGGCCCAGCCATACTCGGTGAAGGCATCATAATTGCGCTGGCGGCGCAGCATCATGGACATTGCCAGGGCACGTATCTCTCCCTTATCATCCATGGAATAAAAGTTTGACTTGAAGGCCGGGTTCCGGAGAAGTCTCTTCTTGTAGGCAGCAAAGTCGGCGGGTGTCGAGGGAATTATCCTCTTTCCCTCCTTATCCTTGGGGATGAGGGTTACCGCTTTGAGTTCATCATGTTCGCCGTTTATGTCCGTGATAGATATGGGGTCCACGGCCTCCTGGAGTAATTTTACTGATTTAAGAAGATATATATCCTCCCAGGACTCGAGCAGTATCTTGTAATCCTTTATATCCATGGGAGAGCTGCGATCCAGCTGTTTCATATTCTTCGCTTCAATGATAGTCTCCATCATGGCTCTGCCGCCGTTATCGAGCCGCGAGGCGATGTCCTTCATTGAAACAGCACGATAAGCGCTGTAGTCGTAGCGGTTACGGGGCCTATAGGGCTGATCATACCCCTCCTGAAGTTCCTTCTCTTTATCTGAAATTTTAACGGGCCCGGCAATTTTCACGTTTCCCGATTCAAGAACGGTTGCGAGACGCAGATCTTCTTTCGCCCGGTTAAAGGTCCGGTATTCCTGTACCTCGTTGGCAATGCCATTAATATACTGAAATGTTTCTCTTGTAAGCAGTTTCCCTTTTTCGGCAGGCTCAATAGCTGCAATGAGAAATGTGCTGCTGTCGCCGAAAAGCTTTTTAGTTTCCTCGCCGAGTTGGTACGTCGTATCATCATAAGGCATGGCGTTTTTTTCTGAATTGTCATATTCAAACAAGGTAATCCCGTATCCGGTTATGAGAGTTATAATCAATGCGGTTGCAATAACCAGGCGCGGACGGGATAAGACAAACTCAAGCATCTTTTTCATACTACCCTCACTTATGCACACAGGCACTTATTTCATAATCTGACATACAACACCGGGGAAAAACGGAAGAAAAGACCGCTGTATACTATCTACACCAGTCTCACCACACTCACCGGACATAGAGCGTACCTTATCGATTGTTGCTCAGCTTTCATGTATATGGAAAGTAAATTACACCGATGGATACTCCCGACCAATGGCCCCTTACATATAATGCGGCGAAAAACGACCCCGGATTATACAGGATCGACGGGATAACTTGTACGGCATGACAGAAAAAAAGCAAGAGAATTTTAGTATTTTTCAGCAAATTACACCAAACCTGCAACAAATGTTCCGGGCAAATACGAGGTAAAATCAGGATTTTTATTCAGCGGAAATTGACCGGGATAAAACTATATTTTGCTTGTAAATCGATGGAAATGCTTTATCATCTCAAGCAGGTGAAACAAAGAGGCGATCGGAGTGACATGATTCCTTTGCCGCAAATAATATATAGTTTCGGGCAGGAAGCATGTCAATAAAACAGCAGGATATGATCACGCTGAGACCATGAATGATCCTATAAAAAGAACCTTCAGCAGCATGGAACGGGCATATATCAGGTATATATCGCTCTTCTCTATTGCCGCCTTTGTTATTGTCCTGTCTCTGGATTTCCTCTTTGAACATATTCATCGCCACATAATGCCTATTAAAGAGCATTATCTCTCTCCGGTTCTGCTCATATTCACATCCCTGGCCGCACTTTTCCTGTTTCTTGCCCTGACGAGAAACAGGATCAGAAAGTCATTCCAGGAAGTCGACGAAGAACTGAGCTTCATTGAACTGATGAAAAACCACAGCAATGAAATCATCATTCTCCTGGACAACCTGGGTCGTATCGTTAATCACAACACGGCCTTCAGCCGGAGCCTCAATATCGACCAGAAAGCACTTATCGGCAGGCCACTGAGAGAAATATTTTTCCTTGCCGACGTTGAGAACGACGTTCATTACCGACAGCTCGTCCTGGATAAACTGAAGAGTGCTTTTATGGGGATTGAATCGGAGCTCATCACCACCGTTTTCATGAAGGAATCACGCGACATTCAGACGATTCACCTGAAAATGAAACCGGTGCTGAAGAATAAAGAGCTGCACAGAATATTTGTAACAGGGCGCTTTCTGCAAAGCGACTATATCACCAACAAATGGCTCACCTCTGAGAAAGCCAGCTATGTTCTGGACAACGATCTTTCCCTGGTCCATCTCTTCAGCTACCGCCTCATCCGGAACCTCGATGGTAAAATACCACGGAATGGCATACTCTATCTCCAGATTGCCCTCCAGGAAACCATAATAAATGCCATTGAACACGGCAACCTGGAAGTCGGATACAAAACCAAAACCGAACTCAAGCAACGCGGAGGCAACTACTGGGAATTCCTTGTCCAGCAGTGCTGCAATGATTCGATCCTGAAGAGAAAAGTCCTGGTGGAGTATGCCCTGGAAAAAGACCACGTGAAATACATTATCACCGATGAAGGCAATGGATTTGACTGGCAGACCTTCATGTCGGGGAATACCGGGAAGTACAGTAAAAATTTTCTCTCCACCTACCACGGCGTGGGCCTGCAGATGATAAAAAAATCCTTTGACAAAATCATATTTAACGATAAGGGTAATCAGATAACACTGATAAAAAATATTGGAGGGGAAGAATTTTGACAAAAGAACACCGGAATCCCCTGCCCACCGTGGATATTATCATAGAAATAATCCCTGATGGCGGCAAAAGCCCCCGGGGAATCGTGCTCATCGCACGGAAAAACCCTCCTCATGGCTGGGCAATTCCCGGCGGCTTCGTGGATTACGGTGAATCCCTGGAAACCGCCGCGGTCAGGGAAGCGCTCGAGGAGACGTCCCTGCACGTCACCCTGTCACGCCAGTTCCATACATACTCCGATCCCTCCCGCGATACCCGGCATCATACCATCACCACGGTATACATAGCTTCCGCCCATGGGAATCCCGTGGCAGCCGATGATGCGCGGGAAGCGGCTGTTTTCACGCAAAACTCGCTTCCGGAAAATATTGTCTTTGATCACGCCCGCATACTTGACGATTATTTCAATAAAAGGTTTTAAGGTATCAATCGAGGAGTGTCATCCATGGAAAGAATATCGCAGCCTATTACTAAAACCGTCATCGTCGCACTGGACGCCCTGTTCAAATCGTCAAAGGTGGACATCAGGCTGCATGACCTGGAGAATGTACCTGACCAGCCGGTCCTCTTTGTTATCAATCATTTCACCCGGCTGGAAACAATTTTCATGCCCTACATCATAAAAAAATATCTAAACATGTACACCTTCTCCCTGGCCCACTATTCCTTCTTCGGCGGCGGCTTCGGCAAATTCATAGAGAAACTGGGAGGTGTGTCAACGAAAGACCCGGACCGGGACGTGATCTTCACGCGCTCAATGCTCACGGGAGAAAACAGCACCCTTATATTCCCCGAGGGACAGATGGTCAAGGACAAGAAACTGGTGGAAAAAGGAAAATATATGATTTACAACACGGGGATACGAAGACCGCCCCATACAGGTGCCGCCAATGTCGCCCTGAACACCGAGTTTTACCGTGAAAAGATGCGTTATCTGAAAGAGAATAATTTTAATGATGAACTCAAGGCTATGCTGGAACACTTCAGGCTCACCCCGCAGGACCTGGACGGCGTCCTGGCCAAAGAGTCCCTTATCATTCCGGTAAACATCACCTATTATCCAATCCGGGTGCACAACAACGCCATCAACCGGCTGGTGGAACGGTTCGTCAAAAATGTTTCTGAGAGAATGGAAGAGGAACTGGAAATCGAAGGGACAATGCTTCTCGACGGCGTGGACATAGACATTAATTTCGGCAAACCCATACACCCGCGTGAATATCTCAACGGCTGCAGCACGGCCATGGGAAAAGCGGCAAACAGGAGACTCTATCTTGATTCCGACGAACTGAAAAAAGAGGTCCCTTTCAACAGGCCCAGCATCGACCTCATGCAACGCTACATGGATGCAATCTACGGCATGACCACCATAAACTCGGACCACATCTTCGCCTATATGCTGACAAAAACGAACCGGACAAAGATCCATGAATGTGATCTCAAGAACAGGGCCTTTTTGGCCATTGAACAGCTGAAAGAAAAAAAGATCCCAAACCTTCATACAAACCTTTACAAGAACCAGTTTCACATCATTACCGATGACGAGCACCAGCGTTTCAACAGCTTCATCGAAGCCGGTGTCAGCGACGGCCTCATAACAATGAAAGACCATTACATAATAAAAAATAAAAAGAAGTTCAGTGATATCTATGAGTTCCATACGATCCGCAAGGACAATATATTCGAAGTCTTCACCAATGAGCTGGAACCCCTGCCGGGCATAACCAGGCTCCTCATCAAGTCGGCGGCGCGGCCGGCCTTCCTGGCGCGGAGAAAAATACGCGGGTATTTCCTGGAACTCGACCAACGATTTTTCGAAGAGGATTATGAAAAATATTTCCTGCCCGATGAAAGCAAACCAAAAAATATCGGCCGCCCCTTTTTCATGAAACGGTGGTACCAGAGAAAAGGGATCATCCTGATTCACGGCTACATGGCCGCTCCCGAGGAGATGAGGGTCCTTGCCGACATCATCCATGGTAAAGGGTATGCCGTTTACGGCGTGCGCCTTCGCGGTCACGGTACGGCACCGGAAGACCTTGACTCCCGCGAATGGATCGAATGGTACAACTCGGTGAACCGGGCCTACATCGTCATGGAAAATTCCGTCAGGCGGTTCGCCATTGCCGGTTTTTCAACGGGAGCGGGCCTGGCCCTTCTCCAGGCCTCGCAGAAGGGTGACAGGCTGAGCGGCGTTATTTCCATATCAGCCCCGCTGAAGCTCCAGAACATATCATCGCGCCTTACCTCGGCCGTCGTGGCATGGAACAAGTTCCTGGACAGGCTGCACGTGGGAAAAGGAAAGATGGAATTCATTGCCAATACACCGGAAAATCCCCATATCAACTACCTGCGCAATCCCGTCAGGGGCGTCAATGAACTGGGGAAACTTATGGACGTGGTGGAAAAAAATCTTCCCGCCATCCAGATCCCCGCACTCATCATACAGGGCTCCAATGACCCGGTAGTTAATCCCGTCAGCGCCATGGAAATATTCAAAAAAGTGGGGACCACCAAAAAGGAAATTTACGAGATATACTCGGAGCGGCACGGCATCGTGCGGGGAGACACGGCAGAAAAAGTGGCCGAACGGGTAAAAAATTTTTTGGAATCAGTTTTCGACTGACCGGCACGGCCCATACGTCACGGCAACCGTTCCCATTACACAGTTAGCGGGACTGATACAGCACGTTCTTCATCCTGCTTATATCACCGGCAAGGCTTTCCGAGAGCTGCAGTAGTCGCGTCGACATGTCGCCCAGATTGTGATAAAATTTTTCAATTTCTTCCATCATCATCCGTGAATTATCAATTTCCCTGGCATTCTCATCGGTAATACGATCGATGGAATGCGTGTAATCCAGTGAATTCTCGAGCTGATCAATGAGTAGCTGCACGTCCCTGACCTGTGACTGGATGACCGTACCGAAATCCTCCAGAAGGCTCCGGTTGTTTTCCAGGAACGATATTATATCCTTTAAGGCCGTCGAGGTTTCCTCGATCTGTTCCGAGGCCTCGTTGATCCGGCTTACCGACATCACAATGATGCCGCTGATCTCACGGGCCGAAGAAATGCTCTTCTCGGCAAGCTTTGATATCTCATCGGCGACAACGGCGAATCCCCTGCCGTGATCCCCTGCCCTGGCCGATTCGATTGAGGCGTTCAGCGAAAGCAGGTTCGTCTGATCGGCTATATCGTTGATGGTCTGGGAAATCTCCTCTATCCGCGACGATTCCTCCTTCAGTTTCTCAATGGCGTTACGCGAATTTTGGAGTTTGATATCGCATTCATCGGAAAGAATTTTTATTTTATGCGCTTCTTCAATGGCGGCGCTGCTCGACTGCGCCGAAACCTTCATGTCCCCCCGGAGCTGCTCCGTAAGCCCCTTTCCCTTGATGTTCATTTCCAGCTGGCTGTTCGTCTCGATTTTCAGTTTTTCAAAAGAAGATATTACCGTGTCATTCGAGACCCGGCTCCTGGCCATGAGCTCCGACTGTTCCCTGATGGCCGTGTCCACGTTTTTAGAGTAACCGCTGATAATGCCCGTGGCCTCGTCAAGGTGGGTCAGCACATCCTTTGTCTCGGCCACGATGCTGTCAATGCGCTCCTTGTCGGTCTGTATGCTCTCCTTGTGCTTCTGAATCTCTACAGATTTCTGCCAGCTCTGAAAACGGATCCGGTCAAGGACATAGATGAAAACGATGACGAAGCCGGCAGTTGCGAGGAGATCATTGAGGCGGTACTGCTCTTGCAGTGTTGCAAAGGCCATGCCCTTGAAAATCCCTATTGACATGAAGAGCGCCACGGACAGGAAAAGAAGTATCCACGTGAGCACCTTGATAAATGGCATAATGGTGAGAATCATGACCACAAAGATATAGCCGGAAAAATATACGGGGTCCCCCTTGGTAAGTGCCGTGATGACCGCCGTAGCCGCCTGGAGATATACTCCCAGGACGAACAGGAGATACATGCTTTTCTTTTTCAGTACCGGTATAAACTGAGCGACAAAAATAAGAAGCCCGACAGCCGAAAGGCCGTAACGCAGCGTTATGATATGGGGCTCTCCGGGATAAAGCTGCCCGTCCACGGGGATATAATTGATCCAGGCAAAAATGCAGATAAATGATGCGGGCAGAATGACCCTGCTGCACTGGTAGTGCAGCTCCGATTGAAACTCGCCGCCAAACTCCTCCCGTCCCGGGAACAATGTCTTTTTAATCCATTCCTTCATGGTGAGAACCCGCCCTGGCGATTTTTCAAAAGAAATCGGCAAATCCTACTTGTAGAGAAAATCCAGGTCTACACCGACCTTCGCCTGCAGCAGCACAATGGCGGTGGTGTGGGTCTTCGCCATGTTGGGTTTCGAAATGGTTTCTATCTCAATATCAACCTTTTTATCTTCAAACTTGGGATGACTGAATTCGAGGGTAAAGGGCACATGGGCGCTTTTCCCCATATCGCCTTTGGAAAAAATGGGCCAAAAATGGTAATAGCCCTTGGTGGCCTTGTTGGTAGTATAGGGATTTTTCCAGTTGTCGTCGATCATCTTCGCCGGTTTGCCCTTGAACAGCAACGTCACTTCCACGTTGGGAATCATGGAAAGTGTTGTTTCCTCCAGAACCTCGCCGACTATATGAGACAGGCGGTACTCTTCGGCAGCAGCTGTTGATTCGGCAGAATGCAGTTCCGTTGAGCGTCTTTTTTTTATTACATCGATGGCTTCATAGACGCTGAACAGCATGTCGGTCTTCTGCTGCGTCTCGTAGTGCGCTTGAATCTTCCCGTGGAGAATTCCGCGCTCGCTGGTTATATATTTGGGAGGTATTCTGTTCAAAACATAGGCGACGATATCATCGCGATTCACCTTTATTTTTTCCAGATCCTTGTCCTTTTTCATCACCTCTTCAACGACATTGGCGACGATATCTTCCATCAGATTCTGAATCGACATTTGGGCCCTCCTGGCAAAGGATATTGCTCACCGGCATCACAGGGAATACAACCCCATGGTCATGCCATATATGTATTAATGACATTATTGTGCCGCAAAGTCAATAATATTCTGCCTGGACTCTTTTATTTTATTCCCAGCATGCCGATCCGTCCCGGCCGGGAAATAAGTCAGCCTTTTACCTTTGCTTTACCGGCAAAGACAAGTTCGAATACTTCTTCCACTTCCCTGACAAAAGAAAAACGCAGCCCCTTCTTAATATAGTCGGGGATTTCCTCGTAATCCTTCCGGTTGTCCGAGGGCAGGATGATGTGCTTCATATGGGCCCTTTTCGCCGCGATGACCTTTTCCTTCACGCCTCCCACGGGAAGAACACGCCCCGTAAGTGTAAGCTCGCCTGTCATGGCGATATTGTTCTTCACCAGCCTTCCCGTTGTCAGCGAATAAAGCGATGTGGCCATGGTAATCCCGGCCGAGGGCCCGTCCTTGGGAGTAGCGCCGGCCGGCACGTGGAGGTGAATGACATTATTATCGAAAAACTTGCGGGCCTGTTCGTCACGGGCCAGCATATGCTGAATATAGCTGTAGGCGATATTGGCCGATTCGGACATAACCTCGCCGAGCTGACCCGTCAGTTTGAGACCCGCTCCCTTCCTGTTCTCCACGGAAAGCGATTCTATGACGATGGTAGTGCCTCCCAGGGAGGTCCATGCCAGCCCTATGGAAAGCCCGGGTTTTGTTATTTTCGTAAACTCATCGTCGAGATATATCTCCGGTCCCAGGTACTCCCGTATTTTCCCCACGGAAAGCGGCGCCGGTGAAATTTTTTTCTTTTTCGCCACAAAGGTCGCCGTCTTTCTGCATATCCTTTCTATCTGCCGCTCCAGGTTTCTCACTCCCGACTCCCTGGCCCAGCCGTTAATGATGTACAGGAATCCGGTCTTGTCGATCTGAATGCTGTTTTTTTTCAGGCCGTGTTGTTCAACCTGCTTGGGCAGCAGGTATTTCCGGGCAATCTGGTATTTTTCCATGGCGATGTAGCCGGCAAGCCTGATGACCTCCATCCTGTCGGCCAGCACGGCCGGTATGGAGTCCAGGGTGTTGGCCGTTGTGATAAACAGAACATCGGAAAGGTTGAAAGGCACATCCAGGTAATAATCCCGGAACTCCACGTTCTGCTCCGGGTCAAGCACCTCCAGGAGGGCCGAGGCCGGGTCGCCCTGAAAACTCTGTCCCAGCTTATCTATTTCATCAAGCATGAACACGGGATTTCGCGACCTGGCAATTTTCATTCCCTGGATTATCTTCCCGGGCATAGCACCGATATAGGTTCTGCGATGGCCCTTGATCTCGGCCTCATCGCGCATCCCCCCAAGGCTGACGCGGAAAAAGTTTCTGTTTAGAGCCTTGGCAATGGACTTGCCCAGGGAGGTCTTTCCCACTCCCGGAGGCCCCACGAGGCAGATGATAGAGCCCTTGGCGTCGGGCTTGATTTTCTTTATGGCCAAAAATTCCAGTATCCTTTTTTTCACATCTTCAAGACCGTAGTGCTCCCGCTCCAGAATGCGTTCCGCTTTATCCAGATCGATTTTATCCTCGGTCTTGGTATTCCACGGCAGGGAGAAAATAGTTTCCAGATAGTTGCGGGTCACCGTATATTCGGCCGAAGAAGGTTCCATGAGCGTGAGTTTTTCCAGCTCTTCGGTCACCTTTTCCCTGACCTCTCCTTTCAACTCGAGATCGTCGACCTTCTTCTTCATCTCGCGGACCTCGACGGATTTTTCATCATCCTCGATGCCCAGTTCCTGTTTTATGGCCTTGAGCTGTTCCCGGAGGAAATACTCCTTTTGCTGCTTGTCTATCTTTTCATTTATCTGGCCCTGGATTTTTTTCTGGACGTTCATAACCTCCATCTCCTTCTGCAGGAGACGGAGCACTTTTTCCAGGCGCTTTTTCACATTGAGGGTCTCCAGCACCTCCTGGTACTCGTTTTTTTCGATATTGAGGATGGAGGTGACAAAGTCAGCGATCTTTCCCGGCTCATCGACGTTGAGCATGGTGAGCTTCATTTCCTCGGTGAAAAGAGGATTGTTTTCCGACAGCTTTTTAAGGCGCCCCAGAACCTCGCGGGTCAGAGCCTTGATTTCAATGCTTTTAACGCTTCCCAACCGATCGTCCATGTATTCCACATCGGCCACGAGAAATTTTTTATTGGAAATGACCTCGTTTATCCTGAAGCGCTTTACGCTGTTAATGAGAACATTCACACCGCCGTCGGGAAGATTGATTTTTTTCAGTATCTTAACCGCCGTTCCGAAGTTGTAGAGATCCTCGGAGTCGATTTCATCCTTTTCATCGTCTTTAATAAGGACAAGCCCCACGGTTCGTGATTCATTGAGCACCTTGTCAATGGCATCGGTGAACCGTCCCTGGGAAATGATCAGGGGGGTAACGATACCGGGGAAAATGGGACGGTACCGGATGGGTATGATATACAGCTGTCCCGGTAATGTCTGATCGATAGAGACGAGCTCGCTCTCAATCAGGTCCGTATCGATTGATATATCGCTCCCTTCGATCATAATTTCATCAATTTCCATCATTCTTCACATCCTGGTGGATAAAATTTTAATATCCAAAAATAATATTTTACATATACCGATGCAACCATTCAAAATATGTTTGCATCGCTGAAAATTCCTGTCAATGTTAAATCTGCAACGGCATTCAGTATATGCCGATAATTTACCTTCTCTTTTTTATCATGCCCGGCATACGCGGCCAAAATACCAACCTATTTCAGGCAATGCTAATGTCTATTATTAAATTTTTTAAATTTTCACCTGCACTAAAAAGACCGCATCCCTGTACCATTATTCATTTTTTACTTGATAGTGGGGCCGTCATTTATAAAGTAACACTTATTAAACAGTACATCAAAATAAAATCAACCTTATAGAATTCAACGGCCGATAAATACCGGATATCATGTCATTTATAGAAACAATCGAAAAAAACCGGGAGAATTTTCTCACCTTTAACAGGGCCAAGTTCGACCGATTCCAGCAGCTCATTACCAATACGGCGATTAAAAAGGTCGTCAATGCCATTCCGCTCCTCCTGTGCGTAAACGACCGGAAAATACCGGGATTCGTCGAGGGCAAGGTTCCCCTGGGCATTGCAGGATATGAGCCCGACCGGGAAACGATCAAATACCTGGAAAACAGGTTTCATAAAACGGGATTATCCATCCACAACCAGCACCCCTTCGTGGAAATGCTGGCCGTCATGGGAAGCGTCGGCACAATCGCCTACACGAAGCAGTCCGACTTCGATTACTGGGTCTGCATCGACAGGAAGGGAGTGCCCGCCGACGTCATGAGTAACTTTCAGAGGAAGATAGACGAGATACAAAAATGGACCAAGGATGAAGCCGGAATCGACGTGCATCTCTTCCCCAACGATATCAGCAACCTCCGAAATAACATCTACGCCGAGGATGAAGATGAGGCCTTCGGATCAACCATTGGTGCTACCCTGAAGGACGAGTTTTACCGGAGCTCCATTATAATCGCCGGAAAAATCCCCTTCTGGTGGGTGGTCCCCCGTATCGGCGACAGGGAATATGATATGCTCTACCAGCAGGTTCCGGCGGAGCTTCGCGAGGAGTATTATATTGACCTGGGCAATCTCTACAACATATCCAAGGAGGACTTTCTCGGTTCGGCCCTTTTCCAGCTCATAAAGGCCCTGGGGAATCCCTTCAAGTCCATTCTGAAAATCGGCATCCTGGAAAAATACCTTTTCGGTTCGGACCAGGCATACCTTATCAGCCAGAAAATAAAATCGGCCATTCACAAGGGTGATTTCGACAACAAGATTCTCGACTCGTATGTTCTTCTCTTTGAAGAGGTGTACGATTATTATAACGCCACACTGGAAGACCGGAACCTCCTGACGATCCTGCGGCAGAACCTCTATCTTAAAATCAATCCCCAGCTGTCCAAGTATGCCGCCATGCAGAAGAGCAAGAACCTTCCCTACAAGGTCATTGTCATGTTCAGCTATGTAAAGGAATGGAACTGGACCGCCGCCGATATAAAAGAAAACGACAACTTCGACAACTGGGATTATAAAAAAATCATGTTCTTCTGGAACATGGTGAAAAAATTCATGCTCCTCAGCTATCAGAAAATCGCCCGTGAGCTTCCCGCCATGAACCTGGCGCAGAGCATCTCCGAATCGGACTTCATGCTTCTCAGCAGAAAAATCAAAGCCAATTTCACCCCCAACGAGGATGAGATAGACAACTATGTCACCTTCAAGGACACACCCCATGAATCCATTCTCTACGTAGAACCCCTGAACGCGGGGATAACCGATATCGAATGGCGGCTGTATAAACGCGATACAAGCTCCACGGACAAATTCATCTCCACTACGCTCAAGACCGAGAGGGACCTGGTGAAGCTCATGACCTGGACCGCCATAAACCAGATTTTCAATCCCACATTCACGCGGCTCCAGATCCAGTCGGGATACAGCAGGATAAACCAGAATCTAATCCTGGAGCTCCTCACGGAGATATCAAACCTTTTCGTCGGCGGTGATATTTATCTGAAAAACGAGTTCTACCTCAACCGGACTTTCAACACCATCAACATGATAATAATCAATTTCAACCGCGAAAACGCCGATGCCCTGGAAAGCATCTACCATGTATTCAAGACAAGCTGGGGACAGAGCTATATCCATCATTACACTTCCGAGGATGCCCTCATCGGGATACTGGAAACGATACTCTGCGACGGTATACTGCTTAAGCGGCCCTATGAAAAATACTGCGCCGTCAATACGCCTGAACCCTTTAAAAAAATGTATAAAGACATTGACCGCCTTTTCAGGGAAACCTATGACTTCATCGTTCAAAGCAATCCCCCGTCGTCGCTCCGCCTGGTTACCAGGATCGGCTCCCATTTTGTGGTGATAAACAGGGATGGCGCAGTCATCACCGTAACCAGGCAGCCCCATCTCATTAAAATGCTGGCATCCCTCACGGTGAGCCCCAAGAAGGCCATGACGCTCCACTTCCAGGGGGGTGATCCGCGCATCATGATGATGGAAGCCATTTATAACAAACGAAAGAAAAATTCCATCTCCATCATCTACGAGGACAAAAAAGAACATGTGCTCATGTATATCCTCGATGAGCGCGGAAATATTTTCTCCTTTGTTAAACCCCAGGCCGACAAGGAACAGGCCCTGCTGCACCTCTATGAGTTCAGTAAAAATGTTATAGAATCCATAAATAATGAAAAAGTGATTTCCCGTATAAATGTCAAGATAGAGGTGCTCAAACTGGCACGGTCCAAACAGGGAGAGGTCTCCTTCTCCAATGAAAGTTCATTCCTGGCCGACCTGCATCTCATGAAGTTCCGTACGGTGAAACCTACCGTGGCAATCATTGCGCGGTATAACGACAACCAGTACTATTACTGCATAAAAACTCCCGGCGCCTCCACGGATTTCACTCCCCTCAAAAACCTCTCGCAGAAGCTGAGCGGAATCAAAACACAGATCGGCGGAAACGGACTGATCAGCGCCATTGAATTTAACGGCATACGCGATGAAGACATGGAGATGGGCTCGGCGGTTTACTTCCTGGAGAAATACCGGCTGGAATTTGTTTTGGCTAAATTGCTGTCAAAGTAAAGCTGGCCGGTGCCCCCCCCCTAAATCCCCCGGAGGGGGACTTGCCATTAAAGGAAATTGTAAAATGAATGTATTACCCCCCTCAGGGGGTGGCGGGTCTCAGTTAATTAAGGACGGCAGGTCCGTTCGCCGGGGGCAAGAGTATAGGACGTTAATCCGTGGGGAAATTTTCCCTGAAGAAGCGTACCTTCTTCTCCTTATCGACATCCTTCCGGTTATCAACATCCTTCCGGCTCAGAGTTCCCTTTTCCAGGGCTATGTCCAGTATTTTCACGCTGTCATCACTGCCGTGAACATCGGATTTGGCCTCCTCCTTTTTCCGGGGGGCCTCCTTGACCTTGATATCGTTCATCCTGGCATCGATCATGTCCTGGGTGAGCATAGGGATATCATCATCGTCGGACATATCATCATCGGCGCCTGACCTGGGTTTCGGTTTTCCCGGAGACGAGGGTTTTGCCTTTGTCGGGACCGGTTTTTTCTTTGCGGTCTTTTTTGCCGGTTCGGTATGCCGCTCTTCCGGTTTGCCCTCGACCAGTTCAACCAGGCTTTCCGGGGGATTGGCGATAGCGAGTTCCAGCATCTTTATCCTCTCGCCCAAAAGAATGTTGATCTGTTTCTCGATGGACATGTATATGGGGGTTGAGAAGGATTTATTGCTGGCGATGGACTTCTCAAGCTTTTTAAGATCCTTGATATCATTGTCGATCATTTCGATGCGTTTTAATACGTGGACAACTTTCATATTGTACCCCTGGATATAGTATGCTGACGAATTAGTCCCACTTATGGCAAGCAGTTCTATTATAGTAGAGATATACGGGCAATTAAGTCAATAAAAATTCGATATTTCTGCTGAAATGATCAGCAGTAGGCCAGTTCCACGCGGTTCCTGCCCCGTTCTTTGGCCATATACAGGGCATTGTCCACGCGCTCGATGACGGTTTTAAGCATGTCCCGTTCGTCAAAACCGGTGCCGCCGAAGCTGGCCGTCACATGGAGTTCCTGTTTCCCCAGGTCCAGGGGCGAGTCGTCGATATGGTGACGGAGCTTCTCAGCCAGGATACCGGCCGATTTCAGCTCCGTTTCAGGGAGAATAATCATGAATTCCTCGCCGCCGAAGCGCGAGAATATATCACTTTTACGAATATTGTCTTTCACGATGTCGCAGCAGTGCCGCAGGACCTCGTCGCCGATGAGATGGCCGTGGGTATCGTTGAAATGCTTGAAATTATCGATATCGAACATCAGGAGTGAAAAGGCGCCGCTGTATCTCCTGCATCGCTCCATCTCGTTGATGAGCAGTTCGAAGAAATAACGCCGGTTATAGATGCCCGTAAGATCGTCGCGCATGGCCAGTCCCTGGTATTTATCCCGCAGGTCCTGCAGTTCCTCGTTGCGAAGCCGCACCTCGTTTATCTGGCGCTCCCGTTCCATGAGGGCCCGGTCCCTCTGCACCAGGGCCTGTTTGTATTCCGTGGCGATTTTAAAACAGCGCATCTCGGCTTCCAGGGCGGCCTTCTTAAAGAGGTCCAGGTCCTGCTCCTTCTGACGCAGCAAAAGCTCCAGTTCCTGGCAGCGCTGCTGCAGATTTTCGGAATTATGCGTTTTGGTATGCATGACAGCCAACCTTATAACACGTATCAGGAATAAATTATTCGGAAAAACCGTTTCGGTTTCCCCGCAGCCTTCCAGGATTTGTTCAGCGCCCCTCTTTACAATTTCAGTTAAACAGATACTTAAAGTCCATCAAAATGTAAAAATATCTAAAAATGTCAAGAAAAAAAGCCACGGGGCTGAAAAAGAATTAATCATTGACATATACCTGAAGGGGCTGAAAAAGGGTATGATCTTCTCTTTCAATTCAGAAAATGTGAGGTATTCATATGTCCCCCGTAGCGGTTTACACAAATAAAAAATTCATCCGGGAACTGGAAGCTGACAACAAATTCAGGGCCATCGAGGAACTGGCACAGGTCTTCCAGGACAGTGAAATCTGTTCCGACGTGGAAACCCTGACACGGGCCCTTAAGGAACGGGAGGAGATCATGAGTACGGGAATCGGACTGGGTATTGCCATACCCCACGCCAAGATCAACATGGTAAAAGAGATGGCCTTTGCCATAGGTATATCCAAGAAAGGAATCGACTTTGATTCGCTGGACGGTCATCCCGTTCACCTCATAATCCTCGTAGCGGCGGGGGAACGGCAGCACAAGGATTACCTGAGGCTGCTCTCGAATATCATGGCAATCCTGAAAAATGAGAAGACAAAGGAAAGCATAATCAGGTCATCGTCCCCGGACGAAATCCTCGGTATTCTTGAAAAAGAAGGAAAATAATCTGCAGAGGTCACCCATGGAAGAACGCGAGTATTCATTCATCGATATAGAAAATAAATGGCAGAAAAAATGGGAAGAGGACGGTGCCTTTAAGAACACCGTTGATCCCTCGAAAGAAAAATATTATGTCCTGGAGATGTTCCCCTATCCCTCGGGACGCCTTCACATGGGACACGCGAGAAATTACACCATCGGCGACATCGTGTCGCGGTACATGAAAATGAAGGGGAAAAACGTTTTTCATCCCATTGGATGGGACTCCTTCGGCCTTCCAGCTGAGAACGCCGCTATCAAGAACAATATACCGCCGCACAAATGGACGGCGGAAAATATCGACAACATGAAAAAGCAGCTCCGCCGCATGGGCTTTTCCTATGACTGGACCAGGGAGCTGGCCACCTATAAGCCGGAATATTACCAATGGAACCAGTGGCTGTTTGTAAAAATGCTCGAGAAGGGTCTGGTGTACAAGAAAAAATCATCGGTAAACTGGTGTCCCTCGTGCCAGACCGTCCTGGCCAATGAGCAGGCGGAAAACGGTGTGTGCTGGCGCTGCGATTCCGAGGTACACCAGAAGGACCTGGAACAGTGGTTCTTCAGGATAACCGCCTATGCCGAACGGCTCCTGGCGGGACATGAAGAACTGAAGGATACATGGCCGGAGCAGGTCATCACCATGCAGCGCAACTGGATCGGCCGGTCAAAGGGACTGGAGATAACTTTTAAACTGGAATCAGGAGAGGATTTCCCTATATACACGACGCGGCCCGACACGGTGTACGGCGTTACCTTCATGGTCATCGCCCCGGAGCACCCGCTCCTGGAAAAAATTACCGATTCTGCCGTAAAGGAATTTATCAAACGTATCAAGACACAGTCCATGGCCGACCGCATCTCCGACGACAAGGAAAAAGAGGGGATCGATACGGGACTGAAAATCATCAATCCCTTCAACAATGAGAAAGTGCCCCTGTACGTGGGCAACTTCGTTCTCATGGAATACGGTACGGGCGCCATTATGGCCGTCCCGGCCCACGACACCAGGGACTTTGCCTTCGCGAAAAAATACGGCATCCCCGTTAAGCTCGTCATCGACAACCCTGAAAGTCCCATCGAGGTGAATGCCATGACCGACGCCTATATCGATGACGGCGTCAATGTCAACTCGGGACCCTTCAACGGTTTCCACAACCGCGAGGCCATCGAAGGCATTTCCGATTACGCCGAGAAGCAGGGATTCGGGAAGCGGCAGGTGAACTACCGCATCCGCGACTGGGGGATTTCCCGTCAGCGTTACTGGGGCTGCCCAATCCCCATGATCTACTGCGACAAATGCGGGGCAGTTCCCGTACCGGAAAAGGACCTGCCGGTCCTGCTTCCTACCGAGGTTGACTTCCACGGCGACTCCCGCTCCCCGCTGACACAAATGGAATCCTTCCTCAATGTCAAGTGCCCGGGCTGCGGCGGAGAGGCTCGCCGCGAGACCGAGACCATGGACACCTTCGTGGACTCATCATGGTATTATGCGAAATACACCTCGCCGGGATCGGCGGAAATTTTTGATAAAAACGAAGTGAACTACTGGATGCCCGTGGACCAGTATATAGGCGGCATCGAGCATGCCGTGCTTCACCTGCTCTACGCCCGCTTCTTCGGCATGGTGCTGCACGATATGGGCCTCCTGAACTCCACCGAACCGTTTAAAAGACTCCTCACACAGGGTATGGTCATTAAGGACGGGGCCAAGATGAGCAAGTCCAAGGGCAATGTAGTTGACCCCGACGAGATCATCGCGAAATACGGCACTGACACGGTACGCCTTTTCATGCTCTTCGCAGCGCCTCCCCAGAAGGACCTGGACTGGTCCGACAAGGGCGTCGAGGGAAGCTACCGCTTCATCGGCCGGGTATGGCGTTTTGTTAACCGCTTCGCCCATCTATACGACGCCGGGCATGCCGTCGACAACCAGGCGCTCACCGATGCCCTGAAAACAATCAGGATCGAGATGCATCGGACCCTGAAAATTGTCACCAAAGACATAGAGGAGCGTATGCAGTACAACACGGCTATCGCCCGTATGATGGAGCTCACCAACGCCCTGTACCAGGTTGAAGAAAAAGAATGGGAAAGCCCGGCAGGAAGGGCCGTTTTATCGGAAATATTCGATAAATTCATCCCCATGCTTTCACCCTTCATTCCCCATGCCGCCGAGGAGATGTGGGAAACCCTGGGCAGAAAGCAGGGACTTACGGCTGCGGCATGGCCGGAATATATCGATGAACTCACCACGCGCAACGAGACCGAAATAGTGTTCCAGGTGAACGGCAAGATACGGTCCAAGGAAATGGTCCCGTCGGACATCACGAAGGAAGACATGGAAAAAATGGCCATGGAAAACGACCGCGTAAAGGAATTCATCGAGGGAAAATCCATCGTAAAAGTCATAGCCGTGCCGGGCAAGCTGGTGAATATCGTCGTCAAATAGCAGAATACCGGCCTGCGCGTGTTCTGTTCCTGCTGCTCCTGACGCCTGTCACAACTGCCCATCCGGCAACTATACCGTGGTGAAGGTGAAGCGCGGCCCGAAGCTCATCAACGGACAGCACAATGACAGGCATTGGTCCCTTAGCGGAACTGATCCCCCGGTCGACGATATAACCGCATTAATCCCGACGCGCCGCCGCTGAATTATTCAAATTCCAAAACTCTTTCTTGCATATAAACCATAAAAATGGAACAATAAGAAATAAACCGGGGTCTATAAGACAGGTGCCTGAAAAATCCATCACGAGCGCAGAGACGCTCTTTTATTCAATATAAAGAAATCCGAGGATACGATAATCATGGGAAAAAACATTGTAACCATCCTGCTACTCATGTTATTTTCATGTATCTCCCTTCTTACACCGGCCTCCGCCGAAAACGCGGTCAGGTATACATGGGAAAGCTGTGTGAAAACCGCCCTTGCGCACAACCCGGACCTGTTATCTTCCCGTGAGATAATAAACCAGAAAAAAGCGGCCAGGGGGATAGCACGGTCACCCCTACTCCCACAGATAAGCGCCACAGCCTCGGGCGAAAAATCATCGGGGTCGTCGGGAGCGGGATACGGGTCTACAGAGAGATATGCTTACGGGATAACGGCGAAACAGCTTGTGTTTGACGGCTTTAAATCCGTCTACGACCTGAAAAGCGCCGATGCCGAAATAAATTCATCTTTATATAACTATTCTGCCACATCAGCCACGGTGCGATACAACCTGAAAACGGCCTTTATCTCTCTCCTGAAGGCCCAGGAAATGCTGGCCATACTGGAAGAAATAGAACAAAGAAGAAAGCACATACTGGAACTGGTAAAAATGAAATATGAATCCGGCAGTGAACACCGGGGTTCCTATTATTTCGCCAGGGCCGATTATCTTCAATCCCAGGCTGATGTTAAAAGCGCCATAAGGGAGATATCACTACGGAAAAAAACGATATGTTATATCATGGGAATGGAGGAACCGCCGGACTTTTCAGTAACAGGCGACTTAACCCTCCTTGCCTCGTATGATCTGAAACCGGATTTTATTTTCCTGGCAGCAAATAATCCTACATACAGAAAATCCATGTCGACCGTAAACGCAGCGTTATACGAACTGAAATCCTCGAAGCTCGCCTACTCTCCGGAACTGTATGGCACGGGAAGCGCCGGAAGAAGCGGTGATTCACCGGGCAGCATGTCGGGGAACTGGTCAGTGGGATTTGAAATCACCGCGCCCCTGTTCTCCGGCGGAGAGACATGGTACTCCCATGAGAGGGCAAAGGCTCTTTACCGGCAGGCGCAGTGTGATGAAAAAAGCGTCAAAAATGAGGTAATGAGAAGCCTGGAGGAATCATGGAACAATCTCAGGGACAGCATTGATACCGTCGAGGTGCAGAAAGAAACGCTTACCGCCGCTCTTGAGAGATCAAAAATCGGTGAGACCCAGTATTCCATCGGAAGGCTGACTTTCGACAACTGGACAATTATTGAAAGCAACATGGCAAATACGAAAAAAGCGCACCTTACGGCCTGCGCAGCGGCTCTGGATGCCGAAGCACAATGGATCTATGCAACGGGAGGCTCCCTGGATTATGAAAATAAAAAATAAACCGGCACTTTTCATCATCACTTTAATGTGCGTCGGCGGGTTTTTCATCATTAAAACCGCGTGTACAAAAAATTCCGATGTCGCCATGAAAGAGATCAAACCTTTTTCCGGCGATATCAAGCTGACGGTTTCAACAACGGGAACGGTACTTCCGAAAAACAGGCTGGAAATCAAACCGTCCGTGGCCGGCCGTATTGAAGAGATTCGCGTAAAAGAGGGAGACAGCGTATACAAAGGCCGAATTCTCGCCATCATGAGTTCAACCGACAGGGCCGCACTCATAGACGCAGCCCGTCTCCAGGGAGCCGCGGCCCTTGCCTACTGGCAGGACGCTTATAAACCAATCCCCATCATTGCCCCGATAAATGGGACGGTCATAGTCCGTTCCATTGAACCGGGACAGACCGTGACCACTACTGACGCAATCCTGGTCATTTCCGACCGGCTTATCGTCAAGGCGCAGGTGGATGAGACGGACATAGGGAAGGTCGTGGAGGGCCAATCGGCATATATTTCACTCGATTCCCATCCCGAAGTGCCGGTTAAAGGAAAGGTCACCCATATATATTACGAATCGGAGACCGTGAACAATGTGACGATCTATAATGTGGTGATAACACCCGACAGCGTTCCCGCCGAATTCAGGTCCGGCATGAGTGCGAGCATAGAAATAACGGAAAAAGAAATAAACAATGCGCTCCTGATTCCCCAGGATGTGATCATCCAGGAGGGTAGCCGGAGCTTCGTCCTCGTCAAAAAAGAAGGCTCAAAACAGCCGGAAAAACGCCCTATCACCACGGGAATCGCCGATGATCAGAACATCGAAGTCACGGAAGGACTGAGCTCGGCCGACACTGTCATGGTCCCGGTGCGCAGTTATACACCGGAAAAAGCGTCGGACGCTACCAATCCCTTCATGCCCAAGCGGCCCGGAGCGACAAAGAAATGACCCCCCTTATTGAGCTTAAAAACATCACAAAAATTTATCAAATGGGCGACACCGAGGTAGCAGCGGTCAACGGCGTCTCACTTGCCATTGAATCCGGTGAGTTCGTCGCCATCATGGGAGCATCCGGTTCAGGGAAATCGACGCTGCTCCACCTCCTGGGTTTTCTTGATACCCCCACATCGGGCTCTTATGCCATAATGGGACATGATGTGACAGGCCTCGATGAAGACAAGCTTTCCATCCTGAGAAATCATATAGCCGGCTTTATATTCCAGCAGTTTCAGCTCCTTCCCCGGTTATCAGCAGCGGGTAATGTCATGCTCCCCACGCTCTACGCCGGAAAGCGAGACATGGCAGAAAAGACCGATGAAAAACTGCAATGGGTCGGAATGGGTCACCGTGTCGATCACTACCCGAATGAACTCTCGGGGGGCGAGCAGCAAAGGGTAGCCATAGCCCGATCAATGGTGAACGAGCCCGTGATACTCTTCGCCGACGAACCAACGGGAAACCTGGATACGAAAAGTGAAAGTGAAATAATAGACATTCTGGAAAAGCTGAACGACAATGGAAAAACAATTGTGATGGTCACGCACGAGGAGGATGTTGCACGGCGGGCAAAACGCATCATACGGATGAAAGACGGCGTAATTATTTCAGATAAAAGAAACAACAAGACTCATACGGCATCTCCCGACGCCGGAGATACAGACAAAATAAACGGAGCTCTGAAAATTACATCGGCCTCGTTCGGACGGGCCGAATTCATGGATTATATCCGCCAGGCCGCGCTCTCCCTGGTTTCCCATAAAATGAGGTCCCTGCTTTCCATGCTGGGCATACTGATAGGAGTCGCTGCCGTGATCTCCATGGTGGCCATTGGAGAAGGAGCAAAAGCATCTATTACGGAAAGCCTCAACAAGCTGGGCACCAACATACTCACGGTTCACCCCGGTTTCAGACGGTCGGGAGGTGTGTCTCTCCAGCAGGGAGAAGGGAGCCGTTTAAGCATCGCTGATGCCGATTCATTTCTCGAAATCGAAGGAATAAAAAAAGTATCCCCGGCGGTAAACAGCCGGGCCCAGGTCGTTTACGGGGCAAAAAACAGCAACACCCTCATAATGGGCACCGGAGTCGATTACGCCGTGATGAAGGCATCGGTTCCCGTGACGGGACGTTTTTTCACCGAGATGGAAAACCGGTCCAGGAAAAAAGTCGCAGTCATCGGCGCCACGGTTTTAAAAAATATTTTCGGCGAAGAATATCCCATCGGGAAAAAAATAAAAATAAATAAAATCGGTTTTACCGTCATCGGCATCCTCCCCGCCAAGGGGGCAACCATGATGCGGGACCAGGACGATATCATTATCATTCCCATAAAAACAGCCATGTACCGGCTTTCGGGTAAAACCTACATTGACGATATACATGTTGAAATTGCATCCCCTGAAAACGCCGAATCTGTAAAGGAAATCCTTATGAGCACATTAAAAACAAGGCATAAAGTTCTTCCCGGACAGGAAAGCCTCTTTGAAGTCAGGGATTTTTCCGAAATGAGAAAGGCCATGATGAGCACCGCCACCACCATGAGCCTCCTGCTCGGAACGGTTGCAGCCATATCCCTCATCGTGGGAGGTGTGGGCGTGATGAATATCATGCTCGTATCGGTAAAGGAACGGACGCGGGAGATAGGACTTCGCAAGGCCATCGGCGGGCGCCGAAAGGATATCCTCTACCAGTTTCTCATCGAGGCGGTAATAATGACATTCACGGGAGGCGTGGCCGGGATCATACTGGGAGTTTCCATATCACTGCTTTTTTCCCTCATAGCAGGATGGGCCGTAAAAATTTCTATCATGGCGGTGCTGGGAGCCGTATTCTTTTCGATTTGCATCGGCATCGGTTTCGGAATCTGGCCGGCAACCCAGGCATCCAGGCTCAATCCCATCGAGGCCCTGCGATACGAATAATCGACGATGGTTATGTTGCCCCGTCGATATGCTCCATTACCCAATCATGAATAGAGCCACCGACATTCTTTTCTGATTATTTTTTAAATAGTAAACTATTTTATTGTAATAAGTATCTTATTCCACTATTATATCTTTATCACTGGAAAAAGAGGCAAAGCATGAAAAAATTATTTCTCTTAGCGGCATTTATCACTCTTGCGGCAACCATGACGGGATGCTATGAGGGCAGCAGCGGCAAAGACGGAGCAATGCTCCGGCAATACCTGGAGCCCGCTGCCCTGAAGACCCTGATTGATACGCCCCGGGCCGACATCTGGATCATAGATGTCCGTCCTGCCGACGCCTATAAAAAGGGGCATATTCCCACATCGAAGAATTTTCCCTCGGGGGAAATTATGGACAGGCTGTCTGAAATTCCCAAAACACAATATCTTATTCTGGCCTGTGAAACGGGAGGACGTGCCCAGATGGTGGCTAAACGTCTGGGAAAGGCGGGATATACCCGTTATATGAACTGGGGAGCATCGTCACGATACACCGACGTGTACGGTGCCGTTAAGGAATAGAAAAACCGGCTGCATGCCGCCCACGGGCGCGAAGGCACTTTCCTGCCTTTGCGCTTATATTACAAGCATGCCCGGTTCCTGGTTCAGCCATCAAGACGCGGCTGCACCTCCTTCCATACATCTTTCACATCCCGGGGAGTAAATGACTCACCGGCAAATTCCCTTTTGCAGAGCTCATATATCGCCCTGTTATAGGGCGCCTTTACCCCGTGTTTATCAGCCAGACCCACGATGTACCCGTTGATGGTCTCGAGCTCCGAATCATGGCCGCCGCGCTGGATGATATCCTGGGCCATGCTGCTCATAACCATCTTCCTCACGTTTTTCATGAAGAGGGGCCGGGTGATCCACTGTGGCAGCATTGCTGAAAGTTTTATAAGCAGCCACGGAGGCATGCCGCCTATTTTGCATTCATGGTACCCCGCGGCCTTCACAATCTGCACGCCTTCATAAAGCAGGTTCGACAGCAGTTTCTGAAAATATCCGTAATCCGATATCTCTTTAAATCCGAGACCGACAAGGGTCGTGAGAGAATTGGTGAGATTGATGATAACCTTTGAATGGGCCGCGTCCTGGAGATGGTCCACAACAACGGTTTCCACTCCCCGGTTGAAAACAGCAGCGATCTCTTTCATCTCGTCCATGAGTTCATTGTTCCTTGTCCCGAAAATGAGCGGCCCCTTTTTCTGGTATCCCACCACGCCGGGCTTTTCAATCCAGGCATTGTAACCAATTACGCAGTATATCACCTTTGAAAAATACTTCGACAGTATGACCTGGTTTTCCACGCCGTTCTGCATGGCGACGATAAAGGGACGGTCGCCCACCGTATCCTTTATCATTTTTGCCACACCCTCCAGGCTGAAGGTCTTTACCCCGATGGCAATGACATCGGCATCACGGGCATCCTTTATGTCACTGATGACTTTCACAGAGACATGAACGCCCTCGTTTTCCTTCCCCTGCTGGAAGTGAGTGATGCCCTTCTCCTTCATGGTCTTTGCCACTTCTCCCCTGTCGAGGAAATAAAGGTTCTCGTGGACCCCGGCAAGCCATCCGCCCACGGACTGCCCGATGGCGCCCGCACCGAAAATCACTATCTTCATGTCTTTTTTCATTATCAGCATCCTCCCTTTTATCATTATCCGTTCAGATTATTCAGCCACACCGGCGCCTTGTCATCGGGCAGGTCAAAGCAGCTGGACATATGCTCGGCATAGCGAAGCTGGAAGGGATGTTCCTCTATTTCCAGCTCATGCAGCATTTTAGTCGAAGGTGTATTCCCTATTTCAATATATTTTTTATCGGGCCTGGCTCCTTTTTTAAAAAGAAGATCCATGTGTTTTACCACATTAAAGGCGGCCTTAAAATTCGTTTCGCTCCTGAGGATGGTACCGTTCAATCGTGAATACAGATAGGAGCTCACGTCAAACTGTGTGGGCTTCCCCTGACGCGGCACACGGATCGTCAGGTAGGGATCGCCGTTTTCCTCATAAGCCGTTGTAACACAGTCGCCGCCCAGGGATTCCATATCAATCCTCTGCGTGACTTTCGGCAGGCCCCAGATTTTGTTTCCGCGGATCTGGTTTTCAAAGGACGTCACGGGCATGCCGGCAATATAATAGCCGAAGCGGCTGAAGGAGTCAAGTATCATTGGAAGCACGGGCGGCCGGAAGGCGGTGTTCACCATGACCGGGATGGCCATGGCAATCTCATTATAGGGTGCCACGCCCATGACATTTTTATATTCATAACAGGAAAAGGCAATAATGGATCGTCCCTTTGTCAGTTTTACCGGTTTGATCTTATGATGCAGTTCCCGGGCCACCAGCGCCGCAGCCTTTTCATAGGAACACATGAAAATGCCAATGGCGCAGGTGACATCACCATAAAAAGTCGGGAAAAGATACTTCTTCGATATTCGTTCGTTCAATTGCAGGGGTTTATCGGCATGTCTCAGTTCAAAACGCCGGAAAAAATCATTGCGGAAAACCGGCGAATCCTGATTATCCAGCATACCCTGCTGTATTTTCATTGTGGGCTTCATGGGGGCCTCCTTTCAGTATAGTGAATGATATAAATGACCAGCGGTCATTTATAGGTAAAAAATAAAATGGCCCGGGCCATCAGTGCGTACTATCAGATATCCACATAATGACCGGTGGTCATTTTTTTGCAAGAAAAAAATCAGGCTCACAATTAAAAAATCTCTTCATGAAATCCTCCAGCATCACCCTGGCTTCTTCCTGGCTTTTTATACTTTTATCAATATATAGCCGGTAGCATATTTCAAGTATTGTGCCGATGAGAATCTCGGAATAGGTGTCAAGCTGTGTAATGGGATACTGTTCATAGAGATTGAGAAACCGGCTGATGAAGTCCGAAAGGGCCGACATGATACTTCGGTAATAGGGATACTCGCGATGCATGGTAAGGTTCTTTCGTACCTCAATAAGAAACAGGGTGTTCCTCCCGAAGTAGGATAGAAGAGACTCGGCAAGGGGTGCGATCTTCTGCAGGTCCTGGTTCGCCGCCACAACCTCACGGAAAAACTCATGGGAAAATTCGTCGAAAACGGCATTGATCAGGTCATCGCGGCTGTTGAAGTAGAGATAAAAGGTGCCCTTGGCTATTGCGGCCTGTTTCACAATATCATTGACCGAGGTATCATCAACGCCCTTCTTCATGAACAATTCCAGGGCACAGGCCCGTATCATATCTCTGCTGATGGGCCTTCCTTCTTTATCCGCTGTCACGATCCCGCTGCTCATTCCTTCACTCCGCTGAAGCAACATATAAACCTGTTACTGCCACTGTCAAGGATTATCCCCCGGTAATCTAGCCGGACCCGGGCAACAAGATCAGAAATCTTTTTATGGCATTCTTTTAAAATTAATAGAATTATTGACATGGCAGTTCAAATCTGATGGTATGAACGCATACAAAAAGGCTCATAAAATATCATCAGCGATCAGGAGGCTTCCGTCATGGAAAATTATCCCCATCCCTATCTTTATATGGCGGCGACGTCGGGTTTTTTCTGGACCATAACCTATATTCTCATCATCAAGCGCGGTTTTCAGGACAAGGCCCACGGCATGCCCATGTGGGCCCTGGCCATGAACATATCATGGGAATTCATTTATTCCTTTGTCACACCGGCGCCGGCACCCCAGCTCTATATCAACATCGTATGGTTTTCTTTTGATGTGGTGATTCTGTATCACTTCATCAAGTCGTGGAAGCTGGACTTTCCGCAGTTCCAGGCGCGGTACTTCTATCCCTTCTTCGCCCTGGTCATGGTCACGTCCTTCCTGGGAGTGCTCTTCATCCAGTATGACGGACTTCATCCCGGCGTCATGAACCTCGAGGCCAGCAAGGGCTATGCCCTGGGCATGGGCCGCGCCTACTCGGCCTTCGGCATGAACATGATCATGTCCATCCTCTACGTGGGAATGATCATGAGCAGGAACAGCGTTGCGGGCCAGTCCATCTACATCGCCCTGGCCAAGATGATCGGCACTATCTTCGCCGATCTGGCTTTTATCGTGTATCCCAAATCACCAATTACACCGGGAACTCCCCATGCCGACGAACTGCTCTTTCCCTACATGTATGCCGCCATCCTCATCTTTGATATTATTTATGTAGTGCTGGTGTACAGGAAATGCAAAGAAGAGGGGATTAATCCGTGGAGGAGGGCGTAGTCATAAGGACCTTGTCATGTGGGATGTCCCGTCGTAGTGAACGGTTTGTAACCGTTCACTACGACGGGGCGCTTATATAAAACATGGAATTGAAAACAAAAGACATTTTACTAAAACCCCTCATGCGTACCGATACGCATGAGTTATTCAGCCTGATCGAGGAATGCAGGAACTACCTGCGTCCCTGGCTGTTCTGGGTGGATGCAACGAGAAGCCCCGAAGACATTCAAAGCGCTCTTGACAGAATCACCAACCCAATAGAACAGCCCCTGGGGATATTCCACAGGAACAAACTGGCGGGACTTATTTCTGTAAAACATTTTGATGAAGCAAATTTTTCCTGCGAGATCGGTTACTGGCTCGCTGAAAAGTACCAGGGTAACAGCATCATGTTCAGCGCCTGCAAAATGCTGATCAATTACCTGTTCAGGGAAAGCGCCGTAAACAGGATTGAAATCGGCGTCGCTACGAACAATCACCGCAGCAGGAACATACCGGAGAAGCTGGGATTTTTCGAGGAAGGAATTAAAAGATGCGCCGTGTACATCAATGACGGCTTCCAGGATTATGTGATTTATTCATTGTTAAAGAAAGACTGGAATAGCCGCACATAACAGGTAACACGTAACGGGCAAAACCCCGTTTATAATACATTTATCACTAGAAAAGGAACACCAATGACAGAACAAACCGACCAATCAGTCCTGAGCCCTAAAACAAGCGCAGTCATGGCCGAGCTGGCAAGAAATAAAAATTCGAAGAAAAACATGCTGACATCACTCCTCGTGCTGGCTATAACGCTTTCGCTTTTTCTCGGTTTCAACGTGCTCAACAGCCCGATACGGGATTCGATCATAATTTTGCTTGTCATCTTCATCCATGAAATGGGACACATGGTCTTCATGAAACTGTATAAATACAAAAATCTCAGCATGTTTTTCATTCCCTTATTCGGCGCTGCCGTGACCGGGAAGGTGACCAATCCCGATGCGAAACAGAAGGCCATCGTCTCCATCATGGGGCCCCTGCCGGGAATCGTTCTGGCCATTGCCACAGGTTTTCTTTTCCTGGTCACGGGAAATCAGGCATTGCATCAATATGCCTTCATATCATTATTGATAAACGGATTCAACCTTCTGCCCATATATCCCCTGGACGGAGGACATTTTTTTGACAATATTCTTTTTTCCCGCAGCAAGAACCTGGAGATCGTCTTCAAGGCCGGCGCGGTGCTGCTATTATTCTATATTTCCATAACCTTTCAGGACTGGATGCTCATCGCATTCGCTGTGTTGATATCACTGTCAATCCCCATGACGATTCAGGTGGCGAAAATATCAAACCAGCTGAAAAATGACAATGATGCGGCTCCTCTTACGTTCTCTGATAATATCCCGGCAGGCTTTGTCGACATGGTCATGATGCACATTAAAAACTACCGCAGTAAAGACTCGAAAACCATCGCCAGGATAGTTGAAGGTGTATGGGTTAAATACTTTACCAGGGCGCCGAAAATTCTTACATCGATACTCTTTACGGCAGGCTATGTTTTCCTGATGCTGGTTATCATTCTGTCACTGGGGTTATTGTCCGGCATCGGTGAAACAAATAAATCCAATTCGGACAAATTCCCCATTGAACAGGTGCAGTAATTTATTTTTCCTGATAAGCGTTATGCGCTTTTTCCTTTAACAGCAACATAAGGAGCGGACCATGAATTACCATGAAATATTGAACATACTGGCCCCGTGCGGCCTGAACTGCCGAAAATGCATGGCCAATGCTGAAGGCGACATCAGGCATCACAGTATTAAACTCAGGGAACTGCTGGGATCATTCGACGGCTACGCGCAGCGCTTCTCCCGATTCTGGCCGGTTTTCGAAAGCTACCCGCAATTTAAAACAATGCTGGAACATTTTACCGGGGGAGAATGTCGTGGCTGCCGTTACGGCGACTGCAAATATCCCAACTGCGGCGTGGCAAAATGCTACGGGGATAAGCATGTTGATTTCTGTTTCCAATGCGGCGAGTTTCCCTGCGGAAAAACAAATTTCGATGATAATCTAAAAACCCGCTGGCTCAAAATGAATTCGCGCATGAAGGAAATCGGCGTGGAAGCTTACTATGAGGAAACAAAAGATATTCCCCGCTATGTCTGAAGCAAAGGAACGGCGGGAGCATCTCAAAGAGCAGGCCAAAAAATAGTAAATGCTCGATACGGTTTTGTCCCGGTTAGTAGTGAATGGTTTGAAACCGTTCACTACTAACCGGGACAAAGCTTTATGGTTGACAAATTATCATAACACTGTTATGTTTGCCCCATAAAAACAATATCAAAGGGTGAAATCATGAACGACGAAATTTACCACCGCCTGAGAGAACTCCTGGACACCATACCAAACGGATATCCCGCCACGGAAGACGGGCTGGAAATAAAAATACTGAAAAAAATATTCACGGAAGAAGAGGCCGATATAACTCTGAAACTGAAGCTCGATTTCGAGACCCCCGAAGCCATTGCGGCCCGCACCGGCATGGACACGGCCTATCTCACGGACAAACTCCAGGAAATGCAGAACAAGGGACAGATCTTCGGCGCGAAAATCGGATCGGTTCACCTCTACAAGCTTCTTCCCTTTGTCTTCGGAATCTACGAATTCCAGCTCAACCGCCTCGACCGGGAACTGGCGGAAATGTGCGAAGACTATATGAGGCATATCTTCGGCAGGGAGTTTTTCACCCACAATCCCCCCCTTCTGAAAGTTCTTCCCATTGAAGAAGATGTCCCGGACCGCTCATCCATCGAGCCCTATGAAAGCCTCACGGCCATCATCGAGAACGCCAAAGCCTGGGCCGTGGGCGACTGCATCTGCAAAAAGGAAAAAGCCATCCTGGGCCATCGCTGTGACAAACCCATGGAGGTCTGCATGGGTGTCGCGCCTATCGATAATTATTTCAATGATTATTTCTGGGGACGCCCCATCTCTAAACAGGAGGCCTTTGCCATTCTTAAAAAGGCTGAAGAGGCGGGCCTGGTTCACATGACCAATAACTTTAAAAACGGCCAGTTTGCCATCTGCAACTGCTGCGCCTGTTGCTGCGGCGTTCTGCGCGGCATGCATGAACTGGGTTCATTGAATGCCACGGCATTTTCCAGTTACCTTGCCGTCGTCGATGAATCCCTGTGCACGGCATGCGGCATGTGCCTGGACCGCTGCCAGGCCGGGGCCATAACCGTTGATGCCGAAGCAGTTATAAACGAGCGGTGCATAGGCTGCGGTCTCTGCGTATCCACCTGCCCCACGGGAGCCATTACAATGAAGAAACGGGAGGCTGCTGAAATTCTCAATGTTCCCAAAAACGAGAAGGAATGGATGGAACAGAGGGAAAACTCCCGGCACGGCGACCACGCCTACAAAAACCTGTTCCGGACAAAATAAAAACAAGAATCCCGGCCACATTCGTTCGGCCGGGACATCCTGATTTTGTATTGACATTTTTCCGCCCATCCCCACTATTCAGGCCATCATCACCCCTGGCGGTGATGTAATGGCTATTAATGTATAACAGGAGATATCTCATGGGAAAAATAAGAATCGCCCTTCTGGCCTTTATCTGTGTCTTCACCTTCGGCATTTCCGTAATCTCAGCCGTCAACATGAACGAAGGAAACTGGGAAATGAGTATCCAGACCGAAATGCCCGGCATGCCCTTTGCCATGCCGGCAATTAAATATACGCACTGCCTGACCAAGGAAAACATGACACCGCAGAAACCGGAAAAAAACCAGGACTGCAAACTCATCTCGTCAAATATTACGGGCAGCACCTACACCTGGGTCATGGAATGCAAAGGCAAGCAGGGGACTACCCGCAGCGAGGGTTCCATCACCTATCGCGGAACCACCTTCGACGGAGTAATCAAAACAAACATGAACGGGACGCTCATCAACCAAAAAATCTCGGGACGCCGTACCGGCGAATGCAAGAACTGAGACTGCCGTACTTCCCGTGAAGGTCATGGTCACAGGAGGGACCGGGTTCATCGGTTCCCATACGGTAAAGTCCCTCGTTGAAGAGGGACACCAGGTGCGCATGCTCGTACGCAGCAGGGAAAAGGCACAGCGCGTGTTCCGTGAACTGCATTGCGAGGCTCCGGAAATGGTTGATGGAAACATTCTGGACCGAGCATCCGTGGCGCGATGCATGGATACCTGCGACGCCCTATTCCACGCCGCTGCCATGGTATCCATGGACCATTCAAAGAAAGATGAAATGCTGCACACCAACAGGACGGGTACCGGGCATGTCATGGACGAGGCATGCCGCAGGTCTTTGAAGTCCATAGTCCATGTATCGAGCATCACGGTTCTCTTCAGCCCGTCTTCGGCGCCCATTGATGAGAGGAGCCCTGTAGTCACGACGGGGAGCGCTTACGGACGGTCTAAGGCCGATTCGGATATTCTGGTCCGAAAGTATCTGGGAAACGGAAATCCCATCCGCATTACCTACCCCACGGCGGTCGTGGGGCCCCAGGACCCGGGCCTGAGCGAATCGAACTACGGTGTCATGAACTTTCTCACCAGGGGAGTGCCTCTCACCTCCACGGGTTTCCAGGCCCTGGATGTGCGTGACCTGGCCATGATCCATGTGCGTCTTCTCGAAGGCGCGGGGACACCGGGATATTATCCTGTCGGGGGCATCTACAAGACGTGGCGGGAACTGGCTGTATTTCTTGAATCCATCACAGGCCGCAGGGTTCATACTTTTCAAATGCCAGGATTTTTTCTTCGGGGAGCAGGCGCCGTAACCGACCTGTTGAGCCGCATCCATCCCCTGAATGTTCCCCTGACCCATGAAGGGATGAGGTATGTCACACAGTGGCGGAAAGTGGACAGTGAAAAAACACTTAAAACATGCGGAACAGCCTTCCGTGACCCTGCGTCCACTTATGGCGATACCATACGCTGGCTACATGAGCACGGCCATATTTCCAGAAAACATGCGGGAATGACAATACAGGGGAAATGAAGATAAATTAAGTCAGCGTCACTTCATAAGTTTTTTCACGGCATCGATAAGCTGATCCGGCTTGAAGGGCTTTACGATCCAGGCGTTGGCGCCCAGTTCCTTTCCCTTTTTTTTAATATCCTCGCCGATCTCCGTGGTAAGCATGATAAAGGGCGTAAATTTATAATCGCCATACTCAGCATCGCTCCGTACAGTTTTCAGAAAAGTCATGCCGTCCATGTTGGGCATATTCACATCGCAGATAAACATGTCCACGACGTCTCCCTTCAGCTTCTGCAGGGCATCCACGCCGTCGGCAGCCTCGATAATGGTGTAACCGGCATCATTGAGCGACAGGGAAACAACCTGGCGCATGGACTGGGCATCATCTATAATCATCACTGTTTTGGCCATAACTAACTCCTGAATGGGATTTGATCAGGCAAATTGTAGGATATTTGATTTCTTTTGTCAATACTTCCATGGCCGGTCCCACAGGAATCATGAAAATAATATGTTTTTGCTCTGGAATGGCAGGTATGACACTAAATGGATTATTGAAGAAATCATATAGAGAGGGGTCAGAGCCCCGGACCCCTCTCTATATTTTCAGGATTTCCCCCATGATTATTTTGCAATTTCCAACCAGCAGCCCTCTCCCGATGCCGGTGGAAGAAAGACTGTGGAATTATCTGCAGAGGTCAGGACGACGGCGCCTCATCAGGAAAGCACTGAAATCCCTGTTCCCGAAAATGAGTGTCAAGCGTGAAGGCCCGCCTGATTCCCCTTCGGCGCATGCATTCAAAACTGGCGCAGTCCACGAGACTAAGTTGCCTTCGCCGCGCCGTGAGAAGGGCCGCCATTGAGACGTTATGCATGGCCTCATCAATCCAGTGGATGGACACAAGGGGCACCACATCATCATGAAAAACCTCCAGGGCTTCCAGGCCGATCCGCGCCTGGAGCAGCGCCGCTGTTTCTACCAGGACATAATTAGTGGTGATAAGGGAGATATCCGTCTCAATGCTTTTAATCCAGAACTTTTTAGCCGGTAAATGATATTCATCATCGGAGTTCAGGACCGCCAGAAATGCCGATGTGTCGATGAAAGTGACCATTATTCGAAGGTTTCCGCCAGATACCAGTCGTGGTCCCTGGCAAGATCACGGTTCCCGGACCTGAATCGGCCTGCTGCTTCCATGGCCTTTTTCTTTTTATCCGCATCGGAAATGACGACGCGGGTGGTCATGAGATTGTCTATGGCATCCCTAATCAGCTCTGCCATGGATACATTCATCTCGGCGCTGTATTTTTTTAGGGATTCAGCCTGTTGTTCCGTCAGTTGTATCTGGGTGCGTATCATATTACCTCATGATTACAGATATGATGTAAAGATAACACTTTTACAGAAATTTGTCAATAGATTAATGATACCTTTAAAAAAGGGGTCAGAGCCTTGGACTGTAATGAGGCTCTGACCCCTTTTTATTCGCATTTACAATAAATATTTCTACAGCTTGAACTGCACGCCCAGACCTACCAGTCAGGATTTTCCTATATTCTCGCCAACGTCCCCATGAAGATTGATCAATCTCCCGCCCTCAAGAAAAAGACTAACCCATGAACTTGAGAAAAGCTGAACACCGGCGCCCATTTCCATTAAATAGCAGTTTGCATAACCAATGTCACCAAACCATTCATCATCATCTGGATTTTTGAAGCCATCCAGTTTATAATGTGAGAACCGCAAAAGTGAATAGGGCGTAAAGAAAGGGCTGATGATATAGCTGAAAAATCCCGATGCGTCAAATTTATAAGAATAATCTTTTGTCTCATCGCCAAGATACGCAAAACCACCCCCCAGTGAAAAGGCCACACTCAGGCCTTGCTGCCGGTTTTGATAGGGAGAGTATTTAATATCGCCGTATAATCCCGTTATATGATAGGTTTGTATACCTGTATCGTTTCATGGGCCGCTTGGCATTATTTATTCCACAGGAATACTCAGCTCCATCTGGTCCACATCATCATGAACAAAAGAAACCTTGTACTGATAAATGGTGGGAACCCCGTATTCCGTGTCCGAGGTATCGATGGCCAGGGCCAGACGGTGGCCCGCTTCAAAATCATAGGCGTTAAATACGAAGTCCAGGGGAACGTCCATGATTTCGCCCTCAACGGCGTTCCACCAGGTTTTGAAGGTGTGGGTGATAAACGTAGCGTTGTTATTTTCATCGACATCGAAGAGATAGAGCACCACCTGCCCCCGCTTGCCCGAAAGGGCCATGCGCAGGTTGACCGAAGGCACACCGCGCATATACAGCGGGCTTTCCAGTTCTTCCGTGAGATATACCATTGATTTCGCCGGTATCATGCTCCAGAGAGGCACGGTGAAGGGGGTCCCGTTCTCTTCCAGTATCGGAGACACAATGGGAATACCCGTTGTTGTGCCCGTGAGAAAGAAGGAAATAATGGAACTGATCTGTTCCTCGGTGTTTTTTTCCATGGAGAGCACACCGCGGTTTTCCTCTTCTCCCGGCGCGCAATAGAAAACTTTTTTCCTTTCATTTTTCGGAGGCCACTGGTAGGTCACGGCATCGCCGTCGACATGCTTCAGGCTTTCCTTTTCGTAGACTATGCGCTCATTTGTCAATTTCACTTCCATGGTAATTGTCGCTGTTCTGTCCGTCCCGGTTATGCCCGTATCCTCTCCCTTGAGGAAATGATCGAACCAGAGATGGATATTATCGAAGACGTAGTTCTTATATCCAAGAATTCCCCCCATCTCAGCTGAAACATGGGTCCCCTGGTTCAGGTCAAGAAACTTGTGATCAACACTGAGATTGTTGAAATATTCCACGGCAAAATTAGAAAAAAATACATAGTCACCCATGTTGGAACTGACGTATACCGGACAGTTTCTCTTATTCACTTCATCGATATAATTGATAGGACCCTGGTCCCAGGTCAATTCATAGACAGTATCAATATTTGTTCCCGTCAGGGTGTATTCATAGAGGTCCAGCATCCAGGGCGAGATACGTCCCATCAGGGCGCCGCTGAAGATAAGCAGGCTTGCCCAGACCAGGCGCGGCGTTTCCTGGGAATACATACTCTTGAACTGATCTATGTAGGGGCTTGTGGCCGCAGCGGTCTTGATGCGTTCATCATGGGCTATGGCCTGCAGTGAGCCGCCGCCTCCAAGCGAGGAACCGCATACCCCGATGTTCTGCTCGTCAATGGGGGCATTTTCACCAAGCCAGTCCACGATAGTGCTGAAATCCATCCAGTCGATATCACCGCCCATCTGGATCTTTCCACCGGAAACGCCCCAGCCTCGGCACGAATAGCTCAAAACAACATAGCCTTTTTTGGCGAATTTTTTGGCCTGCATAATATATTCATGTTCTTCCAGAGCCCAGCTGTTGATGAATATGATGACGGGAAAAATTTCACCGTCTTTTTTTTCAACGGGAATGAATATATTCGCGGCGATGTTGATGGTTTCATTATCTACAGTTGAGGGAATAAGGATTGAATCGTTATAAGAATAATCATAGGTCCCGTCACCGGCATCCACGCTGTCAGAATCACCGGACAAGTCACTGCCGACATTGGTGATCTGTTTTGAATCATCACCGAGAAGAGACGTATCACCGGAATCACAGGCCGTTAGCAGCAGGCAGAAAATAATTGGCATGACAAGAAATACGCTCATAAAATTTGTTTTCATTGATCCCATGATTCACTCCTTTTTAACTGCAGAGTTTTTATTTTTGTATCATACCCTTATAAAGTCAGAGTAAATACGTCAATGTTTTTTTGCACCGTACAGACGGTTTTTGTTTTAATAATATCTTGACATACAATAAAACACTCTTACTGTTAGTCGATACTACGGAGGATGAATATGGAACTGATGGAAGCGATTTACAACCGACGATCCGTGCGCAGGTTCACCGATTATGAAGTGAGCGACGGCGAGCTGCGGGAGATGCTTGAAGCGGCGCGTTATGCGCCATCATGGGCCAACACCCAGAGCTGGCGGTTCGTGGTCATCCGTGACAGAAACATCATCAAAGAAATAACCAATACCTATTCAGAGACCAATCCGGCGAGGAAATGTTCCTTTTCAGCTACGGCACTAATCGCCGCGTGCGCCGAAACAAAACTTGTCCATCACCGGGGTGATGAAGAGCGCACAAATTTTCTGCAATGGTTCATGTTCGACCTGGGCATGGCCGTTCAGAACCTCTGCCTCAGGGCCCATGAACTGGGACTGGGCACAGTCGTTGTTGGATCACTCGATCACGAGAAGTGCAACAGTATACTCTCAGTGCCCGAGGGAATGGATGCTATCGCCATAATTCCCGTGGGAAAACCTGAACTCCGGGATACACCGAAGCCGGCACCCAAAAGAAAGGAACTGCAGGAATTTGTGTGGCTGGATACCTTTCACGAACAGTTCAAACAGCCGGAATGATAAAAATTCCCTTGACAGCATATCATGAGATGATACCTGAAAATATCAACCGGGCCTTCAACAAAGGACGGGTCCATTCTTCATACAATAAAATACGGAGGAACTACTCAAAAAACATTTATAATGACAATTGTTATAACGACCTTTCTCATATTTCTTCTCGCATTTATCCTTATAGGCATCGCTTCAACATATAAAAGCAAAAAAACAACCGAAGATTATCTCATAGCCAGCAGGAACATTCACCCCGTACTGGCAAGCCTCTCTGCTGCCGCAACAAACACCAGCGGATACATGTTCATAGGTCTCATCGGCTTTACCTATCACTACGGTCTCTCTTCAATCTGGGTGACCATAGGCTGGATCTGCGGCGATTACATAATGTGGCACCTTGTTTACAGAAAACTGAGAGAACGCAGCGAGTCCCTGCAGACGCAAACAGTCCCGGGTTTCATCGGAAGCACCGTAAAGGGAATCGACAGCGTGATCGTCACTGCAGCGGGACTGATAACCCTGGTGCTGCTTGCAGTATACGCGTCGGCTCAGCTCAAGGCCGGGAGTAAGGCACTGTATGTCCTCTTCGGCTGGGACTATTCTACCGGCGCAATTATCGGATCGGTCATTGTCCTAATCTACTGCATTGCCGGCGGCATCCGGGCCTCTATCTGGACCGACGCGGCACAGGCCATTGTGATGATAATCTCCATGAGCATTCTTCTCGGTACAGCCATGGGCGCAGTTGGCGGTCCCCTTTCACTTTACAATGCACTGCTTAAGATAGATCCCGCTCTTGTTACTCTGTTCCCGGGAAACCTTAAATTCGGACCGGGACTCTATGTGCTGGGCTGGTTCGCTGCGGGCATCGGTGTTGTTGGACAACCGCACATGCAGATACGGACCATGAGTATTCGTTCTCCCCGACATATAAAAAGGGCACGAAGGACCTACTTCGCATGGTATATACCTTTTTCCGCGGCAGCCGTGGGAGTGGGACTCTATTCGAGGGTGCTGCTTTCCGATATAAGCATGATTCACCGCCTCATGCTGTCCTGGAATATCCGCGCAGATCGACTTCCGGCTAACTTCGATCCGGAACTGGCTTTGCCCGCTCTTTCCATGCATCTTCTGCCGTCGGTCTTCATAGGGCTTATCCTGGCAGGCCTTTTTGCGGCCACCATGTCCACTGCCGACTCCCAGATCCTTTCAAGCGGAGCCGCACTGACCCAGGATATTGCCCCCGGCATGGGAGCCTCGCGATTCAAGACAAAGGCCGGTACTTTGATTGTCACCGTATTCGCCCTGGGTTTCAGTCTTTCCGGGCCTCAGAGCGTCTTTTCACTTGTCACTATAACATGGTCGGCCCTGGGAGCGGGACTCGGTCCCCTCATCATCCTCAGGTCCCTCGACAGACCCGTGAATCGTTTCGTTTCCCTGGCCATGATGGCATCGGGAATTACGACTGTTCTTCTCTGGCGCCATGTCTTCCATTTAAGCGACCACGTATATGAGATACTTCCAGCCATGGCGGCGGGTTTTTTATGTTATGGAACCTCACTCGCCTTGCAAGCATGGAGAGGAAATAAAATTTGAACGATAGATAAATCAGTATCCGTCTTTATGTAAAACAGAAACACCAGGATAATAGGATTTAAGTATTTCATCATACACTTTCCCCTGACGCGCCTGGGCCTCGGCTCCCCACTGGCACAGGCCCACAAGGTGACCGAAACCCCTACCGGTGAAACACCACCGGTCACCTTTTTTTTCAGCGGAAAAACGGACGCTGCGTATTGCCGCAATGCCTTGCCGCTCAAGACAGGCCTTGAAAGTGAATCCCGGCATTACCTCAATTTTTTTATTCCCCGCAGAAAGCAGAACATGGCGCAGCAGGCCGTGATTGTTAAAAACAAATTCCATGCCGGAAATATCATGCCCTGTCTGTTTCTTAAGGGCACGGATGATTTCCCCTTCTTCCAGGCAGGCTGACCAGGAGAAAAATGGAGAGATACGGCAGCGGGGACTGTTTTCATCGCTGTCAAAACGCGGCGCTGCCCTGGACGGATCTATGGCCGCATCACGCCATGCCTCGGCGGGCGTGAGCAGCATTCCTCCGCAGGTGGAATGAAACCAGGGAATAAAATCGGGATCAGGACTGCGGAGCACCTGCCCGTCCGTAGAGAGCACGGCCTCGCGAGTTTTGTCCCCGGCATACTGCATGCCGCGAAAGGCCTGGAAGCGGCCCGCCACATCGCAGGCATCATAGTCTCCACTCTTTTCCCGCACAGCTAGAAAATATGTGCGGGAACAGACCGCCTGCGCTTTCAAAGCCTCGAGCCTGAAGGACTCACCCATCTCAGAGCCCACAACACCCATGAGATAATCATTGAAAGGCGTTGTATTGACCACAAAGAGCTGTCCCTCCTTCAGACCGATGTCGAAGAAACCGCTGTATGTCTTTTCCCCGTATACAGTGGTGATTGTCGTAAGGCCGCCATCGGCGGGATAAATCCTCACCGAGTCAAAAAGCGCGCCTCCCGTTTCCAGCCTGCCCCCGGCAAGAGCGATATCCACGGTCACGACCGGTATTGATGCATCATTGACAAGGAGACCGCTTCTGTTATTCAGAGTTATCCTGTCCCTCTTCTGAAAAATTTTCAGCCATATCCTTACCGTTCTGCCGTCACTCCCCGCTTCCATGGTCGTGATAAAAGAGAAAAGCAAAATAAGGATACATGTTCCCCGTATTCTATTTAAATGCATTGATCTACACCGCATTCCCTTTATTCCCTGCCTCAAAGAAGCTTGATGGAAGCAGCGGCAAATTTCAAGTATTTTACCGGACTCCTTTTACATCGCTCAGGATTTTCATCGGCGAAAAACCAGTTCCAATCATGATTCCTCAAAAATACAACAAAAATGCCTTGCAAATATGGATTTTCCCTTATAATTAACAGTTTCTCATCCGACAGTTAATTGTTGAACTATAACCAGGGTCCCATGAGGATATCACCATGAAGCATAGTATCTATCAAATAATTATCGTACTGCTTTTTGCCGTTATCAATTCGCCCCTACCGGCGGCTCCCGACCTCGCCATCTATAAAGGCCAACCCAGGACCATCGCCCATGATTTTCTTGACCTGGAAAAGGACCTGTACGCGGGAGCGGAACATCATGCTGCGATCAACGCTCTCATCAATAAGGCCCTTACCGTCGTGAACTTCAAACAAAACAGCACGACAGAAGAAGCGGTTAAGACCCTGGCGCAGATAGATGCCCTTCTCGGGAATGAAGGATTTGTTTATAAACAGAATTATCTCCTCGGCATGGGCATACAATCCAAACTCCTGGACTGCGATAATTACTGTGTCATATATATCGCCATTGCCGAAGTAATGAAGATCCCCATTGTACCCGTATACGCTCCCAATCACAGTTTTCTCCGTTTCTATTTTAATGACGGTTCTTATCTCAACTGGGAGCCGACACAGGGGAGGCCGCAACCCGATTCGTATTACATGGAGACACTCCGCATAAACGATAAATCGATACAGAAAGGCGTGTACATGAAAACCCTGACACGGAAGGAATTTCTGGCCGTGGAATACAATAACATGGGCGCCTATTTGATGACACAAAAAAAGTTCGGCGAGGCCATATCCTGTTTCAGTACGGCGATCGGGCTCTACCCTCTTTTTTCTTCGGCATATCACAACCGGGGCTCGTCGTACTATGCCGGGAAGCGCGTCAGTGAAGCATTGACCGATTTGCAAATGGCCAACGAACTCGATCCTTCCCGGGCATCAACGCACAACACGCTGGGCGATATTTACCTCGACAGGGGCGAGTATGAAAAAGCACTGAAGGAATACACGGCGAGTATTAAGCTTGACCCTTCCAATTATGTTCCCTATAATAATATTGCCGTGATCATGCAGAAACTCGGCAGAAAAGATAAGGCAGAGGTCTGGTTCAGGAAGTCTCAGGAGATTAAAGCGAAGCATGAAAGGAAGACCGATTAATTGCAATTATTCCCGTAAAAATCTTTAAAAAATCAGGCAGGAGGATATTATCCATGCTGTCCCGAATCCTATCAATAACATCCATGATTTGTCTGTTCGCGTCCACTGCCCATTCCGGAAAATTTACCGTTTCGGAAACCCCGAAAAACATGGGAAAGCAGGTGAACAGCACCGTAAACGATTTTGCACCCGCCGTAAGTCCCGACGGAAGTTACATGATATTCAACTCCAACCGGAACGGCAAGTACCAGGACCTGTTCATCAGTTATTTCAGGGACGGTTCGTGGTCGGTACCCGAAGCGCTGGCTATCCTGAACTCGCCCTTTAACGATGAAACACCCTTCATATCGTCGGACGGCCGGTTTCTCGTTTTCGCTTCCGATCGTGACGGCAGCATGGAACTGCGCGGAAGCGAGCCCGGCCAGGTCATGGTCTCTTTCGACATTTACTGGTCGGAAAATTTAAACGGCCAATGGACGCCTCCGGAACCCATGCCCGGCCAGATTAACACGGCGCATCACGAAAGAACCCCGAGCATTACTCCCGACGGAAGACTGTATTACACAAGATGGCTTTTCGGTGACAGCAGCCGAACGGTTCTTCTCGAGGCTGAAAACGTGGACGGCAATTTCGTCAATCCCAGGCCCATGGCAGGTCCCTTTAACACCGGTTATCGCGACGTGGGGCTCATACCGGCCAGGGACCTGAAAGGATTTTTTTTCGCCTCCAACAGGGCCGACAGCCGGGGCATGTTCGATCTTTATTTCGTTTCATTTGAAAACGGCAAATACGGAGAGCCCGTCAACCTGGGCGATAAAATAAACAGTACGGCAAACGAGATGTATCTGACACGCGCCGATCAGCGCTATTATATTTCATCTAACCGGGACGGCGGGATAGGGCTCTTTGATTTATACTCAGCCTTCGTGTTCGCCAAAGAGGCAAATTTCGAGACCCGCGCCATACATTTCGATTACGACAAGGCTGACATAAAAAAAGAGTCTTATCCCTATCTTGACGCTCTCTCGGCATTCCTCAAGGAGAACAGCGATATCAGGCTCGAAATCGTGGGGCATACCGACCTGCAAGGCGCCGACGAATACAATAGCAAACTCAGCCTCGAGCGGGCCGAGTCAGTCAAAAAGTATCTTACGGGGAAAGGACTCGGCGAGGAACGTTTTAAAACGACAGGGGCCGGCAAAACACAGCCCGTGGTTAAAAAGACCGGCAAGGGATTTGATGAACTGAACAGGCGCACGGAATTCAGGATAATCAAGGATAAATGAAAAACGGGCCTATATCCCTTTCAGTTGCAGGTATGTAAGGCGCGGGTAAAAGCCGAATTTCCGGTAAAAAGGAAATACCGATTCATGGCCATCGGCAATACCCACGACTACGCGGGAACACTTTTTATCATTAAACCACGCGATGCAGCCCTCAACTAAAAGTCCGCCGATCCCCTGTCCCCTGCATTCTTCCTCGAGGTACAGGGAATCCAGTTCCCCGGAAACGCCGTCAACTGTAGAAATGCAATAGCCCACGGCGCGTCCGTCTTCAAACAACACAATCTGTATGAGGATATCATCGTCCCGGCTTTCCCGAAAGGCAGCTGTTCGTTTTTCAAAAGTGAATGACCTGAAGTGTTCCTTGAAATAACGAGAATCTTCCAGATGCATGGCGTTGAGCTTCTCCCAGAGGGGTCTGATTATATCAAGCTCATGCCTTTGCAGTCTTTCTATTTTCCAGTTCATGGTCTGTTTCCCGTGCGGTATAATAGGACGAAAGGATATCAGGAAACCCTGAAGAGTTCAACCATTCTTCTCAGGTCCACGGCCCTGCCTGAATTCTCTCCCATGGAAGCGGCAATCTCCTCGGCACCGGAGCTTATGCGCTGCGTAAGGGAATTAATAGTATTTATAGACCGGCTCACTTCATTCATGGCGTTTTTCTGTTCAATCAGCGAGGATTCGATGAGTCCGGCCTTTTTCATCACTCCGGCCACCTCACTGTTGACTTCCACGTTGCCATCTATCTGTTTCTTCATGAAGGCCCTGATCTCATCGGTCATGGCTTTTATAGAAACAACGCCACGGGTTATCATGGTCATTTTTTCAACAACACCGTTGACAATCCTGATGCCCTCCTCCACCTCTTTATCACTGGAAGAAATGACGGTGCCGATTTCCTTGACGCTCGCGGCCGTGGTTTCGGCCAGCTTTGATATCTCATCGGCCACAACGGCAAAACCGCGACCGTAATCCCCGGCCCTGGCGGCCTCGATAGAGGCGTTGAGCGAAAGAAGATTAATCTGGTCAGATATGTCGTTTATAATGCTTATAATGTCGGTCATGCGGCTTGATCCCTGGGAAATCCTTCTCATACTCTCGATCATGCTCTGCAGGGACTCCTCTCCCTGGCGGGCCTGGTTTGAGATATCATCAGTTTGCTTCGAAGCACCGGTCGTTTTTTCCTGCATGGCCTCCATAGTTGAAGTCAGTTCGTCCATCCCGCTTACAAGATCCTTCAGGCTGTCTACCTGGTTTGTGGTATTTACGGATATTCCTTCAATGTTCGCAGCGGCCTCTTCGATCGTGGCGGTTATCTCCTCGATTGTAGCGGCCTGGTTCTGCGTATCCTCGGAAAAGGAATCGGTTATTTTGAAAATCTCAACAGTCGATGAATCAAGAAGGCCCGTCATCGTGCGTATTTCCGATATAATGCCGGCGATCCGTCCCTTCATCTCCTGGATTCCTCTGTTTATCACTGCAAGATCATCCATGACAGCCATGGGGACCGGATCCGTCGCGAGTTCCCCCTCGCCTATCTTCCCCAGGTGGTCCGTAATTATAGATGCCTTCTCGGTCAGGGATCTGGTAAGAGTTAAAATCAGGCTGCCCGCCACCAGAAAACCGAAAATCAGGATGAGAAAAAGTTTCATCGCCGAGATGGAGGCAAGAACACCGGCGGTTTCCAGGGTAATCAGGAAATAACCGATTACAGCCGTGACCGGCAGGCTCACCATGATAATAGTGGATACAACAATGCGCATGCGGAAGCTCACCCGCAGATCCCTGCCCCCGGGACTGTAGGATGTAAAAATCCCCATAAAGAGGTACTTTTGCGTAATTCTTTCAGTAAGAAAAAAATACAGCACCATGCCGAAAGGTGGTATAATGACTGCCGTTGTCCATACGTTGACCACCTGTATCCTGCTCAGGCTGGCAAGCATGGTAAAGGGTACATAGGCCATGGCAAGGCCGGCGATCCAGCGAATGAGCGAACCGAAGGCGTGATAATAGGGAAGCATGAAAAACCTGCGGCAAGCCCCGTCATATATGTCCGATGCCATCTCCCCCGCCCCTTCCCGTACTTTGAGATACCGCAATACGGGAATAATTACGATATAATCACTGAGAAAAGTTGTGAACATGGAGACGGGAATGACGATAGCCAGTATCTTCAGAAGAAGCATGAGATTAGCCAGGGATATATCCAGGTTCACGGCAAAATAAAGAAACAGGAGAGGAATAACAATAAAGTAACTGATTAATTCCGTTGAAAAAATGAACCTTTGAAAAAAACTCATGGGGCTGATCCCGGTAGCGGCGGTATCGGCAGTTCCTATATTCATATCTGATCTCTCATTGTACAAATTTTCTTTAAAGGCAGCGACCAAAGTGATATCACACGATATTGTACTGTCAATTACTTTATGACATCCCCGCAGCCGGAATACTCTCGAATCTTCTTCACTGGATAATAGCAGAACAGCACAGGGGTAAATCAACCATACATTTTTTATGATTTCCCGACATATAATTATCAATATTTTTAAATATTTTACTTTTGAATATAAGACATGTATAGTACTATTATACAGGTGTGCGCTCAATATAATGCGTGCCCGTATAACAAGCCTTAAGAGGTGCATATGCATTTAACAATTAAAAAACGCCTATTCTATTCAGTATCAGCGGTTATTCTTATTATCGTTGTACAGGGAATAGCATCTCTTATTTTTCAGAAAACAATTCAAAGCAGGAATGCGCATATTGAATCACTGATAAACAACGAAATCCTGATAAAAGAAAAGCTGGTCGATCATGTCGTGTGGGTAAATGAACTGGCTGAATCCATTATCACCGGGTCTCATTTTAAGGGCATAACCGATCCCCACCAATGCGCCTTTGGGAAATGGTATTACGATCTTATTAAAAATAATGGCACCGATGATCTCACCACAGAGCAAAAAAAAATATTCCACGATATGGAGGCTCCTCACAGGGAGCTGCATAATTCCGCAATCGCCATCACAAATGAAAAATACCAGGATGAAAAAATTGCCCGTTACCGTGATGAAACAAAAAAAAGCCTTTCCCGGATACGTGAGCTTTTCAGCAATTTTATATATTTGAACGATACGCGGAGAAATACTGAGATATCCTCCCTGCATGCATCGGTGAGATCCTTCACAATTATAAATATCATCATTATCCTCCTTTTGTGTGCCCTTGCCTTTTTTTCAGGAACAGCAATCAGCAGGAGAATTCTCTCACAGATAGACCGCATGAAAGAAGGGCTGCACAGGCTCACACAGGGCCATCTTGCCGAAACCATGCAATTCGAAAAGGTGAAGTGCAGTGAGATCAGGAACTGCGGGAAAGAGGACTGTTCCATGTATGATAAAATGAACTGCTCCTGCTTCATTGAAGTTGGCTCCTACGCCCCCCTTATAGGAAACACCATCGCCTGCCCATCCATCTTGAAGGGCAAATTCCGGGACTGCCGCGAATGCGACGTTATGAAAAAACTCGCCCCCGATGAACTCACCGAGATGGCCATTCTTCTGGACACCTTCAGGGAAAAGCTAAAATCGATTATTGCCAGAGTCCAGGAAATGACCTTTACGCTGACCACATCGTCGGATGAGATTTCCAAGGCTACCATTAACTTTTCCGAAAATGCCCAGAATCAGGCTGCCTCGGCAGAGGAAATATCGGCGACAATCGAGGAGATATCCGCCGCCGTGGAACATATCGCCTTTAACGCCCGGGACCAGCATGGAAGCATGGAAGAATTGATGAAGGACATTTACAAACTGTCCGACGCCGTTTTGGAAATGAACCGCCATATAGAAGAGACGCGCTCCATCACCGAATCAATAACAGAAAAGGCTCGATCGGGCGAGGACTCCCTTAAAAGCATGAATAACAGTATGGGTAAAATCAATGAAAGCTCCCATGAGATGATCGGTATTGTGGAAATGATCAATGACATATCGGACCAGACCAACCTGCTTTCACTCAACGCGGCCATAGAAGCGGCCAGGGCAGGAGAATCGGGACGGGGATTTGCCGTCGTTGCCGATGAGATTTCCAAACTGGCCGACCAGACCGCATCAAGCATCAAAAACATAAACAGACTGATTCAGGAAAATAATACTGAAATAAATCTCGGCATGAAAATATCAAATGAAACCGTGGAGGGTATCAGCATTATCATCGAAGGTGTTGATTCAATCGTGAATATGATCAACAGGATATCGGAATACATGAACCTTCAGGTAAAATCAAACAGCAACGTTTCTCAGAGCGCCGATGAGGTAAAAACAAAATCGAACGAAATCAAAGTTTCGACGGAAGAACAGAAAACGGCCTTTAACGAGATCGTCGTTTCCATATCAAATATAAACGAACTGACACAGTCCAACGCCTCGGGAGCGGAAGAAATAGCCGGGAACACGGAACAGCTCCATGGCATGGCTGAAGAATTGATGAAAGAGATGGATTTTTTCAAGCTGAAATAATACCGGGGCACCCCACATGGATGATTTACCGCCAGAGATCAGCGATCCCCCGTTATTGCGGTTCAGGCCCCTTTGCTGCCGTGGTATTTTCCAGCGTTTCCTTCAGAAAAAAACTGGCCGCAAGGGCGATAATTCCGCAAAGGGTTAAGATCATAAAGGCCTTCTGATATCCCGAGGCTGTAAAGATGCCGTTAATTTTGCCCTGACTCTCCAGCACATAACCCAGCACAGGCTGGAACACGGCTCCGCCGGCAAAGGGAAAAAGGTTGATGAGGCCCGTGGCAGTGCCGGCGATACTCACCGGGAAAAGCTCCTTGGCCGAGGTAAAACCTATAACCACAATGGCATTGCTGAACATCCCCATGAAAAAACACAATATATATAGAAGAGGAACTGAAAGCCCGTCGATATAGATAGTCATAATGCCGATGATCAACAGCGTAAAAACCGATGATACCATCATTACGGCTTTCCGTCCCTTCATTACCCTGTCGGAAATATAACTGTGTGCCGGGCTGCCCACGATCATTCCCAGGGCCAGCATGGAGAGAATACTACCCGCTCCTGCCTTGGACACGCCGTAGATCTGCATGAGATAGGGACCGCCCCATATTCCCCCGAAGGAAAAAAATATTGCCGATGTAAAAAAGAACCATACTGCAAGGGGCCAGAAATGACCGTTTGTCAGGACCATTTTCACTCCGCGCAACAGAGGGATTTTCTCCGTATCCGCAGCGTTATCGTGACGAATGGCCTCAAGCCCCATATCGGCGGGCCGGTCCCTCACAATGACAAAAACCAGGATGGTGATGAGCAGCGTTAAAAATCCAACAATTAAAAAACTGTTGCGCCATCCCACGGCGCTGCTGAGCCATGCCAGGGGTGATGTGGCCACCAGCGTACCAACTCCGCCCACGGCGATGAGAATTCCCGTCATGAGGGCGAAATCCCGGGCCTCAAACCATTCCGCCAGAATCTTCATGGTAGGAACGAAGAGCATGGATACGCCAATACCTACCAGAGTCCGGCCGGCAATAGCGGTGAAAACGTCGGGTGCCATGGAAAGAACTATGGATCCGATAAAGGCGATCAAAAAGAAGATGGTGATGGTTCTCCGCGGCCCCAGCGAATCGGAGAGAAGACCGGCAGGAAGCTGCATGAGCGCATAGGGATAGAAGTAAGCCGCGGCCAGAAGCCCGATAATGGTCCCCCCGGCCTGGAGATCCCGCATGATGTCCACGGCCACCACGGCGGCGCAGAGCCGGTGAAAATATACCAGAAGATAGGCCAGGGCCAGAATGGAAAATATTATCCATCGGTATTTCTTTATATCATGCATGTACTCCCCCTGGTTCCTCAATGCTCATGAGGGCAAAATTGCGCTCATTGGCGATATATTCCTTCATATTTTTCATGCCCAGTTCCACATCCCCGGTTTTCACAGCTTTAAATATTTCCTGGAAATACCGGGCGTTCTGTCCCAGATCCATTTTTCTTCTCAAAAGGGAAGCGTACTGAACACGATTGATGCCGGGCAGCAGATCCATAAGCATAACCTCCAGAATAGGGTTTTGCGACGCTTCTATCCCCAGGATAAAAAAAATATAAACAGCCTGATGATACGCATCCACATCCCCCTTCTCCGAAGCCTTTTCAATCCCCTTCAGTGCGCCTTCCAGTTTTATACGATGATCCTCATCGCAATTCTCAATGCACCTCTTTGTCAGAATCCCGCAGAGTTCATAAACAACCTCAAAGAGATTATGAACATATTGCCCGGTAATTTCAGTGACGCGGGCCCCTCTCCGCGGCAGGATTTCAACAAGCAGTTGTTTATGAAGTATCCTGATGGCTTCACGCACCGGCGCCCTGCTGACCCCCAGTTCAGCGGCAATTTTCGCCTCAAGAAGGCGTGATCCGGGCCTGAGTTCAAGATGAATGATCTTTTCCCGAAGATGATGGGCTATCTGTTCATTAAGATTTTCCGCATGAAATAAAACCATGGAATCTCCTGGATGCAAATATTCGTCAGAATTGTCAGTACAACAAACCAGCACACCTGTAAATACAAAATTTCATTACGGTTATTTTAAAATATTTTGATTAACGCCATTAACGGCAATTCAGGTCTTGCAATATCGGGTTATAAAACTCTTTCTTAGGCATATTTCATGTTTTATAGTTGACATTTTTTCTTTTTTGTATTATTGTCGACAATCCGAACAGCTATTTCAGGCAGGAAGGAGGGCCATCAAATGAACAAGGGATACATGGGAAAAATATTGATGGTGGATTTGACAAAAAAAACCTGCACAACGGAAGAAATTCCTCCTGATGTCTACAGGAACTACCTGTCGGGAACCGGTCTCGGCGCGTATATTCTCTATAATCGAATTCCCGCCGGCGCCGACCCCTTGGGGCCAAAAAATATTCTCGGCATGGTGTCGGGACTTCTCACGGGAACTGGCGCCCTCTTCGCAGGAAGGTGGTCCCTGGTAGGCAAGTCCCCCCTTACGGGAGGATGGGGCGACGCCAATTGCGGCGGGACCTTCTCCCCGGCCATTAAAAGGTGCGGCTTTGACGGTATTTTTTTCAACGGTAAATCGCAAAAACCGGTCTATCTGTATGTAAAAAACGGAACAACGGAGATACGAAATGCTTCCGATCTGTGGGGCAAGGATGCCGTTGAAACTGAGGATATTCTGACAAAACGACACGGTTCCGGAGCAAAGGTTGCTTGCATTGGCCAGGCCGGTGAAAAGATTTCCCTGATCTCAGGCGTATGCAACGACAGGGGACGTATTGCGGCCCGGTCGGGACTCGGAGCGGTCATGGGCTCCAAAAAGCTCAAGGCCGTGGTGCTCGATGGTAAAATTCGCATCCAGGTCCATGACCGTGAAAGTATAATAGCACTCAGCAAAAAGTTGATTAAATGGGTAAATTTCCAGTTCCTCCCCATAAGCGGGAAAGCCAGCGCCTTTATGGGATGGCTTCTGGGCGTTCTTCCCGTGGGAATGGCCATGGACGGCATGCTCTACAAGTTGCTGCTCAAAAAATGGGGGACCGCTTCAATGAACCGCATGTCCGTAGGCATGGGTGACTCTCCCCTTAAAAACTGGAAGGGCAGCTATCGCGATTTCGGATACCGGCAAACCGCTTCAATTGATCCCGATATAATCAAAAAACATGAAAAGCAGAAATACCACTGCTATTCCTGTCCCCTGGGCTGCGGCGGCATTTGCTCCATTGACGGCAAATTCAGCGAGACGCATAAACCCGAATACGAGACCGTTCTTGCCCTGGGAGGCCTGTGCATGAACGAAAATATGGATGAGATATTCTATCTCAATGAAGTACTCAACAGGGCGGGCATGGATACCATCTCGGCCGGGGCCACGGTCTCCTTTGCCATGGAATGCTATGAGAAGGGAATCCTCACAAAAAAAGATACGGGCGGACTTGACCTCACCTGGGGAAACAGTCAGGCGGTGAAAACGCTCATCGAGATGATGATTTCCCGTGAAGGCATCGGGGATATTCTGGCCGATGGTACAAAAGTCGCGTCACAGCGTATCGGCAAAAATTCCAATGAGTTCGCGGTCCATGCCGGGGGTCAGGAACCGGCCATGCATGACGGACGCCAGGACCCCGGTTTTGCGGTGCATTATAGCGTAGAGCCCGCACCGGGCAGACATACCATCGGCGCGCAGATGTATTACGAGATGTTTCAACTCTGGAAAACGGTAAAATCACTTCCCCCCGTACATCCCCTGCACCTGAAGAAGACCCGGTTTGTCGCCGACAAGAACAAGGCGGTCAAGTCCGTTGCCTGCAGCCGCTTCATGAACGTGGTCAACGGCGCAGGGCTCTGCCTCTTCGGCGTATTCATCGGTTCAAAGCGGATACGCACCTTTGATTATCTCAATGCCGCAACAGGATGGGACCTGTCGCCGGAAGAATACATGGAGATGGGCGAAAAGGTCCAGACACTCAAGCAGGCCTTCAATATAAAACACGGCATCGATCCCCATTCGTTCCGGATACATGGAAGGGCCACGGGAGAACCTCCGCAGAAAGAAGGAATGAACCGCGGAAGGACCATCCCAGTGGAGCAGATGATAAAGGACTACTGGAAGCAAAGCGGATGGGACCCCGCCACGGGAAAGCCAACGGGGGAATCTATGAGCAGACTCAAAATTGATATGTAACCGGTAAGACCTCAGCGGTCATCGGGAATATTTCCCTCTCATGGCATTTCCCGCAATAAAGGCCGTGGAAAAAGCGGCCTGGAGGTTGTATCCTCCCGTATCGCCGTCGATATCCATGACTTCACCGGCAAAGTAGAGTCCCGGAACAATCCGTGACTCCATGGTACGGGGCTGTATTTCTTTCAGGGTCACGCCCCCGGCAGTACACATGGCACGGTCAAAACCACCCGTATCGCTGATTTGCAGTCTTGTTCCCGTAAGGGCATCCACAAATTTGTTTTTCAGCTCCTTCCTTACTTCACCGACGCGGGCATCGCGGTCGATACTGCCCAGTTCCAGTAGTCGTTCCGTCAGCCGTGAGGGAATGTTTTCACCGTTGAGAATCATCCGCATGCGCACTGCCGGTTCCCGGCCCATACGTTCCATGATGCGGCCGCGGAATTCTTCGCGGTTTTCCATGGCGGTCATACTCAGAGAGACTTCATCGCCGGGCTGCATATACCTGGAAAAATCAAGTATGCCGGGACCGGAAAGCCCCGTGTGGGTAAAAAGAATATCACCGCGATGCTCCCTCATCCGCTTTCCCTGCCGGTGGAGGGAAATGAAACTGCCCGTAATTGAAATTCCCGCCAGATCGCCGAAGGGAAAATTTTTTATTTCAAGGGAAACAAGAGAAGGACGCGGGGTGATAATCGTGTGTCCCAGACCGGAAGCCAGGGTATAACCGTCTCCCGAAGAACCCGTCGAAGGATATGATTTTCCTCCCGCGGCTATAAGGACCGTGGGCGCCTGCCATGTTTCATCACCGGTTCCGGCACGGAAATATCCTTCTACTTTTTCCAGCGACAGGACTTTCTTTCCGTAAAGAATTTCCACGCCTGCTCTTTCGCATTCGTGGAGCAGCACATCGAGAACATCTCGGGAGCGGAGACTCCCGGGAAAGACCTTGCCGTCCTCCCTGACCAGCATTTCCAGTCCCCGTTGCCCGAAATAGTCCATGAGATCATTGTTGGTAAAAGAAAGAAGGGCATGCTTCAGAAAACGATGATTGTCGCCGTAATGCCGGAAAAAGTCCTCCATTGGACCGCCGCGGGTAATATTACACTGCCCGCTTCCGCTCAGGAGGAGCTTTATCCCCGGCCGCTCCATCTTTTCCAGCATAACAACGCGTTTGCCTCTCTCCGCCGCACTGAGCGCCGAGAAAAGACCGGCCGGGCCTGCACCGATAAATAGATGATTGCATTGTTTCATGGGTTTACAGGATTTGAAGCAAAAACGTCCCGAGGCTTCCCTGCTCAAAGGAAAGGCGGAGTTCTTCCAGCCGGGCGTCATCGTTAACCATGGTCTTCAGCACTTCGCCTCGCCGCACCGAATCAAGATGCACGAAACGACTGTCGCTTTTCAGCATCTCCCTGGCTTCCTTCAGCGCCTCCAGCATGATATCGATATGTTCGGGAATGTGTTTCTGGAGCTCACGCCGTATCCTGGCGGCCATGGCCGGCGAGGCCCCGCTGGTGGAGAGAGTCATGATCAGGTCCCCTTTGCGATATGATGAGGGAATGAAAAAACTGCAGTTGGGCGGATCATCCACGGCATTAATGAGAATATTCCGCTCCTGGGCCTCATTGAAAACGGTCCCGTTGACCCTTTCATCATTGGTGGCCGAAAAAACCAGGACCGAATCGCCGACATCGCCGTACCGGTACTCCCTTTTTATCATCACCAACCGGTCACCGTAATATTCAGCCAGTCCCGCAAATCCCTCATGCATTAACGGCGCTATCACGCTCACCAGGGCGCCGCAGCCAAGGAGGTCTTTAACCTTGCGCAGGGCCACCTCTCCGGCGCCGATGACACATACCCGGCGACCCTCCAGGTTTATCATGATGGGATAGAGCTCCATTATTTCAGCAGCTCCTCGGGCTGTGGGAAGAATTCTCCTTTTCTCCGGAGCTCCTCCTTTTTCTCGGCGTCAAGACCGATCTCCTCATCGGTAAGATAGCACTGAGGGTCCGGGGCCCAGGGATCATCATAGGTGCGGAAAGCCCGCACCCGCATGGCGCCGGTACAGAGCTCCCGGTATTTACAGAGACGGCATCGCCCCTTGATATACTGCGCTTTGTTCTTCAGCCCCTTCATGAGCGGCTCACTCTCGTCGAGCCATATCTCGCCAAAACGGCGTTCCCTGATATTGCCCAGGGTATAATCCTGCCAGAACTGGTCTGGATGCACATTGCCGAAAAAATCGATATTCCCGATCCCCACACCCGTGGAATTGGCGCCGCCGCCGTTCCAGGACAGCAGGCGGTATATTTCCTCCGCCCTGACAGGGTCTTTCTCCAGGAGCTTCAGGTAAAGATATACACCGTCGGTATGATTGTCAACGGTCAGAATGTTGATATCAAGGCCCCGTGAAAAATAATCATCGGTGCGTTCAATGATGATATCCATGGCATGACGGGACTCCCGGTAGGTCAGGTCGTCATTGAACATGCTGCTGCCCCTGCCTGAATAGACCAGGTGATAGAAACAGGCCCGGTTTATCCCCTCGGTCTCGATAAAATCAAAAATGCGGTGCAGGTCCTGATAATTCCGCTTTGTCAGGGTGAGCCGCAGGCCCACGCGCTGATCGGCGTTACGGCAGTTTTCAAATCCCTTCATGGCCTTTTTATAGGCCCCTTCTACGCCGCGGAAGCTGTCGTTTACCTCTTCCATGCCGTCCAGGCTTATCCCCACGTATACAACGCCGGCATTCTTGATGTCTCTGGCCGTGTCCTTGTCGATGAGGGTCCCGTTGGTTGAAATGACGGGACGCACATTTTTTTTGGCTGCGTATTCGATAAGCTTGAAGAGGTCATGCCGCATCAGGGGCTCCCCGCCGGAAAAAAGAAGTGACGGGATGGAAAAATCAGCCAGTTCATCAATGAGCTGCAGTCCCTCCTCGGTAGTCAGTTCACCGGCGTATTTCTGGTTATCAGAATCGGTATAGCAGTGAACGCACCTGAGGTTGCAGGTACGCGTGGTGCTCCACACGACAATGGGACGCCTGTCACTGGCCAGGGTGGCCACGCGGTGCGGGGCGTTTCCGTGCGAATCGGCGGTAGCCTTGGTACCGTACCTGAGTCCGTCTCCCGTTGAACTTCCACCGCAGTATATTTTACCTATATCTATCATAATACAACCTTTTCCATTCCTGAAATTCCGGTGAAAAATATATCACCTTCTTTTTTTTATATTCATGAACCGACCTGAGCACAAGCCTTTCGGTCAGCCCCGAATCCCCTGCGAGCTTTTCCAGAACCGACTCCAGTTCTTCGCTGCTTTTTGCATGAACCATGGCAAAGAGAGGGAATTCCCAACGGCCGGGAACCACCGTACGCAGGTACAGATGGGTCACGGACCGCTCTTCCATGAAAGGCCGTATCCTTTCATCGGCATTGACATCGTTCCCGAGTTTCCACGCCGTCATGGCATTATGGGTAAACCCGGCCTTTTTGTGCCGCAGTACGGCCGCGTATCGCCTCATGACGCCCATCTCCAGAAGCCGCCTGCCCGTCTCAATAAGCGAACTCCCGCTGAAACGATCGCTCTTTTCCGCAAGCGCATCGAAGGGCCGGTCTACGAGCGGCAGGTCCGACTGGAGCAGATACACCGCCTCGCGGTCCTCCCGGCTCAGGGTTCCCCTGAATGGTTCGGTTCTGACTCCGGAACCCGTCTGCTCAGATCCCGTATCATCCTCCCCGATGGCAAGCATGAATCCGATCTTGAAAAGCTTTTCATTGCGGAGCATGAGAAAATCTTCGGCACCGCATTTTTTCGCGATGGTTCCTGCGCTCTCCCGCAGGCTATCCTCATCCTCCTCGGCCAGGGTGAACCACAAATTAAAATCATTATCGCGAAGATAATTATGACTCACGCCGGGATGGCTGTTGATGACCGAGGCCGCCTCGTCGGTCTTCTCCTTCGGTACCCTGAGAGCCACCAGGCTCAGGTGATAGCCCAGACTCTCGCCGTTGAAAATACCGGCTATATTACGTATTATATTGCGCTCTTTCAGGTCCTTCACGAGCCGCAGAACTTCCCCGCCGGAGACCCCTGCTGCGGAACCCATCTCTTCAAAAGGCTTCTCCGTAAGAGGAAAGTCCCTCTGGACCAGGTTCAGGATTTTTGCTTCGCTGCTGCTGAATTCCGGCATTGTTCTTTCCCCTTCGGCTCATACAGGCAGTACGGCTCTTCGTCCAGGTAACGGCCCGTGGCATAGTGCGCCCTGGCCCGGCAGCCCCCGCATACCATGCGGTATCCGCATTCGCCGCATTTACCTTCGAGACGGTCAGCGTCGCGCAGCGACAGGAAGAGCTCCGACTCCTCCCATATTTTTTTAAAATCATCAGCCAGGACATTCCCCGCCACCAGTGGCAGGTATCCGCAGGGCTGAACGTCGCCGCGGTGTGAAATGAAGCATACGCCGCTTCCGGCCAGACATCCCCTGGTCATGGCAGCCATGCCGTCATGCTCAAAGGACAGGGTGCGGCCTTCTTCCCGGGCCCGCTGGCGTATAACACGATAATAATGAGGAGCGCACGTTGCCTTGAGTTCCATCTTCGTGTCTTTCGAGCGGTCGTAAAACCAGTTCAGAACTTCCTCGTATTTTTCGCTGGATATCATGTCGGTTTCGGCGATTTCAACACCGCAGCCCACGGGGACCAGCATGAATATATGCAGGGCCGCGGCACCTTCTCCAACGGCGAATTTCAGAATATCCTCGATCTCATGAACATTTCTTTTTGTCACGGTGGTGTTGAACTGAAATTCCACCCCCTGTTCCCTGAGAAGACGGGCTCCGCGCACGGCGCCGTCAAATGAACCGGGGATACCGCGAAAATCGTCGTGTGAGGCGGCCGTGCTTCCGTCAATGGAAATGCTGACGCGGGCGATACCGGCATCCCTTATTTTAGCGGCGCAATCGGTGTCAATAAGCGTGCCATTGGTTGCCAGGGCCACGCGGAGTTTTTTTTCACCGGCGTACCGGGCAATATCAAAAACATCATGCCGATACAGGGGCTCGCCACCGGTGAGGACCAGTATGGGACTGGAAAAATCCGCTATGTCATCGATTATTTTTTTTACCTGGTCCAGCTCAAGCTCTCCGCCGTAATCGATGTTTTCAGCCTCGGCGCGGCAGTGTTTACATGCCAAATTGCATTGCTTTGTCAGTTCCCAGAATATGAGCCTGGGTTTATCGGGCATTTTCATTTTTTGCTGAATAACTCCTCTATAAACTTGGTCTGAAGGCGCAGGTGTTCTTTTTCAGAATGATCATCACCGGAAGCGCGGTGATAGCGCTTCAGATTCATAATGGGATTATGAAGCGTCTTCGTCATAATCTGTCTGGTCAAATCCTCTATCAGTGCGAAATCATCATCACTGAGATGTTTCAATTTTTTCTTCCTGTAGCGACCCAGCTCCTTCGAGCGGATTTCATCAAAGGTGTTCTGTATGGAGACGATCGTGGGAGCCACGGACAGTTCCTGGAACCACTCAAAAAAATCTTTTACGTTAGTCTCGATAAACTCCCGGGCAAGGTCGACCTCCTTGATCCTGCTCTTCAGATTATCATCGGCGATGTCCTGGAGGCTGTCTATATTGTAGAGATGAACACCCTCCACGTCGGCCACTTCGGGATCAATATTCCTGGGGACAGCTATATCGATAAGAAACAACGGGCGGTTTTTCCTTATCTTCATGATTTCCCTGGCCATCTCGGCGGTTACCATGTAATGGGGCGCCGTAACCGATGTAATCACGATATCGACTTCGGCTGCCGTTTCGGTAATATCCTCCAGAAGCACAATCTCGGCTTCACGATTGATTTCTGCGGCAATCCTCTCAGAATTATGGATCGAGCGGTTGGCGATAGTGACGTGGCCTATATCGTACTTGGTAAAATATTTCAGTATAAGCTCTCCCATTTCACCGGCGCCCACAAGCAGCGCTTTTCGATTCTGAAAATCGGGAAAAAGTTTCCGTGCCAGATCAGCAGCGATATAGGCCACAGACAGGGGATTGCGCGAGATATCGGTTTCGGTTTTCACCTGCTTCGCGGTGCGGAAGGCCTGATGAAAGAGCTTGTTCAGGACGGGACCCACAGCCTTGTTATACACGGCATGGGTAAAGGCGTCCTTCACCTGGCCCACAATCTCATTCTCGCCCAGCACCATGCTGTCCAGGGAGGATATGACCGAAAGAAGGTGATGAACGGCCTCCCGGGAAGTTTTCACATAGAGGTGATCCTTGAATTCATCATACGGCATGCCGGATATCTCTTCATACATCGCGGTAATCTTTTCAATGTCTTTCTTCACGGAACGAGATGCTATGTAGGTCTCAACGCGGTTGCATGTGGCCATATATACGGCCTCATCAATGGCATGTTCCCTCATTTTCCCGTAGAGTTCCGGCAGAATGTCATAGTGAATCGAGAAACACTCCCGTTTTTCCACGGGCGCCGTTTTATGACTGAAACCTATTACCGCTATATCAGCTGTTTTATGCCCCATCTCATTTATCCTGTTCGTTTTGCCTTCATAATAACATGGTACGCGATGCGTTGTAAATAACTATTCTATCGCCCTTACGAAACCGGCCCCGGCACGATCATCCCAGGACCGCTGCCAGTGAATGACTCACGGCGTCGGCCGTTCGTATCAGATCTTCGTCGCTGTGAGCCAGGGAAATGAATCCCACCTCATATCCCGATGGTGCGAGATACACTCCCTTTGACAGCATCTCATGATGAAACCTGGCAAAGAGTTTCATATCGCCCTTTTTTATATCATCCACGGAGATGATAGTCTTTTTGTCCGTGAAGCAGAATGAAAAAACCGATCCTATCTGCTGAAACAGGAAACGCCCCTCGTATTTCGCCAGGGAAGGCTTCAGTATATCGCGGAAATAATCGGCCTTATGCTGAAGCATGACATAGGGAGAACCGTTGACCAGCTTTTTCAGGGTGGCAATCCCCGCGGCCATGGCCAGGGGGTTGCCTGACAGGGTGCCTGCCTGGTACACAGGACCATCGGGAGCCACCATTTTCATGATATCCTCCCTGCCGCCGTAAGCCCCCACGGGAAGGCCGCCGCCGATTATCTTGCCCAGCGTGGTCAGGTCCGCCTCAATGCCGTAATATTTCTGAGCGCCACCGTCGGAGAGCCGGTAGCCCGTAATAACCTCATCGAAAATCAGTACCACGTTGTGCCGGGTACAGAGAGACCGGACACCCTGGAGATATTTTTCCGACGGCATGATGAGGCCATAATTGCAGGGAACGGGTTCCATGATGACAGCGGCAACAAGAGAATCATTTTCTGACAGGCATGCCGCGAGAGCATCCAGGTCATTGAAGGGGAGTACGATGGTGTCCCCGGCATTGGCGGCCGTCACCCCGGCGGAATCGGGCGTGCCCAGGGTAGCCAGGCCTGACCCGGCCGCCACGAGCAGATGGTCGGCATGACCATGATAGCATCCGTCGAACTTGATGAATTTGTCCCTCCCCGTAAAACCCCGGGCCAGGCGTATGGCACTCATGACGGCTTCGGTGCCGGAGTTGACAAAACGGATTTTTTTTATGCTCGGAAAAGAGCCGGTCACCAGTTTTGCCAGCTCCACCTCATACTTATGGGGTGTGCCGAAACTGGTTCCACTCTCGGCCGTTATCTGAACGGCCTTGACTACATCGGGATCGGCATGGCCCAGGATCAGCGGACCCCATGACATACAGTAATCTATGTATTCATTGTTATCTTCATCGAATATACGGGACCCGACTCCCCTCTTCATGAAGAGCGGGTCGCCTCCCACGGAGCGGAAGGCGCGCACCGGCGAATCGACCCCGCCGGGGAGGAGCTTCAAAGCCTCGGCATACAGCAAAGCGGAATTTTTTGTATTCATAAAATCAACTCCAGTTTAAAGTTCATTCTCCCCGGCCCCCGATGCAGGGATAAACTTAATTCAGCAAGACCCCGGCAAAGTGATTCATAGGATATATAAATAGAAACCCGCCACCCCTGTAAGGGGTTTAAAATATACCTTTTACAAGTCCCCCTCCGGAAGATTTAGGGGGCCTGTGTCATCTACAGCCACTTATTCTTCAGCAGATCCCTGGTGTGATATGAAATCACCATGTCGGCCCCGGCCCTGAATATGGACGTCAGTATTTCCAACGTCAGCCGCCGCTCATCACCCAGGCCGAGACGCGCAGCCGCCTTGACCATGGAGTATTCGCCGCTCACGTTATAGGCGCACACCGGCACGGGAGAAATCTCCTTTACCCGGTATATTATGTCAAGATAGGACAGCGCCGGCTTCACCATGACGATATCGGCTCCCTCGTCGAGATCCAGGATTACCTCGCGCTCGGCCTCCCGGGCGTTGCGGCAGTCCATCTGGTAGCTCTGGCGGTCGCCGAACTGCGGGGCGCTCCCCGCGGCGTCCCTGAAGGGACCGTAAAAAGCCGAGGCGTACTTGGCCGAATAGGCCATGATTGCCGTTTCGTCAAAACCACCGCCGTCCAGTGCATCGCGGATGGCCCCGACCCTACCGTCCATCATGTCCGACGGGGCCACCATGTCTGCCCCGGCAGCGGCATGGGAAAGGGCCGTCCTGGCCAGAAGCTCCAGGGTGGGATCATTGAGGACCCGGCTGTCGCTCACGATACCGCAATGGCCGTGACTGGTGTATTCACAGAGACACACGTCGGTGATAACGCAGATTCCGGGGAAGCGTTTTTTTATTTCCCGGACCGCCTGCTGGACGATTCCCGATTCATCCCAGGCCCCGGTCCCCTTTTCATCCTTCTCATCGGGAATACCGAAAAGAAGAACCATAGTGATTCCCAGGTTAAGATCCGATTCAATGTCTTTTATGAGATTGTCGAGGGAAACACGGTCGATGCCGGGCATGGAAGTAATTGCCTCTCGTATATCTTTTCCCTCGCGGACAAAATGTGGCATGATGAGTTTCGAAGGCATGACAACCGTTTCGGAAACGAGGTCCCGTATGGTTTTCGTTGTTCTGAGTCGTCGCGGCCTGTAGGTTGGCATCGTCTATCCTCCCCTTCTTCTTAATTCTTTTCCCGGTAATAATCGGTGATGGCCTGCACCAGGCCGTCGATGGTATACTCCCCGGCTTCCACAACGGGCGCATGGCCCAGTTCACGCAGCGTCGACGACGTCACAGGGCCGATGCTGGCCGCAACAGCTTTCGTTTCGGGAACCATATCGAAAAAATGCCGAACCGTTGACGAGCTGGCGAAGGTGATCATATGGGCATTCCTCACTTCTTCCATTTCCTCAACCGGTACCGGTTCCGGTTTTTCCGGACGATAGATATGGATGCGGTCAACGCGGGCTCCCAGCTTTTTCATTCCCTCGTACAGGGTATCCCGGGCGTCTTCGGAGCAGGGCAGCAGGATAGTGCCGTCGGTGATACCGGTCTTTTCCAGGGAGGCCAGGAGGCTCTCGGCCACGAATTCTTCCGGCACCACGTCGGGCTTCAGTCCGTACCGCAGCAGTTCGTCGCCCGTGGCCTTCCCGATGACGGCTATGTAACAGCCCGCCAGGGAACGGGTGTCCCTGCCCATGGCAAACAGATGTTTGAAAAATATATTCACGGCATTCTGGGACGTGAAAACAATCCAGTTATAGTTACCCAGCTTCTCAATGGCCCCATGAAGGGGCCCCGCGTCTTCCATTTCCCGTATCTCCAGGGCGGGCAGCTCGATGACACGGGCGCCAAGAGACGCCAGCTTTTTCGTCAGTTTCGAGGCCTGCTGCCGGGTACGGGTCACCACGATCTTTTTGCCGAAAAGGGGCAGCGTGTCAAACCACCGGAGTTTTTCCCGGAGGAGCACCACGCGGCCCACGACGATGATGGCGGGCGGCCGCACACCGGACCTGGTCACTTCCCCGGCAATGGTGGTCAGAGTTCCCGTGACTACCTGCTGTTCCGGCCTGGTTCCCCAGGATATGATCGCAACAGGCGTATCGGCCGGAAAATTTTTTTCTTTTATCAGCGAAGCCGCTATGTGGGCAAGGTTCTTCATGCCCATGAGGAACGCGTAGGAACGGCATGGATCATAATCGGGGAAATTGACGTCCTCTTCGTCGGAGGCGTCGCTCCGCCGGTGTCCCGTGATAACCTCAAAGGCATTGGCGTAATCGCGGTGCGTCAGGGGAATGCCCGCATAGGCCGGCGCTGAATAAAAAGACGATATGCCCGGAACAACGCAGAAGGGAATACCGGCATCCACCAGGTCCTCGGCCTCCTCGCCGCCACGGCCGAATATATAGGGATCGCCGCCCTTGAGGCGCACAATGATCTTTCCCTCCCTGGCCTTGCGTACCAGGAGATCGTTTATCTCTTCCTGGGGCAGGGTATGATCGCCGCCCTGCTTGCCCACGTAAATTTTTTCACAGGTATAGCTGCGCAGAAGCGACGCGTTGGCAAGATAGTCATAGATGATGCAGTCCGCTTCCTCCAGGGCCTCCAGGGCCTTCACGGTTATAAGCCCCGGATCACCGGGACCGGCACCCACGAGATACACAAAACCGGTTTTCATATCAGCCTGTCCGCTCCTTTATCCTTTAATAGCCGGGCGAGCCTTGATCCGGCGCTTTCCGGGTCCGTATCGGTTATCTCCTCCCTGAGGGATTTGCTGCCGTCCGTGGAGGCCACAACCCCATGAAGCCGTATCGCACCGGCCTCGTCCACGGCAAAGGCGCCCAGGGGGATATGGCAGCCGCCGCCGAAATGACGGAGAAAGGCACGCTCAGCCGAAACAAGCCGTTCGGTTCCGCCGTGATTCAGGGGAGCCACGGCGCGAAGCGTATCATCGTCATCTTCGCGGATCTGAAGGCCCAGAGCCCCCTGTCCCGGCGCCGGCAGGAATATATCCGTGCCCAGGACAATCGATTTAAAATCATCCACTGCCAGGTCTATCCGCTTTATGCCCGCCGCCGCCAGCACGATGCCGTCATAGCGCCCTTCACGCAGTTTCCGTATCCTCGTGTTCACATTTCCCCGGAGAGGTTCAATGAGGAGATCGCTGCGGAGAAATTTCAGCTGGGCCATCCTGCGCATGGAACTGGTACCGATCACGGCATTCTCTTTCAGATGCAGCGGCATATCGTCATCCCAGGCTTCGGGACTCATGAGCAGCCGGTCCGCGGGGTCCTCGCGTTCCGGAATTGCCGCGATGACCAGTCCCGCGGGATTTTCCGTAGGCAGGTCTTTCAGGGAATGGACCGCCAGGTCTATCCTCTTATCCAGCAGGGCCTCTTCTATTTCCTTGGTGAAGAAACCCTTGCCTTCCATCTTGTCAAAAGAGACGTTCTGGATTGCATCACCCTGGGTTTTTATTACTATGATCTCGGTGCGTTCCGGACCGATGAGACCGGCCACAAAGCGGGCCTGCCACATGGCCAACTCGCTTCCCCGCGTACCTATTTTAATTTTCATATATTCCTGATATTCCACTAAAATACTGAAATGATATCACTTCAGTTGAAAGAATGGTGAATTTATGTCAAATGTTTTATTCCTCCGCTGTCCTTCGCAGACAGACCACCGTCAAAATCAGCCCTGGGTATACAAAAAGTAAACAGATGGGATTAAATTGCCGGAATGCCCTTCGGGGATATATATCTATACATTAAGAATACTCAGTCTGCCCTTCAGCTCTTCAGGATATTGGCACGCCGGTGGACCCGGTTGCCCTTCACCGGTATTGCAACTGAAAAGGGACTTTCTGCCAGTACCGGCCGGGATATTATCCTGTTATCGCAGTAATCTTTTTGCCAGAAGGTCCTGAAGATCACGCCTTCCGTCAAGAATACAATGAATGAAGACTTTCCTGCCGTCAATCTCGTAGATTATCCGATAGGGTTTGAAGTGAACTTCGAGAAAGTGGGAAACATTTATTCTCGACAATTCCGGCGGGACATGCCGCCTCTGCGGCAGTTGTTCCAGGCTCGCGCAGACTTTTTCTATCTCATTCAGCACGTACTCGGCGTTATGGGAGGAATCGTGCGAAAGGATGTATGTGTAAATTTCGAAAAGATCGTCTTCCGCGTCACTGACGATATTTACCTGGTAGTTCACGAAAGATCCTTTACACGGTCTCGAACCGATTTGAATGATTGCCTGCTGGTTTTAAATTTTCCTTCTTTTTTGCTTACCATACTCTGCGCGAGCATTTTCAGCATGGCAAGACTATCCTGCGTTTCTTCATAGGTCTCCAGATCCTGAACAATGACCTTTGCCTCTCCGTTTTGCGTAATGATCAATGTCTTTCGGTCTTCCGAAACCTCACGCACCAGTTCTGAGGCATGGGCCTTCAGGTAGCTGATGGGTTTAATCGCTTCACTCAGTTTCATTTTCCACCTCTGACCATAATTTAGTCCAAATTCAGGTCAAGTCAAGCTATTTATTCGTGGGGAGAGACGAAGAGCGCCAAGTTTTTCAATCCAGAAGCAATGTGAGGTGGACTGAAGGATCAGATAACAGGTCTTATCGGAAGGCCGTTCCTGATGACCAATATGTCAAATTATTAACAGAAAGTTCCCGGCAGGCAAGACTTTTTAAAAATTTGATAGAACAATTCTTAATTTAATTACTTTCCTGTATCCTCAGAATTTAATATTGGTCAAGCACTCCCCGAATTTTTTTTGTAAAATCAATAATTGAGAATGGTTTTTGAATGAACTGAATGGCCGGATCAAGAACGCCGTGGTGAATGATTACGTTACTCGGATAGCCTGACATGTATAAAACTTTTATGCTGGTATGCCCACCACTGAGATTTTCATAAGGCTCCCGACCGTTTCCATCAGGTAGTATTACATCCGTTATCAGAAGATGAATATCACCTCGATGCAAATCTGCGGTTTTAATGGCGGTTTTTAAGTCGTCAGCTTCCAGCACCATGTATCCGCAGTCTTTGAGAATCTCAACTGCAAGGGTCCGTACATTTTTCTGATCCTCTACAACCATTAGTGTTTCATTACCGGACAGCGGTGCATCCTGTTTCAGGACAGGTTTGGCGATCATAGCCGAGTCGCTATGCAGCGGGAAATACACACTGAAAGTAGCTCCCATCCCCTCTTCACTGTAGACAGAGATGTGCCCTCCGTGCTGCTTAACAATGCCGTAGACTGTTGCAAGACCGAGACCAGTACCTAAACCTTCTTTGGTAGTAAAGAATGGTTCGAATACTTTTTTACAGATTTCCGGATCAATTCCCTCTCCTGTATCAGCAATCTCCATGACATTATATAAACCTGCTTCTACATCCTCATGTTTCATGGCGTAATCATCATCAAGTTTTATCATTGAAGTTGTTATGAATAAATCACCGCCTTCTGGCATGGCATCCTGTGCATTGACCGCAAGGTTAAGCACTATCTGTTCGACCTGCCCCACATCAGCCATGATTGATCCCTGTGAAATCCCAAGATTGATTACTAACTTAATGTTTTCATGAAGGGTGCTTCGAAGCATATTCTCAAATCCGGTGATTATACTATTCAAATCAACATTGCTCATTTCAAGCGGCTGTTTGCGTGCGAAGGCTAAAAGCTGGCGAACAAGGTCCCGGCATCTTTCGGATGCACGGATAATCACATCCAGCTTTTTTTGCCTTGGATCTTCCTGTGACAGGCTATTTTTAACCAATTCCGCATACCCGAGAATCGGGGTAAGCATATTGTTAAAGTCGTGGGCTACCCCACCAGCCAGCCTTCCCACGGTTTCCATCTTCTGCGCCTGGATCAGTTTTTCTTCCAGCTTTTTACGGTCTTCCAAATCATGCCTGCGCTCAATAATCCGCCACATTCCTTCCATCAGCAGGGTCAGCTGCTGAATATCGGTTTCATCATAGTCATTTGCCTTATTGCCGACACCCGCAAGTAGAACAATCTTTGATCTCACTATCAACGGAATGTTCATATGCCGTTTGATAGCGACATGCCCTTCCGGGCACCCTTTTTTTAATTGATCAGGGGCGTTATAGTCATTGGTGATAATAGCCCTGCGCTGCCGTATCGCTTCGCCCCACAGTCCGGCGTTTTTAACCGAAAAATGTAAAAACTTGTCGGCTGTTTCGCATGCAGCCATTACATCACGGGACCAGGCCTGTACCTCCATCTCTGTCTCATCATCATTCATAAGTCCCAGGTAACCCATTTCACTCTGTGTTAATTTGACAGCTTCTTCGAAAGCATATTCTATGATTTCATTAAGAGGGGCATCAGTCATCTGGTTTATTTTCAGCAGGGTTTCAGTTCGTTCAGCGTTGAGCCTGAGGGCCCCTTCAGCCCGCTTTTGCCCGGTAATATCAACAAGCGTTTCAACGGCACCAATGATGACGCCATCCGCGTTCCGAAACGGAGCTGCGGTGAAATACAACCATGTCCCGCCCTTCATCTCCGGGAAAAAGTCGATGGCTTCAAAAGCATCTTTTATCAGTCTGGAATGACGATACTTGCCGGCATACCACTGAGTTACCCTGTCTATTAAACCATCTACCAGCAGATCGGCCATACACGGACGCTCCTGGCCATAGAACGCCCGCCACTGCTGGTTTGTGCCGATAAAATCCTCCGATTTAAACCCGCTATACGCCTCCAGAGCCCTGTTCCAGTGAATGATACAGTGATTCCTGTCTATAACGAACTGCGGAATTGGAGAACCATCTACAATCGCTTTAAACTGATGCTCACTCGCCCTAAGGGCGTCTTCTGCCCGTCTGCGCATGGTAATATCCCGGAATACTCCCTCAACACCTGCAACATCACCTGCATCGTTAAAGTAGAGATGACTGCTCGTTTCAACAATAACAGGTGTACCGTCTTTTCTCTTCAAAACAACTTCATAATTTGTCACTCTTCCATGTTCTTTGATTTTCTCTAGAAATTCAGCGCGTTTTTCAGGATTGTAATATAATGTCTCTGCAATCGGTTTGCCAAGGCAATCTTCAAGAGATTCATGCCCGAGGAGAGTCAAAAGGCTGGGGCTTGCCATAATGAGATTACCCATGGCATCGCTGCGATAAAAGACATCCTGTATATTCTCTATAACGCTGCAGTAATTTGCTTCACTTTTTTCCAGATCGTCGTAGTGCTTATGCAGTTTTATATTGGCTTCTTCAAGATTTTTCCCTGCAAGCCCCATTTCGCCGATGAGGCGGGCAAGACGGGAAAAAAAATCCATCATCGTTTTTACCCTATCCTCGGAAAAAACCGGAACCCGATCCAACGCAGCAAGATAATCCGTTTTATCAAATCCGAATTCCTCTGCCTGACGGATGAAGTATTCTTTATCCGGCGGTTCAAAGAAAAACTGACCTGTAAAAAAATTAGCGACATGTTCTCCACTGATCATAATGGGTACAGCAACGTCAACAAGGCCGTTTTTGCATTTGTATACGTTATAGTATTCTCCCTTTTCAAGTCGGCTGGCTAAAATGGTATCGCTTTCTCTGCAACGGTTTGCAGTAATGGCATTTACACGATGAAATTGTGTGCACAGATCCTGCCATCCGGTGGCGATCAGTATATTTCCTTCCAGGTCAAGAATAGCTGTCACTGTGCCGGTGATTGCCGTAAAGCTCTCACATAATCCGCGTAGTTCATCTATGTTTACTAGTTCCAAAAAACGAAGATTCGTTCTTGTAACTTCATTTTTCATGACCTGCTCCTTAACATATCTTCATAAATAAACCATATCTTATTTATGGATATATGGCCCGCATTCATTAACAGGATAAATGTTTTAATAATTAATAATATTTCTTTTCCGAAAGGAAAACAATAATTTCTGTTCGAAATATTTTGATACATAGGAAATTCCGCCACCAGAAACCGGTTCAGGGAACACAACAGGTCTTATTGGAAGGCCGTTCCTGATGACCAATATGTCAAATAATTAACAGAAAGCACCCTGCAGTCAATGAGGAGCGGGTTGGTGAGCCTACTGGCACCGGTCTAATTAAAGATTATAATTAAGCATAGAGAACAGCGGGTAAATTAACTTTTCATCTGCAAAAAGGCCATAAGAACCTTCCACGACATGTTCAGCCGTTTCTCAGTGCCAAAAACCTTAAACATCATTTTCTCGGCCATGATGATATCTTTATAGGATTTTTTAATATACCGGTAGATATCCCACTTACGATAATTTTTTAATACTTCCTTTTTAAAATTACTCTGCCAGAAATTTGTATCACTGTGCTGTTTTTTCATGACTTCACGAACCCAGAAATCCGCCTGGGCCATACCGAAATAGAGACCGGAAGAACCGTTTGCTTCACTGAATCCGATCGTATCTCCCATAAATATTAAGCCACCATTTTCATGAGGAATAACATCTTCAAAAAGGAACCTGTTCGAAATAACCGTTAACTTTTTGTAGCCTGTTTTCGCATTCTTAAAGAAATGTGAAAAACCGGGATAGCTTTCAGTCAGTTTGTCCCATACCTGCATCATAAGTTTTTCATCAGGAATCTCGATTCCCTTGATGGCATCCAGCTGGCTCAGTCGAAGCATGAGGCCGGCTTCCATTTCACCATCTTTTAATGGAAAAACATAGGCCACGGCCGGGGGAAGTTTTGGAGCAAAGTCGAGCATCTTTGGGGGTATAATATACATTTGAAGATAGGGATATTCTGAGAGTTTTACATTGGGGGCATTGCTGCTGAGATATTTAATTGTCGGACAGTCAACAGTGGTTCTTTCAATGCCGAAGTCTTTACCCAGGGGATCGGTGTGTCCCATACATCCGAAAATTGTATTTCCCCTTATTTCAAGATTAGCATTTTTTTTGTGATTATAGTGCAGGCCCACACAGCGGTTGTCCTCTTCGATAACTCCTGTTACCTCTGATTCAAAAAGAAATTCAGCTCCCGCCTCGCGGGCAAGTTTTTCCATGTGTTTCATCAGGGTATTCCAGCGAAAGAAGTAGTAAGGCTGACGAACATCAATGAGAGTATTTTTTTTGTCCCAGGGGCTGTGGAAGCGCCGGTAAGGGGGATCAGTCAAACAGTTATTTTTAAGCCAGTCTTTTCCTAAAAGTTCATTCATGAAGGGATACTGGGCAATACTCTCTCCCCGTGGTTCAGGCCCCGGGGTTTTACCTTTTTCAAGAACAATGCATGATGCACCAAGCCGTCCGGCGCTTATGGCTGCGGCAAGACCGACCGGTCCGGCGCCTGCGATAATGAAGTCATACTTTTTGTTCATAGCAACCTCGGTACTGATTTTTTTGCCGGTCCGTTTTCAGGTTTCTAATTGCCTTTTTGAGCCGTAATAGTTTAAACTTATATAAAGTTTTACATGGCCGGGGATTTTTGTCAATATTTTAACATTCTGAAAAGATGGAAGTCCCGGCTTATCCCCTTGACATGGAGATTTTTATAATATAGAATTCATCTTCTTGCATCTCCAATTCTCCCAATGTAACAGGAAACATGACAGATCTTCGTGAGTATTCCATTATGGGAAGCTGGACTCTTATAACCGGTTTTATCATCATATTCATGGGCTCTGTTCCCGGGCCGGTGGCACTGGCTGTCTCCATCGGAGGCGGGTTGATTCTTTTTTCTCTTTCCAGTTACCTGTCCGGGAATGCAGGGAGTAAGGAAGCGTGAACAGGATAATTCAGGAAGAATTATCAATGAGCAGCGGTAATCTTTCAATCCAGTTGAAAAAGCTTGGTGATGAATCATATATTACTATTAAAAAGAAATTTAAAGAAAACAAGCCCCTGACTTTTGCAAGATTGACACAGACTGGGTATTCGGCCCTCGAGGAATACCTTGATGAAATGGAGAGTATCATTAAAAGTATCCGGGTCAGGAAGCAGAACAGCAGCGAAATCTGAGTAAAACAAGTATGGCAATTTTACTTTGGGACCGCTTCCCGGGCTTTTCCCAGGATAGCTTCATGAACCACCATGACCCTTCCAAGCTTTACCGGGCCGAGGGCCTCTATTCTGGCCTTGATAGATTCTACGGCCTTAGTGCTCATGTTTTTATATGTTTTTTCAATGAACTGTGGGCTGACTCCCTTCAGGGCAATGGCAAGTTCTTCTGCGTCCAGGGACCGCAGTATTATCTGAAATTCAGCATCATCAAGATGTACAAGGTCTTCAATTGTTTTGAGTGTCATAACTTCCTCCATACTGTTATCAATGTAGCGCTATCTTTCAGAGCCTGTAAAATATTCCTTGCAAAGCATAATCTTTTTATAATACTATATGTACCATGTTTCAGGAGAAAAAACCATGAAAAAAGTACTGTCTGCTCTCTGCATAAGCTTCTTTCTAATCCCTTCATGCACGGGAAATTCTCAAAAACAGGAAAACCGTGAAGGCTTCATTGACGAACACACATTCAGGGTTGTGGCTACAGGGGTCGCAGTGCCATCTGAAAAAGATATAACAAAGCGAAAAGAGCAGGCCTTGAAGGCGGCCCTTCTTGCCTGTCAGTACCGGATGTTAGAAAAGTTCCGGGGGTACTGTATTCAGCTGGTCCCCTTCTACCGTCCGGCGGGGACTCCCCCTGAGGTGCTTGAAGAAGACCGTCGCATACTCAAAAAGAACAGGGAACTTTTCAGAAAACTGGCGGATCAGGTCAAAGACGGGAAGGCCGTTACCGCGCTCTATGATGAACACCAGGTATGCACGATTGTCTACCAGGTCAGGATACAGAATCTCAAGGTGCTGCTTACCCGGTGCTACTAAAACCGGGAATTCTAATCCTGCCCGGGCTGTTTATTTCTCTGTTTGATACATAGATAATTCCGCCACCAGAAACCGGTTCAGGGGACACAAGATGTCTTATCGGAAGGCCGTTCCCGAACAACGCTAAGTTAATGTATTGACAAAATATTCCGGGAAGGCAAGGCTTTTTTAAATTTTGTCCCGATTGTGCCAAAAATATTGTTTCCCGGCATTCATATTAAGGATGAGGAAAAATAAATTCTTTTTTTTAAGAGAGGTTCATCCATGGAAAATTCAGGCTTTCCATGGATGAGTAATCTTTACAGTTTACTCCCTTTTTCAACATATGATACCTTTCCGATAATACAGGGCTTATCGTTTTTCTCTATGCAGTAATCAAATCGTGTAATATCATTTTTTACCGAACGCATGACATAACTTTTTCTTTCGATAAAAAGCGGTCCTTTAAAAGCAAGATCAACCCTTAGCGGCTTCCTGTAGTTTTGTAATTTCAGTTTCCCGATAGAATAGGCGGTTGCCCACATGGCATGCGCTATATCCCTTTTGAATCCGAAAAGTTTAGCCATAAATTTAGAAATATGGATAGGGTTATAATCGCTGCATATCTTTGCATATCTCTTCCCTATCTTTTTAGGAATAACTGAATCTGAAATTTTTTCTGCGTCAGATATCGGTTCTATTAAATTGCCTCTCTGAGGTATCTGGAAATCCTTGCCGAATTTTCCCTGTTTTAAATATGTTGTAATACTGTTCCATACAGCTTCACCACCAGATTTTACTGTAATAAGATAATCAAATTCAAAACCCTGCTTTACTATTCTATGCTCATCAAGTCGTACTTCAACATTGAGTACTTCATCAGATTTTATAGGGCGATGCTGAATAAGGTGATTCCGGTAATGAAGCATCCCGAGGAGCGGTATAGGAAAATCTTTATTGCTCAATATTGCCATATGAAGGGGGGCTGTAAACACGTGAGGGTAAAGTATCGGGAGATTTCCATCATCCTCCAGCTCGCAGATCTCCCTGTATGCCTTTAGTTTTTCCTGATTGATGGAAATATTATTAATAACGGCTTTAATATCAGGAAAGCTATCCCCTGGTTTAAATCCCTTTTTTCTTGAAAAAAGTATTTTTAGATAGATAGGCAGGATTCCTGGTATATTATTAAACTCAAGTTCTGTTTGCATAGAGACTCTCCGGATATAATATTTTATTGAAAAGATCTGAAACATAAAGCACTCAACGGATGAAATAGCACATAATCTGATATTTCGAAGAAGCGATAGCGACTGAGAAATCTGATTCTTGAAATGAATTTTAAGATTTCTCACATGCGTTCGAAATGACAAGTTCTAATTAAACCGTTAACTGCTATAGTCAAAAAACTTGAATAACCTTGTATCAGGGTTTGTTCTTTTTTCAAGAAATTTCTTTGTTAGTAATAAATTGTTTCATGTTTTTTATAATTATATGTTTGATCAATAGCCGCGCTGTTAATCATCTTCTTTTAAAATGTGCCGGTATGACTTTATTGAAACAGCGTTTGTTCATTAACGGGATTTACACCGGGAATATAGGGGAAAACTACAAAAATAATGCATTTATAAAGGCAAAGCTTTTAAAAAATTTTGACTGATAACAGCAAAAAGGGCTTCCCTAAGGAGGCCCTTTTTTCATTACATTCGTACCGAGTATATAAAAAGAGGAGCAATTTTCAGAGAAGAGCTCTTCCTGTATTTGGCATCTGGGTCCCGTATTTACAATGAATCACAGTAGTCCTCGAAATCCTGAACGGCCGTTATATATTGTGACGATGTGGACCAAGAAAATTTTTGTCCGTTTACCTCGAAATAACCGTCACCAGATGAATCTCCACAGATTTTTATTTGCAGATTACTGCATGTGGGATCGCTGTCGATGACGTTGCATTCCATATCGTCTTCAAAACACCCGGACAGTAGCAGGAATGAAAAAGAAAAAGTGATTAAAAGGATAAGAATTTTTTTCATAAAGTCTCCATAGTGTGATGTAATACTTGGTAATTTCAGCAAAACAAACAACACTAAAGAGTCAAGCTGTTTTTAATACATGGGAAACTCCGCCACCAGAACCCGGTCCAGGGGACAGTAAATAAAAGTTGCAAGTATCAAGTAAAAAGGAACAGGGCCGGGGCCGGGTATGCATCGACAATAAAAGTTTTTCCACGGATATGTCAAAATATGCCGGTGACCATTACATGTACCGAATAGATAAAGTAACCCATTGTGGCGAAACCACCTGTCATGTTCATCAGTGTTCTTGGCGGTTGTAATGCCATCATGATTCTTACCGGAATAATTCCACTTACCAGAAGATAGACAAACATGCCCGGCACTGAGACTGTCTTATTGTGTGACAGAGCGCCATTAATTCTTCCCCAGAGGTATAATTCTTCCCAGATGCAGAGAAATGCCAGCACAATGAAAGGGAATACTGATTTCATGAAATTTTGATAAAATGCGCTTAGGGGTTTCTCCCCCTGCTCATCAAGAACATTTGATAATTTTATACATCCCAGGGCGCAGACGAACACAAGGATAAAGCATATAAAGGTAAAGCCTATATTATCGATGAAAATTCCCCCAAAGAAACCCAGATAAAAAAAGAAGAGGCCGCCTACAACCGACATCCCTGCCAGTCTTTTCGAGAGAACCGATTTTTTCTCCAGGGCGATATACTCTGTGCTGCCAAAAATATATCCGCCAATTATTCCAACCAGTGATCCAAAATAGCTTAAATCGACAAAACTGTTATCCTCACCGCCAATGCCGGAGAAACTGCTGACAAGAAAAACGCTCATGGAGCATGGAATCCATAATCCAAGAATGGAAAGAAAAGTATACAGCTTGCTCCGTGTTTTATCGCATAACCGTAACAACAGGAGCCCCACATACCAGCTGATAAAAAATGGTGTGAGAATGCTCAGGGGAATAAACCACTCATGACTTATCACCTGGTAGAACATTTTTCCCCTGAGCACTATGGAATAAAGAAAAAATTCCGTGTAGATGAAAAGAATCACATCAAAGATTATTTCATCTTTATTAATTCTCAGACACTTCTTTTTTAGATAAACAGGTTTTTTCATGGGCGACTATAATCATATAGTCATATCAGTTTGATTGCAATTATTTAATAAATAATAGTCACTGAACTACCGGCAAAGCCGGTAGCTTGAGAAAGACCCCTTAGAGGGGGCACCTTTGTATTATTTAATTTCTGCATTTCAGTAAAACAGACTACCAATATCTTGATCTTCTCATAACTTAAATTGATTTTTTATGGAATGACAGAACATTCCGGAAAGGCATGACTTTTTTGAATTTGATACATAGGAAAGTCCTCCAACAAAACCCGGTCCATGGGACAGTAAATAGAAGTTGCAAGTATCAAGTTAAAAGGAACAAGTAAACTATGTCGGAAAGTAAGACTTGTTCCTTGCACCTTTCATACATCTACGTGGTTGACGGTAATGGAAATATTGCCGCGCCGGGAGAGACGGGGGAGCTCGTTGTCAGAGGTTCCAATGTCATGCAGGGGTACTGGCGCGCTCCTGAAGACACGGCACGCGTGTTGCGGCCGGGCAAATATCCCCATGAGCGCGTTCCCCATACCGGTGACCTTTTCACGACTGACGAGGAGGGATATCTTTATTTTGTGGCCAGAAAGGACGATATAATAAAAACCCGGGGTAAGCGTGTCTGAGTCCTTCATGGTCCCCGTGGAAATTATTTTTCTGGAAACGCTTCCCAAAAGTTCCTCGGGAAAGGTGGACAAGCGCGAGTTAAAGCTGATGCATGAAAACGGTACGTGGGCAAAGCAGGCCGGCGCCTGAGAAGACGATGCCCGGATCGTGAGTTGCCATGCAAGTCCCCCAATATCACCTCTTTATGCAACAGAAACGCGAAAGGCTTCTTCCAGTGAATCTCCATTCCCCTAAGTTCCGGAAAACTGCCTGAGTCATTCAGCTCTCTTTTTTTGTACTTTGAATATATTCCGATGCAATTTGATTAATATTGTTAGCTGCCTTTTTGAAAATATCTGTTATTATCTCAATAGGCGTGTTCATTTCATTTTCAAACCATTTTTTTAAGACCATATAAACTCCTCCGGCAAGGTAATGCACAAGGCTTTGATGGTATTCGTCAAGTTCCTGTATATGCTGAACTTTCATGTGAAACAGGGAAAAAAATTCCGATAGCTTTTCCAGAGCCTGAAGGCCAAGGCCGGCTTTGAGCAAAGCTTTAAACAATGCTTCATTTCGTTGCCATACATATACCAGCTGTTTTACCTCAAAATCCCAGGTTAGATCATTCTTAGTCTCCATGTTTTTTTGAACTTTTTTAACATATTCATCAAGGATGTCATCCATTTCAGATAAAAGAATGTCATCCATATTGTCATAATTGCGGTAAAAAGTCTGCCGCGCAATGTCCGCATTCTCAGTAAGTTCGGTAATGCTGATCTCGGAATACTCCTTTTTTTCAAGTAATTCCAGCAATGTTTCAAGAAGCCATGCCCTTGTTCGTTTTGAGCGTTTGTCCTGGTTCATTCTATGCACCATTTTTTATGATTTTGTTGCGTAAATCTATCGGTATTTTCATCACGCTTGACAACAGTAAATAGTATATGTACATTTGTCAAGTAAGTTACACATGTATCATAATTGACTATTGTCCATTATAGTGGAGCAAAAAACTGGAAAGTCGAACCAGGAGTGCGTTCAGATAATTATTAGTACGTCCAACTATTGTTAGAAAGTAAAAAAGGAGAAAACGATGAAAAAGAGAGAAAAGCCTTTTGCAACTAATAACCCGTGGTATGGTGCTGAACCTGATATTCCCCAATCGGCTGTTACTGAAACAATTGAAACTGAGATACTCATCTGTGGCGCCGGAAATGCCGGTATGGCCGCTGCTATTGTTGCCGGGAATAGGGGAGTAAAGACCATTGTCATAGAGAAAGACAAAAAGATGGGCTTAATCAAGCCATATATGGGGGCAATTGATTCGAAGGCGCAAAAAGCGGTCGGTGATAAAGCCAGGATCGACAAGGAAGAGATTATACAGGAACTGGTACATTATTCAACCAAATATACGGATGAGAAGAAAGTATATGGAGGCTATAGGCGATCTAAATACCGGGGAGCCAATAAAGTTGATGAAAAACTTGTACGACTCTGGGCAGATGAAAGCGGTCCAACTTTTGATTTTCTGGCTGAAGAGCTGTCAGAATACGGCATCAGGCATGTGGCTGAATATGACATTGGGCATGGCCACCATGGCCCCTTCAAGGCCTTCCCTGTGCATACGAAATTACTTGTACCCTTTCGTAAAGGAGGACCTCTTGCAATATCGCATGCCGGCGTATATGTGCTGGAGAAGTTTTTCATGAAGAAGGTTAAAAGCTACGGCGTCAAACTCATGTTTAACACATGTCTGGTCAAAGTCATTAAAGAAGGGAACAGGGTCCTTGGAGTTATTGCCAGGAAGAAGAATGGGAAATATATCAGGATCAATACAAGTAAGGGTGTACTAATAGCAACCGGTGGGTATGCAGCCAATGAGGAACTGGTGGTACAACGCAATCCTGAAGCTGTAGCGGTGTCAACACTCAGGTACGTGCAAAAGGGAAACCTGGGTGACGGCATCAGGGCAGGAGTGTGGGCAGGAGGAGAAAAGGATGAATATCCCTCAGCCATGGTGTTCGACCGGGGCCCCATCAAGCCTGGCGGAAAAGCAGGTGCTCCCATAAGAACCGGCGCTACTTTTGATTCATTCTTCATGGCGAGTCAGCCCTTTATGAAGGTCAATATGAATGGAAAACGCTTTACCAGTGAATCTGTCCCCTATGATATTTTTCTTTATCCGCTGCAAGATCAGAAGAACGGCGTGTCCTGTATTATCTGGGATGCCAACTACTGGAAACATATAAAGGCTTTTAATACTATTGGCTGTTCACGAATTATTAAAAGCAAAAGCAAGCCCAAAACCTTTGAGGGGATGAGGTTCCTGCCGAATTACAGCTTGATAACTCTCATGAGGCTCAGGGGCTTGTTGAAGAAATCAAGAACGATAGAAGGTCTGGCAAAGAAACTCAAGCTGCCCCCTGAAGAACTTAAGGCTACGGTTGAGCGCTATAACGAGATGGCAAGGCGCGGTGAGGATAAAGACTTCGGCAAAGATCCCGACACACTTCTTCCCCTGGTAAAGCCGCCTTACTATGGTATTACAAATGCGGGATGGCTCCTCACCACGATGGACGGGCTTCGTATTAATACAAATATCCAGGTTGTGGATACCGAGGGAAATGCTATTGAAGGACTGTACGCGGCAGGAGATGTTGCCGGTGGATTTTTTGGAGACAACTTATATCCGGAACTGTGTGTAGGTGTTGCTGTCGGTAAAACAATGACTTTCGCCAGGCATGCGATACTCCATATGACAGGTAATATATAGTAACCGAATTGACCGTTGTCGATGATTTCCTAAAAAGAATAATGCATAAAATATTTTAACAACAAACACTGAAGGAGAAAAAAATGTTTAATACAGTATTATCCATAGATCATGTTGAAAAATTAATGGACATGAAAGCAAAGGTTACCAGTCTTGTGGATTATGGACCAACAGCTTCAGGAGTTCGTTTTGATGTCGGTTTTGAAGGCCGGTTAAGCGGAGAAACAATTAATGGGAAAATGCAGGGGGTCGATTATTTCCTAATGCGTCCGGACGGAGTTGGGCACATTAATGTTCGTGCAGCGATCCATACGGATGATGGGGCGAAAATTGCCGTGTCTATCGCCGGATTTATGGCTGGACCTGAAATCAAGGATTCCCATGTTCGTTTTGAAACCAGTGATGAACGGTATCAGTGGCTCTGCAATGCCGTTGTTGTCGGTAAAGGGCAAAATATTCCGGTCGAAGGCGGTGGGCTGCCCCAGGAATTTGAAGTTGTATATTATGTGGTTCGTTAAAACAACAGGATGAATTTAGCCACATAACAACATCAAGCATTCTGTCTTTAAAAGTTAAAATAACAGCAGGCCACAGGAGAGATCGGCAGGTGAGATAGTCGCCTGCCGATCTCTCACACCACACTGCGGATAGTTCTGATTACGGTGATACATAGGAAATTCCGCCACCAGAAACCCGGTCCAGGGGACAGTAAATAAAAGTTGCAAGTATCAAGTAAAAAGGAACAAGTTAGACGGCCGGGGCGGCCGGCAACTTTTCACTTGCACCTTGAAGCTTGCCACTCTCTTTTTGTATTGATAAAATATTCCGGGAAGGCAAGGCTTTTTTAAATTTTGACACCAAATGAAATAAAAACAAAACTCCTGGCCAATATGACCAGGAGTTTTATCTATGTTTTAACAAAGCTCGCAGGATTGGATACGGCTAGAACTTTTATGGCCGAGTTCAGCCTTGGGTGGTCTGGGTTGTAAATTACTGAATATTTTTTTCAAGGGTTATATTTTGAAAAGATATTCAGTAACAAAAACTATTCCTTATATGCTCTACCGTTTCCAGAGTAAGTTATACCACCTTCGCTACTTTTTGCAACAATAACATCAACTACCAATAAATTCCCACCAAGCTCAGCTGTTTTATTCCTTAAATCATTTTGAACACTTACTACACTCGGATGATTAGAGAACATACCCGATTCAATTGTTGCCAGCATTTTTGCACCTGCCGGGGGTTCCTCTTTCATTATAATTCTCACTGCACCGCCTTCTTTTGTAAGGGCAGTTTGACAACCAGAAAAAACGAACATTGCAACAAGTAAGATCAGTGATACTTTAAGAATATTTTTCATTTTCATCTCCTGAACATAAATAAGTTATTTAGTCTAATGTTCTTATTAAGAGCGAAATGTCAATTTTATTTTATTACTTTCATCATTTTGGTAGTTATATTTTTATTTGTTTTCACTAATAATCCGCCAAAGCCTACGAAAAATATCATTACAAACATACCTGAGAAATAATCGTCGAAAGAGGCAAAGGGATTTGATGGGAAATATTCAAAAAATTCTGGTGTCAAAAGAATACATATAACAGTAATGATGGCAAGTAAATTGAAGCCGACAACTAAAAGTAAAACGATACCTATTGAAGATTTCCAATTTTGAAACCGGCATATAGCAGCACCAATAACCAGAAAGATAAAAGCAGGAATGCTAAATCCGCCCATAAGAGCAAATTGATATATAGGAAAGTCCGCCAACAAAACCCGGTCCAGGGGACACAACAGGTCTTATCGGAAGGCCGTTCCTGATCACCGCCAAGTTAATGTATTGACAAAATATTCCGGGAAGGCAAGGCTTTTTTAAAATTTCGCGCGTTATCAATCTTTACGATCTGGCGGTTATGAAAAAAGCCGGCAGCAATATATTCCGCAGCCCTGAAAAGAATTTCATTATTATCTCCCTTTACCGGTTTGAAATAGACATGGAAACCGATGGTGTAGTGGGTAATAAAAAAATCATGTTCACTTTTTGTAATGATACCTTTTCTCAAATGAACTGTGGCAACAATACCCGGCTCCATCGTTCCAGTCCCGGAAGATAAAGAGATTTTTCACCATGTTCTGAACAGATGTACGCATAGAGTACACAAAGAGAGTGGGCTTTTATTGAATGAATAATTGAACACTGCCGATACGGGGCTCTGACCCTAAATTTACATCCAGCTGCATAAAATCATTGCATCAAAAAGAGGTCTTCTATATTAATGAAACAGTTTTATCTGAGTTGAAACACAGTTTATACCATAATATACAAGGAGCGCACCCATGGCGGAAAAAATAAAGGATCGGATCAATATCCCCAAAGAACACCAGTGGGACCTCACACCCCTTTTTAAGAATGATGAGGAATGGGAGGCCCTGTTCAGTGAACTGGAAAACACCATAAGCGGATACAATCAATACCGGGGAAAACTTCACGAGTCCGTGGCTACCTTTAAAGAGGCGCTGGAATTCGACCTGTCGGTCTCACGCAAACTGGAACGGCTCTACACCTATGCCCACCTGAAAAGCGACGAGGACAAGACAAACCAGCAGTATCAGGCCCTGTACCAGCGTTCCATGAATCTCTACACGCGCATATCCGAGACGGCCAGCTTCCTCACACCGGAGATCCAGTCCATACCCGACGAAACCATGAAGGCATACCGGGAGCATGAATCCATGCAGGAATACGCCTTTTTCCTTGAAAAAATTCTCCGTTACAAACTGCACACCCTTTCACAGGAGATCGAGGAAATACTGGCCATGTCGGGCGAAGTGGCCCAGGCCTCATCGCAGGTCTTCAGCCAGCTGGATAATGCTGATCTGAAATTCGGCACCATCACCGACGGGAAGGGCCGTGAGGTGGAGCTGTCCCACGGCAATTTCAGCTCTTTCCTCATCGATCCCTCGCGGGAGCTCAGAAAAAAGGCCTTCTTCCAGTATTACGAGGCCTATGAGAATCATAAGAACACCATGGCTGCCACCCTGGGCTTCTCCAATAAAAAAGACCACTTCTATTCCCGCGTGAGAAAATTCGACAACAGCCGTCATCCATCGCTCTTTTCCGACAATATGCCCGAGAGCGTCTACGACAACCTCATCGCCACGGTGAAAAAAAATCTGGGCCCCCTCTTCGACTACCTGGCCTTCAGGAAGGAGGCCCTGGAACTGGATGATCTTCATTTCTACGACACCTATGTGCCCATTGTTCCCGACATGGATTTTCACATGACCTATGAAGAGGCCGTGGATACCTGCGTTGAGGCCCTCCGTCCCCTGGGAGAGGAATACTGCTCTGAGCTAAGATCGGGCCTCCTGGGAGGATGGGTGGACCGGTACGAGAACCGCGGCAAAAGAAGCGGCGCCTATTCATCGGGATGCTACGACTCCCCTCCTTACATCCTCATGAATTACCGCGACGATAATATCAACAGCCTGTACACGCTCATTCATGAAGCGGGCCACTCCATGCACTCCCTCCATTCCCGGAAGGGCCAGTCCTATATCTATCATGACTATACCATCTTCGTTGCCGAGGTGGCTTCCACTTTCAACGAAACGCTTCTCAGTCATTACCTGCTGGAAAAATACCGTGACGATCCACGCATGAGAGCTTACATCCTGAACCGGGAGATCGACAATATCAGGGCCACCCTGTACCGGCAGACCATGTTTGCCGAATTCGAGAAGGAGTCCCATGCCATTATCGAAGCCAATGATCCCCTGACACTGGAAACGATTACATCGATCTACAACAGGCTCCTGCGGGAATATTTCGGCGGCGCCATGGTACTCGACAATGTGCTGGACCTGGAATGCCTTCGCATCCCCCATTTCTATTCGGCCTTCTACGTATACAAATACGCCACGGGCATTTCCGCAGCCATAGCCCTGGCGGAAAAAGTGCTGAAGGAAGGAGCGCCGGCCCGCCAGGCCTATATGACCTTCCTCTCCCTTGGCGGAAGCAAATTTCCCCTGGACGAACTGCGCCAGGCCGGTGTTGATATGGGCTCACCGGAACCCGTGCAGTACGCTATCGATCATTTTGCAGCGCTGGTCCAGGAGCTTAAAAAAGCCTTACAGCGATGACACATCGATACAGTCTCTTGCCGCCCCCTAAATCCCCCCGAGGGGGACTTTAAAAGAAGATAAAAATTTTAAACCCCTCACAGGGGTGGCGGCTCCTGGTTTATGTATGGCTTGTTTATCTTCGCCGGGGTCTCTCCTTCACGGCCTTTCTGTAAAGAAAATGCGCCAATAAATGTACTTGACTCATCTGAAAGAGAAATGTAGGATAAAACAAATCCGGAACCGTACAAATCTGAATGGAAAGGTATATTTCATGAATCTGCGCAGTTTAATATCCCTGACGGCAATAATACTTCTAGTTTCCTGGCCCGTGACCTCACCGGCCCGTTTTTTCACGGACCCTTCCATCCCCCTTACACAGATAGAAATCGACAAGGATGAACCTGTCGAGGAAATAAAAGAAGAGAAAAAGGAACAAATACAGGAAGAGAAAAAAGAAGAGCAGAAAAAAGAACAAAAAGAAGAGAAAAAAAAGCAGGATACGCCGGCGCAGAAACGTAAAACGGCCCAGCTGGGAGTTAAAATAGGATATAACTTCAAACCTACCATCAAGGAAGACGACCTGGGGAAAGTATATACCGACTCCAAAGACCGCTTCAGCTTCGACATGGCAGCCGAACTGGTTTTCAATCCCTTCAAGCACCTGGGCCTGGGCATCGGCGCCGATCTCATGGCTGATGCCTTCGATGATGTTAACGGCGACCGGCATTTTCTGGGCGCTGTTCCGATCTACGGCATTTTCAAGCTCTACCTTCTGGATGGCACCACGCCCTATGTAGCATTCAACATCGGCTATAATGCCGCTACCTTATACAACGTGGATACCACAGACACCGGCAATGACTATGACATTTCGAAAGAAAAGGGCGGTCTCCATTATTCCATAGCCGGAGGAATCCTTGTGGGCATGGGACTCCAGATCGAGTTGGCCTACAGCGTCACCCGGGGCGGCTTCACCCAGACTGTTGCCCCCTATTCGCCCGTTGATGTATCATTCGAGCACAGCCGTATAACCTTGTCACTGGCATATTTTTTCTGATGGACACATATAGTTCACGAAATTCATAACTAAAAGATAAGAATCGAGGGAACCCCAAATGAGGAAAATCAACAAACTCCTGCTGCTTGCATTCATTGTAATAATTTCGTCATGCTCACCCGACTATACCAAGATCATCAAAGAGCCGGAGAAAAAATTTTACAACGGACAGCCCGTGGAAGCGGCGCGCGTGTTCATCCCTCATATAAACAAAAAAAACAAAGACCAGCTCCTCTTCCTCATGGAGGCCGGGCTCATGCTTCATACAGCCGATGAATTCACCAAAAGCGCCGAGGTTTTCAGCAAGGCCGGCCACGTGGCGGCCACGATAAGTACCAGCCTGACGAAGCAGGCCGCGTCCCTTTTTCTCAACGAGAAAAGCACCAATTACAAGGGTGAAGATTTCGAGCGTGTTCTCATTCACATGTACCTTGGCATCAACTATCTCATGGTAAAGAACCCCGAGAGCGCCCGCGTAGAATTCAAAAAGGTCAATGATGAACTGAACCGTATCAACCAGCAGAGCGGAAAACAGTACCGCCAGAACATAATGGCCAAGTACCTGACGGCCATCGCCTATGAAATGATAGGCGACATGGACAACGATCAGGAGGCCTGGGAATACGCCTATGTGGAATACAAGCAGATATACGGGCTCCAGCCGGGACTTGCCCTGGTGTACAGGGATCTGGAGCGTATCTCGGCAAAACTGAAATACACCGATGATTACCGCCAGTGGCTCCGCAAATTCGGCAAAAAAGATGCTATCCCGGCAGGGGCCGGCGAACTCATCGTCATATACCAGGCCGGAAGAAGCGCGATAAAACAGTCCCGGGGACCCCTCATGTCCGACAAGGCCATGGCCGGGGCCATACAGGTCGCCATTGGCTCCATGTCCTTTGAAGCCGGGGTTACCATAGCTGCCATAACAGCCACGCTGCGTAATGCCGAACATCCTATCCCGAAATTCGTCAAGAGGTCGAACCGGATACAGAAACTCAATATTGTCATAAACGGCCGCACGGAAGGATCGACCATCATGCTGGAGGACATCGAGAACACGGCGGTAAAAACGCTGCGTGACGATTACAGCCGCATCTACAAAAAAGTCGCCGCAGGCATAGTCACCAAGGTGGCCGCCTCCATAGCGACGGGGATCGCCGCCAAAAAGATCGCCGAACAGGCCGATAATGCCTACATCAAAGCCGCTTCTGGATGCATCGGCATCGCCGCAGGGGCCGGAACGGGCGCCGCTCTCATGTCGCAGATCAAACCGGACCTGCGATGCTGGCATTCCCTGCCGGCAAACCTTCAGCTGGAAAGAATTTTCCTGAAGCCGGGTAAATATACCCTGACGCTCCAGTTCATCGACAAAAACGGCGCTGTTGTGCGAACCGAAACCGATGAGGTTGAGGTGACGGGAGGCGGAAAAACCTTCGTCAATTACCGGACACTATACTGATTACAGCGGGTATATCTCGCCCACTTCGAGCGTCTTCAACTCACCATTTATTTTACCTTCATGACGAAGAGACGACATGACACGTATCGGCTCTCCACGGGGCTCGTCGGCCAGATTATAAGTGCCATAGTGCATGGGAATAAAAGTTTTGCCTCCCAGGTCATGGAAAGCGTCGAGGGATTCCCATGGTGACAGGTGGCTTCCCTGCATGATAGAAGCGGGCCGGTAAGCACCGATAGGCATGAGACATACGTCAATCCCGGGAAACAGGGAACCTACCGTTTTGAAATGGGGGGCATAAGCCGAATCTCCGGCAAAATAAACGCTCTTTTTCTTTCCGCGGATTACATAACTTCCCCAGAGCACCTGATTCACATCTTTGACAAAGCGCTGTGACCAGTGCTGAGCCGGCATGAGATATACTTCAGGGCTCCCGGGCCGCACGGTGTAGCGCTGATACCATCCCGCTTCCTCAACGGTAAGGTTTTTATTCATGGAGGAAACCAGTTCTCCCATCTTCAGGGGCACCAGAGCCCTGGTTCCCCGGAGATCAAGTTCCTTCATGGTCCCCTCATCAAGATGGTCGCGATGGGAATGGGATATGAGAAGATAATCTATGTTTTTTATATCCCCCAGATCACAGGGCGAACCAATGTATCTTTCCACGAACATGATATCCCTGAGACAGGGATCGGTCAGAAAGGACACGCCGTCGAGACGGATAAAGAATGTGGCGTGACCGAACCATACCAGCATATCGTCCCCGCTTTCAAACATGATCCTGTTTCTACGGACAGGCAGAGCGAAGAGATCGTTCACCTTTTCGGCTGCGCCCTTCTTCCGAGTCATGCGCCATTTCATCACCTCGCTGAAGGGTATCTTCGGCTTGGGGACTTCATTTACGAATTTCCCATCCACGAAGGGATTGCCTGCATAGCCCTTCTTAATGACAGAAAGTGATTCATTTTTGAGAAACAGGGACTTCTTCCTGTCCGGTGAGGCCAGGCTCCGAAAAAGGGGAATGGCCGAAGCAAGAAAAGTCATGGCTCCGAGAAAGAGAAATCTTCTTCTGCTGTAGGCCTTTTTATATACGGTCATATCCTGCTATTTTCCCCTTTTTTTCCCCCTGTTTATATGTCGTCTGTATTTCAGAAACCGGGAAGGATTGCATGCTTTTACAATTCAGCACTGTTTCTATACTTGGAGGAATAAACCGGCAGGGTGTTACATATTTTTTCTCAAAGACCTGTATCGGTCTCTGTAATGGAGGGATGCAATCTGTAACCAAAAATATAAACAGGTTTTTACCGCTTCACCTGGTCACGCAATGAAGGGTTTTGCAGGTACAATCAGTTTAATAAAACCGAAAGTTCCTATCCCTCATACATGAAGGGCTGCCCCAGCTCTTTGAAGGAAAAAGTCTTAAAGGCCCGCGAGCCGTCATAGTCGAGAATACGCAGATCGTCGGTCTCCCTGAGATCGCGTATGACCGCTTCATAATGGCCCGTATACCGTTCCTTTGCCTTGTCAGCGGGAACCTCGTAGGCAATAAATTTATTTATTCCCTTTGCCTTGAATTTCGCAATAAGGGCGTCATCAATATGACTCTTATGCGAAGTAAGATACACCAGAGCGCCTGTGCCAGTTACCAGAACACCTGCCTTCATCTCATGCCTCCTGTTTTAAAAATCATATTCATTCCAGCAGAACCGATTGTAACTCCAATACATACATTGTACCTGCTATAATTAAAGTATGAAAAATTGACGGTATAAGCAAAAAAAACACAAAATTATTGAATTATTTCCACGTATACTGTAATGTCGGAAACCATGAGAAACAGGAATTAAAGAGGCGGCCCTTACAATGAAACTGATCGTCAAAGAAATATTTTTCTCCCTCCAGGGAGAAACGACAACAACGGGCTTTCCTTCCCTGTTCATTCGTCTCACGGGATGCAATCTCCGGTGCCGATATTGCGATTCGGAATACGCGTGGAACGGCGGATCTGAAATGGAGATCGCGGCCATCATGGCAAAAATACACAATGAAACGGGCATCCACCACATCACCATAACGGGCGGAGAACCCCTGTGCCAGGAAAATGTCCGGTATCTCATAAAGAATCTCTGCGACGGGGGATACAATGTTCAGATCGAAACAAATGGCAGCCTGCCACTGGAAAAAATTGATGCCCGGGCGAGAAAGATTGTCGATGTAAAAACACCCTCGAGCGGCGAAGATAGTTCCTTTCTCATGGAAAATCTCACCTGTCTCAATCCTCATGATGAGATTAAATTCGTCATCGGTGATACGACGGACTATAATTTTGCCCGGGACTTCACAAGGAAGCATCTCGAAAAGCTCGATAGCACGGTCAATTTCTCACCGGTATACGGGAACATAACCTATAACACCATGGCATCGTGGATACTCAGGGACCGGCTGATGGTTCGGCTGAATCTGCAGCTGCATAAGATAGCGGAACTGGAGACCGATGGCGAAAAGAATTTCTTGTAACATCGCCCGCATCTCTCCGGACAGAGAAAGCATCACCTCGATGTCTTACCCAGGGCGGGACATGTAAATAAAAAGATATCAATAGATTTGACAATATTGACGGTTTTTATACCATTGTCCTTATATAAGGAGAATTTACATGGATTATATCGGTCACGTCATTCGGCCTCCCAGCGAGGCTTACAGCATGATTATCCAGGTCACGGTGGGATGTTCGCACAACCAGTGTACCTTCTGCGGCACCTACAAGGGCCAGAAATTCCGTTTAAAAGATATCAGCACAGTCAAGCGGGACATCGACGAGGCCTCCAGCTACGGACATGATTTCACCAAGGCCTTTTTTGCCGACGGGGACGTGCTTATTCTCCCCACGGAAACCCTGCTGGACCTCATGGCCTATACGAAGAAAAAAAGCCCTTCGGTGCAGCGCTTCGGCGTCTACGGCAACACCAAGGCTATTCTGAAAAAAACGCCGGCCGAACTGAAGGAATTGAAAGATGCCGGACTGGGGATAATATACCAGGGGATTGAAAGCGGCAACAAGGATGTTCTCCGTCATATACGCAAGGGAGCCTTCCCCCACAAAATGATAGAAACAGCCCAAAAGATCATCGACTCGGGCATTCTGCTTTCCCAGACAGTTCTCCTGGGCCTGGGAGGCCAGGACATGACCAGGGAACATGCCATTGATACGGGCAAACTTCTCGGCGAAATGTCGCCCGATTACGCCTCGGCGCTCACGGTCATGCTCCTTCCCAACACAAAGCTCTGGCAGGAGGCCCAGGAAGGGACCTTCCGTCTGCCCGATAAATTCGGTCTCCTGAAGGAACTGCAGCTCATCATTGAGAACATGGATGTAAAAAGACAGTGCTACTTCACATCAAACCACGCGTCGAATTACCTTCCCATCAGGGCCGAGCTGCCCCGGGACAAAAACGCCGTTTTGAAAATGCTGCATAAGGTCATTTCCAACAGGGATGAAAGCATGCTGAAACCGGAATTTTTACGGGCACTATAACTTTTTTTTGATTTTCTGTGCCGTTATGGTATATATTACAAATGTGGGGGGGGGAACCATGGATGATCATGTAAGAGAAGCTATCAGGTATATCGGTGCTATACTGAAATGCAATGAACATGCGGACAAAGCCAAACTGGTGGAAGAAGCGGCGCAAAAATACGATCTTAATCCTATTCAGACTGAATTTGTCACCAATAAGTTTCTTTTAAGCCGATAAGATCAGCCATTGATTGATTTTTCAATCATGGAGGCCAATTCCGCCGCCAGGTCCTGAAAAAAGAGATACCAGTTCTCCCGACCGGCAATTTTATAGGTGAGCCGGGCCGTTGTGTTATCACCCGCACAATAAATGAAGGTGGTACACACATAGGGACGACCCTCGCGTATCTCGCTTGAACCGTCACCCCTGCCGTCCGTCTCAAGATCACCGTATATAACATATGCCGCGTTGTATTTCACGGCGCATTCACGTATCTGCGACACCGTCATGCTTCTGAGCGGTATGGCCGTTTCCCCGTTTTGGATGGCTTCCAGATCCATGACGGGCACAACACTGAATCCCTTCTGCGCCAGGAGCCTCAGAAGAGCCTCGCGGAGATAGGTATCCTGCACATCATCCATGAGAGGAGATCTGAACCCCAGCACCATTATCCTGATTTTATCCCCGGCACCGGCAGGGGATAAAGCCGACCCCCACAGCATGATGAGGATCAAAATAAGGTATCTGCATTTTTTCATAGTATCAGCCCCGCACCCGTCGTTATCATTTCAGATACACCTTCTCTTCGCCGGGGACAACCAGGGAAGAATCCAGGTCCCCGGGCTCAACAGCCAGGAGCGGTGATATCTCCAGTTTTTGTACCGCGTCGGGCACGGATATCCCCCTTTCCCGGAGCCACCGCCGATGCAGTTCCATCATAAGAGACTGCGACGTTTCCAGGGAATCGACACCCGTGGCGTTTTTCACCGGCGCGAACTCTTCTTCACGTATTGTTTCAAAGACTACATTTTTATCGGTCAGGGGAAGAGCGTCAAAGACAAACTTCTCGAATTTATATCCGTCAACGCTTGTCTGTTTCCCTTTTTCAATAACGGCAAGTTTCTTTTTTGCCGTGTGAAAGGGCAGGGAAATATCGGCGCCCCCCGTTATGCGCTTTACGAAGCGCGCGTCGAAAAGATGGATGGCGATACTGCCGGCCGTATATACCAGGTTCCCGGCCCCGTCTTTCTCGTGGGCCTTGTCACTTGATAGATCGGAATATTCCACGACACCGATGCGGCCGCCCGTAAACGTAACAAAAACACCCACCTTCTCTTCGGGATAGGCCTTCTTCAGCGCCTTGCTGGAAATCTCGGCTCCCCGGAGAACATGAAAACCGATGAACGCCGGATCCACTATTTTCACCAGGGGATTGTCAACCTGGAAATAGGATATGGTTTCAATCCCTCTCTTAATCATCTCGTCAAGCACGCCCGACGAATTCAAAGCCGTGAGGCTGCCGCCATGACCGTCGGGATTTTTAAAGAGACTGCTCTTTGATTCCATGACAAGGTTCCCGCCCGTGTCCAGGGAGGGGATCATGTTCTGGGGGAAAATGAAGACATCCTTCTCATTGATTCCAAAATAGCTGTTCTCCCTGAAATAGACCGCTGTTTCTTCATGATTTCCCTTTGATGTCATGACCAGCCACGGTATTACCGTGTTATATTTTTCAGAATATTTGGCTATCTTCTCACCGTGAATCTGGAAGAGGGTCCGGTCGCTTACGGGTCCCACGGGAAACTTACCCTTGGGGCCTTCAAAACCAAGCCGTGATCCCTGTCCCCCGGCTACAACAAAGGCCGCCACTTTTCCTTCCCTGATATGCCCGACTCCCGCGCTGCGGGCTTCGTCATAACGAGCTTTTTCTTCGCCCGTGGAGGGAACGGCAATAAACGGCGCCGGTCCGAAATCCCCGGGCTCTTCGCTCCTGATTCCATCAAACAGGGACTTCATCAGGGTTAAATCAACACTTTTCAGGTCCTCAAGAAGGTTCACCTTTTCATCGTCGCCCAGTTCGTCCCAGTAGGCGAAGACGTGGCCCTGGCCATGGTCCAGGACGTTCCGTATTACTTCATCATACCCTTTGTACGAAATCATAAGAGCTCCTCATTCAGAATGACTGCCGGAATATCCGGCCATGATTTTCGACACTACATGTCACTTTGAAATATTTCAAGTGAATTTTGTGCCCTCCTAGTTAAAGTCTATGTTTCTAACCATGTAGGAAGAGTAGTCCTTGAGTCGCGGATGGTATGGCTCTTTCATGAGGGGCGATGATATGAGAAAGTCTGCCGTTGAACGGTTCGAGGCCATGGGGATATTATACACCGTGGCGATTCTCAGCAGGGCCTTCACATCCACATCGTGGGGCTGGGCCTGCATGGGGTCCCAGAAAAATATCATTATGTCTATTTCCTCTTCAGCAATCATGGCCCCCAACTGCTGGTCGCCGCCCAGGGGTCCTGATTTCAGTTTCACGATATGCAGGTTGTATTCAATCCCGTCTTCTTTACATTTTCTTTTCATCGCTTCTTCAACAAGTTTGCCCGTTGTGCCGGTGCAGACTATGCGATGTTTCATGAGCCCCTTGTAATTCCATTCAACCCATTCCACCATATCTTTTTTCCGGTTGTCATGGGCCACCAGGGCGATGTTCTTGATTCTATCCATAGTTAAATCCTCTTATAATATATATAGTAAAATTGCCTGTTTTCCCGAAACACACCATGCAGTATGATGGGTAAAATCTGTCAATTACTGTTTTTTCTTATAAAAATAAATTGACGGGGAAGATGGCGGCCTTATGAGTAATCATTTCCACATCCTGACGGCAGGTGAAACAATTATGAAAAAACATCTCGATACGGTAAATACCCTCATTGAATCTTTCCCCTATATACAGGAATTCTCGGGAAAGACCATCGTCATCAAATACGGCGGCCATGCCATGAAGGACGATGCCCTGAAAAGATCCTTTGCCAAGGACATGGTGCTCCTCAAGCTGGTGGGAATACACCCCGTCATCGTTCACGGCGGAGGTCCCCAGATAAATCAGCTGCTGGACCAACTTGGCATCAAATCCGAATTTGTGGCCGGCATGCGCGTAACCGATCAGCCCACCATGGAAATAGTGGAGATGGTACTGGTGGGAAAGATAAACAAGGAGATCGTAAATAATATCAATATCATCGGCGGACGGGCCGTGGGGCTCTCGGGAAAAGACGGGCAGCTCATTGCGGCTAAAAAGATATACCACGAAGAGAATGGGAAACAGGTGGACATTGGGCTTGTGGGTACCGTCAAAAAAGTCAATCCCCTGGTGCTGGAGACCCTGGAGACAAAAAATTTTATCCCCGTCATCGCCCCCATCGGCGTTGATGAACAGGGTCTCACCTATAACATCAATGCCGATATCGCCGCCGGCAAGATTGCCGAGGCACTGAAAGCGGAAAAACTCATTCTCCTCACCGACGTGGATGGGGTGAAAATCAGGAACGCCCTGGCCTCGACTTTAACCAACAGCGAGGTGCCGCAGCTTATCGCCGAGGGAGAGATCTCCGGCGGGATGATACCCAAGGTAAACTGCTGCCTGGACGCGCTCTCAAAGGGCGTGGGGAAAACGCACATAATCGACGGTCGCGTCGAACACGCCGTGCTGCTGGAAATATTCACTGATGCCGGTATCGGTACTGAAATTATAAACGCCTGAACAAATTGGAGAAGAAATGCCTGCTGGTCATCCGCTGGTATTTTTTGCAATAACGGCTTTCAGCGACTGCAGCAGTTCATATAAAGTGTATGGTTTTGGAAGAAAGGGATAATCGTTTTCTACAATAATATTCCACAACGATTCCTTTTCCATATAGCCGCTGGTGAGAAGAAACCTGAAATTTTCTTTCTCATATTGCAGCTGCTGTATCAGATCAATACCGGTCCTGTCAGGCAATTTGATGTCGCTCAGTATTATATCGATATTGTCCCTTTTCTCCCTAAAAATTCGCAGAGCATCCTTTACGGTGGACGCCTCGGAGGTTATATAACCGAATTTGGTCAGGGCGCTCACGGTGAATTTTCTCACCTCATCCTTGTCCTCAACAACCAGTATATGTTCACCGCAGCCCGACAACTCCTCAATGGGTTTTCTCTTTTCCCGGTTTACTCCCGATAATTCCCGGACCGCGGGAAAAAATAATCGAAAAATCGTTCCGCTTCCCTCGCCGCTGTTTACATTAATCCATCCCTCCTGCTGCTGGGTGATGGCGTATATCACTGAAAGCCCGAGTCCCGTACCCTTGCCGTTTTCCTTTGTTGAAAAGAAGGGCTCGAAGATATGGTCCATGTGTTCCCTTTTGATTCCCACACCCGTATCCTGCACGGACAGGCAGGCGAAGTCGCCCGGCCTGGCCTTCTCAAGGGCAACGCAGTCATATTCGGTAAAATGCTTGTTCTCGGTTTTGACGATGAGCCTGCCGCCGTCGGGCATGGCATCACGCGCGTTTATCACCAGGTTTAAAATTATCTGCTCGACCTGGACCGGGTCGATTCTGATCGACCAGAGGTTTTCCTCGAGCTCCGTGATCAGTTCAATGTTTTCACCGATGATCCGTGAAAGCATTCTCTGAAGGTCCATTACCTCCATGTTTATGTTCATGACAACGGGATAGAGCATCTGCCTTTTACTGATAGTAAGCAGCTGCCGTGTAAGAGCCGATGATTTATCCGAGGCCTTGAGAATTTCCTCCACGTATTCCACCCGTGAATCATCATCATCCATCTGGCTTATGAGAAGACTGCCGTATCCCGCAATAGCCGTGAGATAGTTATTGAAATCATGGGCCACACCGCCGGCAAGTCTTCCCACGGCTTCCATTTTCTGCGCCTGGATAAGCTGCGATTCAAGGGTTTTTCTTTCCGTCAAATCCGTGACCACGTTTGCGAAGGAAAAGGCTTTCCTCATGTCATCTCTCAGAAGAAAAATGTTCTGCAGTGTCAGAACATAATTTCCGGAATTGGCGATCAATGGCAGCTCTCCCGACCATGATTTATGCTCTTTTATGAGAGGGACAATTTCCTCCAGAAATTTGTCACGGTATTCACCGGGAAAGTATTCAAGGACTGAATCTCCACGGACATCCACATCAGTATCAAGCCCGACGATTTTCCTCATGCTTGCGTTTGTGTAGAGTATGAAGCCTTTCAGGTCGGTCATAACAAATCCCTGTGTCGAGGCCTCGGCAAAATCTTTAAAGATATTCAGTTCATTATTGACTTCCATTATCTCGTTTGAATTCTCTTCAAGCGCCTCATTCATAGATTCCATTTCTTCATACATGGCCTGAAGTTCCTGGACCTTCATCTCCAGGCTGTCGCTGAGCTTTTTATTTTTGATCAGTTCTTCTTCGGTTCCCTCAAGCGCCCTCTCCGTAATAACCGACAGCAGAATGGCGGTTATATAGGCGGCAATAAGGGCGATGACCAGATTTATCGTTGAACCGGCTGTCATGCTGGCAACGGGTGAATTAAAGGCGTAGACAGCAATAAGAGCGATGGAAATATTGAACAGTATGAGAAACACGAATATTATATGAATAAGGGCTCTCGTCGCCAGAAGAGCCACCAAGGTTGCAATCACAAAAGTAAAATAGATATTATTGTTGAATCCCGACTGGACAAAGAGATCGAACTTGATAATAATCCCCGACACCACGCGCGACAAAATAGAAAAAGCTATAACAAAAACCGCTCCATTATACCTCCCCTTCAGCAGAACAATAAGTCCCGCTATATTGAGAAACATATTCACCAAGTTCGAAATTGAAATGAGATAAGGGTGAGTAGATGCGGAGGTAGTTAGATTAATAACATTGACAATCATGTACACGAGGATCGTACATATAAACAGCCAGAACAATACATAGGCTTTCTGCTGAATAATGTACGACTCATCATTATAAATAAGTCCAAGCCGTTCTTTAAATTTGCCTGATAACATGAATTCTGTATGTCTCTTTTTTTTATACTGTCGCAGAATGTTTTTCTCCTGTCAACAAAAGATACATGAACTTCTGCAAATAAAGTTCCTGCCAATTTTCTGCATGCCCCGGAAGCAGTGCAAACACATGTATACAGACCGGCCATGACGCATTACCTGACCAGCGTAAACACTATAAGAGTATCTCATAAAAAAATTTTAGACGCTCACATACCAATGCCGTGCTCTCTCCTTGAAAAAGAACACGGCATATTAGCGTTGTACGAAATTGTTAATCGCCTTTGATGGTTCTTCTCACACGGGAACGTGCCTGAAGGAACGACGGTTTTTCATGATAAAGCCGAATATCCCCGGAAAAATACCAACCTGAAATACTTCATCGCCGTTTTCATAATCGAGAAGATTAAAACAACGGGTATTGTACTCCACCTTCCGGTGCCGCGGAACGGTCTCCACCGTATCGGGATACAGCATAGTACCATCGTCCTGGAGCCGGAATCCCCGGATTACAAAAGACCCGTCTATCTGCGGTAATTCACTGAGATCCCATTCTTTAATGTAGGTATTGAAAAACAGATCCTTGATTTTTAAATGAAAATTTCCCGCCTCACGCCCGGTTCTGCTGTCGGGATACACACGATAAAACTGCTCGCTGAACATGCCGAATATTTTTGGAACATGGGTCAGGCTGGTTACATAGACCTTCCGGAAAAAAAGGTTTTTAATCATTATATATAATCCTGCAAAACCGTACAGCAGCTTCATGGTGCCCTGGTTTTCCGCATTCGAATAAACGGCACCGCAATGGATGACACTTCTTTTCCTGTAGGTGCCCAGATACGACAATACGCAGCATGAACAATCATCCTTGGTTTTTTTGTCGGCGCAGATGACCACCAGTTTATTGTTCAGATATCTCACATCCTTAAAAAAGCTGAAGCGGGGTTTTGTTTTGAGTCTTTTTTCCGCAATGCCGCTCAGACGCTCCTGCAGATGCTTGAGGTCTTTTTGATTCATCCACACTCCGGGTTTGCTGTAAATTTCAAACCGGTATTTTTTAAAGTTAAATTTTATTTTTTTCATTCTGCCCTCCTTTTATTGACAGTATGTTTGATAGAGATATAAAAAACCGTCTGGTTGGTTTTTTATAAGGATAAAAAACTATTAGCCGGGGTTGCTGTCAATGCAATTTTGAATATTACAAGAAATATATCGTAAAGCGTTATTATAGCGGGCTGCCAATATATGGGGGGCGTTAAAAGCATGTTTCGTCCTTCATGACATATTCATCTTGACAGAGAAAAACAAGCGCCTTATCAGTGTTTCAATATCATCCACACGAGGATCTGTTATGAAAACGATTCAACCTTCCGCCCTGCTCATGTTTTTACTGTTGTTGCTCTGTCCCCTTTTCGCTGCGGATCAGCTCTACACCATAAAAATGAAGAGGGCCTTTCTACCAGGCAGCCAATATGGCATTAATGTGACCATGAAAGAAAATTTTGCCATGTCAGCGATAACCGTAGACAGAAAGGAGAAAATTGTAAATAACACCTACTCGAAACATTTAAACCTCGAAGCTGATGTGGAGATATCCCGAGTCTCTTCCACAGGGGAGCCAATACAACTAGTCTATACAATCCGTCAATTTACTGACCTGAACATAGAGGGTAATCCACCAATTCTCCCCCGGGGCTCATCAGTAACCGTGAAGATTGAAAACGATGATGAATCGTTCTTCATAAATGGGCAGGCAGTAAATGATAAACTGAATGAGCAGCTATCCGCAGTTATCAGCATCGATTCAGAGAAGGATAACACGGACTTGCTTTTTGGCACAAATAAAAAAATGTCCATTGGTGAGAAATGGGCTGTCAATACCTTGAATATAGTTGAAGGATTTAGCCACAAAAAGCTCAGCATACCGGAAAATGACATTGATGGATCGTGTTCCATCAGCAACCTATTGAAGGTGGGGGACCAAGATTGCATGAAAATCATCTGCCAGATGAATATTAAAAACGTCAACCTCTACTTTCCCGATACTATCGAGGTTAACAATTCCCTGACCAGTTTAACCTTTGAAGGCATCTATCCGTTGGATATGAACCGTAAATGCCTTAAGGATACTCTGCATATGACCTTTTCACTCGATGCTGTGGGAAAATTAAATCAGGATACTCCACCGGTCACGGTAACCGTCTCGGCTGAAATGACTAAAAAATCCATATATTCATATTAGAGGCCTTTTCCCGGCCCCCTTCTTTTTTTATTTGACATAAAATGGTGTTTGGATACCTTTGCTCCCGGAGAGTTGTCCGAGTGGTCGATGGAGGCGGTCTTGAAAACCGTTGGGTCAAAAGCCCCGGGGGTTCGAATCCCTCACTCTCCGAATCGAGTGATGGGTTAAGAATCACATTATTCACCGATCATTCGTTATGTATAGCTTCAAGGAGAGGTGCCCGAGTGGCCGAAGGGGGTTGCCTGCTAAGCAATTGTGCCGTATGGTACCGGGGGTTCGAATCCCCCCTTCTCCGAATACATTTTCCTAAACCACTTTCTAGTTCAGATACGGTAGAATCCAGTTGGATAAAAAGCTTTTAAAAGAAAAGGTCGCAAAGATTAAGACTGCATTGATAAGCAGCAAAATGTGGACTTATATTGGCAGGCTCAATAATCCGATTTTGAGACAAAAAATAATGGAGAAATGGGACATTATAAGCAAGAGTAACATGCGCAATAATATCCTGAAACAAACCTACTTCCCCTTTATCGGATGGATACTGACTATGGCGTATCTCAACGATGACGAGAATGCCCGGTATCACAGCAAGCAGGCCCTGGTACTGGCTGTTTTCTTTGCCTCGGTACTCACGGTCCTGAGTTTTTTCCTGGTTTCGCTTTCGTTGAACGACAGGATAGCACGGCTGATTTTCACGATTCTCATATATCTTTTAGAAGTGGTTTATTTCTCGCTTTGCATTACAGGAACCGTGCTTATTGTTAAAAATAAAAAGATAACGGTCCCTGTTCTTGACAAATACACAGGCTATATTAATATTTAATATATACAAAATGCGTCTGTAGCTCAGCTGGATAGAGTGCCGGACTACGAATCCGTAAGTCGGGGGTTCGAATCCCTCCAGACGCGCATAAAAAAAGGGATGTCTCTTAAAAAGGGTCATCCCTTTTTTATTCCCAAAACCCCGTGAATCCGCAATGAGATGTTTCGGTCTGACCCCTCAGGCCGGACTATGATAATTACTAAAAACATAATCATGTCGTTTAATAATTGTTGACATGTTGTGCAATATAGAGCATTTCTTTGGTGATAAATTGCACTTCAAGGAAAAGATCGAGAAGATACTGGAAAGCGAAAAAGAAAAGAAGCACACCGAGAAAAAACTCGAAAATATCAAATTCAATATAGATGAGAAAAACGGCAAATACGTTATCGAGTGCAAAAAGGAAGATTCTGATTATATTATCCAGGCAATACTCAAATATGAGAAACAGATAAAGCTGTATGCGCAGTCGTTGAAGGAAAGTTCAAAGAGTGAATAATATTTGAGGCATGACAAAGCCAGCTTTTCTAACGGTAAGCGCAATGAAAGGAAAACCGGCGGAGAGGTGATACGGGATTTGAAGGATATTGTCAAGTTTGCCGGGAAGGGATGATGCTCTCTATGCAATTCGAACAAATGCGACGTGATATTCGGCATGAACTGATTGATAGTTATAATTTTAGAAGGGACGAATAATGAGTAAAATCGAGGTACAGGGAAAAGAAATAAATATTCTTTCTCAAAATGAAGAGGATTATATTCCCCTCACCGACATGGTACGGGATATTGAAAACGGCCTTGCCCTTATTGAAAAGTGGCTGAGAAATAAGAATACCATCGAATTCCTGGGTATATGGGAGGAAATATACAATCCTGATTTTAATTCCCCCGAATTCGAGGGAATTAAAAATCAGGCCGGTCTTAACCGTTTTGTCTTATCCGTCAAACAGTGGGTTGAAAAAACAAAATCCATCGGTATCATCGCAAAAGCCGGTCGCTATGGCGGGACATACGCCCACAAGGACATTGCCTTTGAATTCGCATCGTGGATTTCTCCAAAGTTCAAACTATATCTCATAAAGGAATTCCAGCGGCTTAAGAATGAAGAACGCAAGCAGCTGGGGTGGGACATACGGAGAAACCTTGCCAGGATCAATTACCGCATTCATACGGACGCCATTAAAGAGAACCTTATCCCGGATGAACTTTCCAGGGACCAGATTAACCTTGTGTACGCCTCCTAGGCGGATGTGCTAAATATGGCGCTTTTCGGCATAACCGCCAGGGAATGGCGCGAAAAGAACCCAAGTCAAAAAGGAAATATACGAGACTATGCTGATATTTCACAGCTGGTATGCCTGTCGAACCTTGAGAACCTGAACGCGCATTTTATCAATGAGGGGATTTCGCTGCCTGAAAGGCTCCTTCGGTTGAATAATATCGCTATCCAGCAGATGCGGCTGCTTACCGTTGACAGAGGGATAAAGAAGCTTGAGTGATATGAGGATTATTCATGATGCAACCTATCAATCGAAGTGCCGTCATTATTGCGCCAAAGCAGTCTTTTTTCACGATGCTAAAGGAAATTTCCGGTAAACTGGATGAGCAGGCTGGGGATCCTCTGGATGAAGACGAGTCCACGATATACCTGCTGCCGGAAGCCGAGCTTGACGACCCGGACCTGGAAGGAAGATTGGCCCGGCACTACAGAGACATATTTTATGAGGAGCTCGAAGGATGGTTCACTGACAGAGAACGGTGGCCGAAAAATATCACCTGGCGGGAATTCCAATCATGGTTTTACATATCTTTCCAGTCAGTGGTAATTGATATGCTGGATTATGAGATTATTCATGAAGATGACATGTAAAATACATTCACGCGGCTGAAAATCGAATGGACAGAAAAGATTACATACACATTCAGAATAAAATCAGCACCGTTCTTGGCGACGATAGAAGAATCGAGTTTATTCACGGCGTTTTTTCCGCCGCTCTGTGTGCGCCCGAGATAATTCCTCCATCGGTCTGGCTTCCACTCATGCTAGAAAAAGACGGTGAGGAAATAGAATTCACTTCAATGGATATCGCCAATGAAGTCGTAGGGACTCTCATGGGTTTATACAACGACATAGCGAAGTCCCTGGCAGACGGTGAGTTTTATCCTCTTTTCTCGCACACAAAAGCCCCGGGGAAAGGACAGTTGCAAATGGACCCCGATACCGCTCAGTTGTGGTGCAGTGGTTTCGTGGGCGGACTGGGACTCTGGGAAACGGATTTTGTACCCGATGAAAAAGTAAGAGGTATTTTAACGCCGATTTTTCTAATAGTCGACACTGATGATGTTATTGAAGAAAATCCTGAAATTCCCGTTGATCTGATAAAAAAGCTAAAAAAGGAATCCGTCACGGCGGTCGCTGAATCCGTTGCCATGTTAAGAGAATACTATTTAAAAAGGACAAAGGCAGTCAAAACTCATACGGGCAGAAACGAACCGTGTCCATGCGGCAGCGGTAAAAAGTATAAAAAATGCTGCGGCATAATCTAATACGCGATAAACAGGTATGTATAATCTAAAGTAGAAGGAAACATATTTAAAGATGTAGAAACAGAAGTAAAGCTTGTTTTTCGCATAACACGGCGTTATGCGACATAAAGAATATTATCAGAAGAGTGCTCAATAAACTACTCGATCAGAATTCACCAGCGCATGGGGGAAATGTCGATGGAACCGGGGTCCATTCAGGTTTACCAGGACAATTCAGTCGAACCCTGGAGCGGGATGGGGAATGCAATGGTTTATGACAATAGTACGCCTGTCGTTTCAACGTATCCTGATTCCCGTCTCCATAACCTCTTTTGCCATGGGATGGGAGAGTACGAAATCACGAGAATGAAACGGGAGTGGCTCGATCCGAAGATCAATGCCCCGCCTCAATCTCATGAGAGCAAGCCTGTCATCGACAGGGTCCCCCGTAAAATCATCAGCGACGACAGCAACGTCAATATCGCTGTCTTTGTCTTCGTTTCCGCGGGCCCTCGAACCGAAGAGATACACGCCGCGCAGGCTATACTGTGCTTCAAGAACGCTCGCGTACCTGCAAAGAATGTCCTTTATATTTTCTCCAACAGCGATATCAGCCATTTACGAATCTCCTCTATTTTTTCGATAGATGCGCCGGTATAATCTTTTGAACACTTGCGATAAAAATCCTGCCGGTAATCAGGATACCTGGCATTGATATTAAATGTAGTCACGATATCCAGGGCATCTTTCATTTCTTCACTGGTAGTCACGCCGGAGCGCTCGGCAAGAAACGCGAGATCATGCGTTCTTGGAGGAATCGCGCCCTCATCATTATTCTTCACATATAATGCCTTAAGAAGCTTCTCAATCACAAGATGGCCCATGAACAGACTCCAGTGATAATCCCCGCTCTTGTAAAGATTCCTCATAGTCCCATAATCGCGATCAGAGGTCTCTTTCCAATAGTTTATCAGTTCTTTCTTATCCATAGCTCATTATATGTGGCGGTTATCAGTACTGTCAAGCCATATATGGCACAGTCTCTCTTTGTCCTGATCTGTATTTTTTCACATGACTATTTACTGTAATATACAAGATGTCATTCTTTGAAATTTAGAGAAAGACCATAAACGGCAACGAGTATTGTTACCTCAAATACCGGGAAGATAGAAAGGTAAAAACAGCGTACCTCGGGAAGCCGGGCAGCGATACGGTTGCCGAGGCCGAGGAAAAGCTCGAGCAGTACCGGCTGAGTACAAAGAATAAATTACAGAAACGTGGGATTGGAAAATATATTGTGCAGACTATTAGATACAAGGAATGGGATGATATTGCTGGCGTATCTTTCGTAACCCTAACGTACGCAGAAGGATATGTGACCGCCTTCAGAACCTTCGATACAAAAACACCTATAAGGATAATGATAATGTTGTTGGGGAATATTAACCTTTTTATATGCTTTAATGTGGGTTAATATCTATGATTAATTATCATCATATTCACTCCACCGCCATTCATGAGTTACTTCATAACCTCTTTCATTACCCAGAGCTTCAATAACATCATGAGGTCCTTCGATACTGCCCTCAGTCCAGTTATCCCACTCAAAGGTAAGCACAATTCCTTGTCTTTTCAGTTTTACTTTTCCATAATCTATCCAGGCATCGAAACCATTATAAACATATATTTTTTTCCAACCGGAATCGATTAGTTCTTCAATTATTTTATTAAATTGCTTTGTTGGAATATCTTTAATAGTGGCCAAATTCAGCTGTTTAAACCGTAGCTTGGCAAACTGTCTTAATATGCGTCCAATCAATTCCATGTTTAATTCCTAAATCAGATTTGTAAAAAAGTCTTTATGATATGATTATTCCCCCCACAGCCCTACCCTGCTCTCCCTGGCTTCGCGGTAGGCCTTCAGGAACCGGTCCTTGTACTTCCCATTGGGCGGGATGGTCATAACACTGGCGTACCCTGCCCTCACGATTTCCTCGTTGAGCATCCTCCCATCGGGAAAATAGAGATATGCCAGAAGCCGGCCGTAACGGTCCCGGCGCTCCACATCAAATTCAATTTCCAGCACACTGCCCTTCCCCACCAGGCTTTTCACAAAGGCCGCGGCCTTCTTCCCCTGGGAAGTAATGACCTGCAGGTCTTTGCCGGAACGGCCCGCGTCGCGGCGGGCCTTTGTATTGTCAAGGTGATTTACTTGGAAAAACTCGAATCCTACGGGAACAATGCCTTGGATGATTCCTACACCGACGCCATAAAGTCCTCTAAAAATTTCGGCACGGTTACTTCCGACCTGAAAAGGGAACTCATCGTCATTCCCTTTATTTTCGGGTATTATTCCCAGTGAATATATTTATATATGATGTGCTGGGACAAAATGCCTTTTAGCTGTCGATTACTCTTGGAGAGTCATTTTATATAAATCACCGTGATATAAGGTACCTTCAGAGGGTACACGAACAAAAACAACTGTGCTACCGCTCCAAGTTGCTTGATGATCAGGTCTCCCGTCGAATGTTAATTGTGTCAGATTATCACCCGACAGACTCATTACATAAAGTCCGTTGGGTTCGCCACCATCTGCACCGGCAATAATTTTTGATCCCTGAGGGGACATGCATGGCCAAGGAAAATTTCCAGTATTCTCTACCTTTATAGGTGGATTAATGCTCTGACTATCTGATGGTATAAATGTATATGCTCCGCATGTTTCGCCAATAAGAGGATTAAACAATGCAATTCTTGGGTTGGTAGTTGTCGGATTATTAGGACTGGTTGGGTCTGTCCCCCAGGCTAATCTAAGAGCTGAATTACTTAAGGGCCAGCCGAAACCCAGGTAAAGACCATCGGTAACACCATCACCTCTATATTCCATAACTGTAAACCAGGATGATGACGGTACAGGAGTGAGATCGCAAATCCAGAAACAAAATGAATCAACAACATCTAAAGACCATGTCTGCGTTAGGTTTGTTCCATTAGGACTGATTTCCCAGAGGGTTCCTCCAGTGTGGCCGGAGTAGGATCCGGCAACTTTAATAAAACCAATATTAGCGCCATCGGGAGTCCATTGCGGACAAAATTCGCTATCATTGGGCGTATTTGTTACATGAGTCAAGTTCGTACCATCTACATTAATGGTCCAAATATCCGAGGTGGCATTATTTGCTGTACTGGTAAGTCGAACAAATGCAATTTTTAAGCCATCAGGAGAAAGGTGAGGATCACAACCATCCCTAACAAGTAAGCTTGGAGAAGCGCGGAAAAACGCACTGATGGTGTGATTGGAACCAACATTGTAAAATGTATAACTTGATACAGGGCCTACATATATACTATCAGCCCATACAGTTGAGATAGCATAGCCTTCATCCGGTGTTATTGTGAATGTCTGATCATCATCTTCTTCTACAAATACTCTACCAATCGGTGATATGCTGCCTCCATTACCAGCTGTTGCCACTATTGAATAGGTAGTATCTTCACCGTCAACATGTAAAGTGCTTCCTGTGCATAAACCTACATTGTTGCTTTCATTACTTTCTTCAATAGAATTGGTACTGTCTATGACATAAAGGATATAGTAATAACCGGAGGGTATAGATGGAAACTTAATAAAATCATCCGGCTCAATAATGATTATAACATCGCTTGATTCTGCCGGCATGGAAGACACTCTCTGTCTGGCAATAAAATAATCACTTGTCCCGGTAAATCTCTGATCAGTTGAGGCGTATAGATCGATATAAAAAGAACCTGCATCAACTTCGCTGTTATTTCCAACCATACAGAGAGCCTGAAAATTTTCTCCATAACTCACCGGATTTGGTATTAGTTGTTCATAATAACTACCGCTGTCGACTAAATCAGGCTTATGGTAATCAGTATCATCAGTATTTGTGTTTTCACATGTGATGAAAATGGATGCTGCAGCTATAAAAAAAATATATACAATAAATTTTTTCATGGCATCCTCCAGTAATAATTGGTTGTTAGTATATAGATTGTTTTAAAAACGCTTCTAAACTGATATTTTACTAAAAATTAATTCCCCAGCTTCCGCTCGATGTCACCTCGCCACATATTCTCCAGTGATAGAATCCTCCATAGTGTTGTAGAACTTTCCACTAATGGGAAAGTAAAAGGGAATTATATTTCCCATTTACATAAACCGAAAAATAAAATATCTCCATCATATACATCAGATGAATAAAATTTTATATATCCCTGTCTGCAAACCTTTTTCCTTGTTAAATCTTTGTACAGCATTGACCTTTTTCACCATCCATAGCTAAATAAAGATATTCACTGCTAAACCAGTAATCGAATTGGTGTTTTGAGCCGATTCGAAAATAATAATCATCTGCGTCGATATTATTTACTACTTCAAACAGTAATTCACTATCTCCAGAATCTATTAATTTAAACTCGACTACCCATACTGTTTCAAGATAATAATATCCTGAAAGACTTAAGGCCACTTTCTTTACTGTTAAGGATGTTTCTTGAAAATTATGAATTAGATTTGCACATATTCCTTTATCATCACATGTTCTATAAAACGCATATATTCCTGGAGAGCTTGTTTCAACTGCATAAGTATCAAAATGCCACTTGCCGTTTAATTTAGATGGGATTTTTATGGAAGATTCGTCTGATGAACCAGAATCATCGCAACAAAGTAAAATACATAAAATTGATATAGATATAATTTGAAACAATAAATTTTTGATTTTCATTTTTTCTCCTTTTCATCAGAACCATTGTTCGTATATTTACTTGCTATTTCATCTTTACTTTTCATATGGTTCTTCTTATTTTTTAACTGAAACAGTAATAAAAGAAATATTACTATCCGTATTTCAATCATTAGCTTAATAAAATAACTGTTCGTTCCAGAATAATTCACCTCTGGAGTATAGATAAATAATAATAATACCCCCAACTTTGTAATTAGCAGGGAGTAGAGATAATAAGGCTTTACATTATTTATATAGCAGAAATGCCTGAAAAAATAAAATCATTCGTCACTTTCTTCATCCTTAATTGTGTCAATCTCTTCTGGATAATAGGAAGTGGTTTTTTTAATGATGTTTGCATGCTGATTAACACATTCACACTGGCATTTGTCGTAACACCCTTCAACACTTTCTTCACAATTTTGAGGTGTCCCGCCCTGATCATAACATTCTTCTCTTGCAGCATCACAGGCATCCTCATTCTCACATGAGACGGAGATAACTGATGGCAAGATGACGGCAGTGAAAAAAATAAAAACAAATGTCACAATCTTTCTAACAATATACGATTTCATAATTACTTTTCTTAATATACGCTCTTTCATTTTTCAAGACCTCCGTTCGCTTTTATTTTTACCCCGCCTTTCCTTTAGTAAAGCGATCCATAACGGAAAGAACGAAGTCAATATCCCTATCATCAGCTGTATCTAAAAAAAGCAGCATCCTGGCCATCCGCGGATCTTTTAACAGCTCTGTTGTATCCTCAGGGAAAATCATGGGTCCTTGACCGCGCAACAGCCATTGAGCAGAGACTGGGTATTTTTCAAGGATCAATTGTATGTATTCCAGGTCCGGATGTGCTGCTCCGGACTCAACCGCTTTTAAACATGTAAAGGGTAAACCGGTTTTGTGTGAAAACTCATGCTTAGTTATATTCAACAATTCCCTCAGTTCTCTGATCCGTTTTCCGGGCATAATTCCCTCAAATTATCATATAATAAGATAATATAATGCATAAAGATACAAAATATCATATATTATGATTTGCAGAGCTATACTTATATAAAAAATATTTTTATCATTTTAATTTTTTAGTGGATAATTATTTATATTATAGAAGAAACAGGATATTTATTCAGAACGACAAAAAATATATGAACAAGGAATCCAATGATAATAGGCACCCGTATTAAAGAATTAAGGAAAAAATTAAATTTCACCCAGGCCGAACTTGCAAAAAAACTCAATATATCAAAATCAATGATTGCAATGGTCGAATCAGGGGCCCAGAGCCCTTCCTTTGCCTTTATTATGCTGCTGCTGCAACAATTCGACTGTTCTGCTGACTGGCTTATTCAGGGCAGGGGAGAAATGTTTCCTGAAAAACATGATAAGTCCCTTGATGAGGCGCACCATTATCGCCGGGAACTCATTGAGATGTTTTTCAAAACAGCCGGTATTGAGGATTGCGAACTGGTGCTGAAACTCATGGAACGAATCATACAGGATTACCCGAAAGAGAATAAGCAATAAAAAATTGAATTGCTTGTTATATCAGAAACAATCTATGCATTAATATATTATCCGCAAAATTCAATATTTCATCTAACTATAGGTATGAACATTTTATCGCTGTTGTTGATGTCAAAGAACAAATTTTAAAAGTCTTCCAGAAAAAAGAACAAATGGAAAAGTCTATTTATAATACCTGATGAGTCCTCAATTCTGTAAAATAAAAGTGTCAACAATGTTTCCTGGCATTCATCACTTACTCTGCAATCATCCAGAAAAGGTCCGTAACATCCGTTGCCGTCCACCCTGGATCCTGTGAAAAATCTTCATCATATACGACCTGACCGTTTTCTGTAATTATTATATTATCTATTTCGCCTGACGACATGCCGGACCCATCGCCACCTGGATCGCCAAGAATCAGTTGTGTTATTTTATATGGTGCGGATATATCTTCCATTGAAAAAGTTGCTACTATTGTACTTGTTGAACGGTCTTGTATTACAAGACTTGTAGTTCTCTCCTGATAATTATATGAAAGTATGCATCTGTACCAGTTTGTGTATGTGTAATCAAAATATTGTGTCTCAGCACCATCAGTCGTTGATAGCATTATATTCCTCCCTCCATCAGCATTACTGAAAATTAATATTGAACGGCCAGAATCAGTTATGTCAGGATTCCATAAACCAAGAAGTACACCTCCTGACCAGGTACATGCGTCGATTTTAATATCCGCTTCAAGTGTAAAACTTCCGTAGTTGATGTCTTCATAGACATATTCACCTTCGCTTTCAACACACGTTAAATGGTATGTTTCGGAAGAATTTATTCTGTATAAATCAGAAGGATCAGTGACAGTCCATGCGGGATCCTGTGAAAAATCTTCCTGGTATACGACCTGGCCGTTTTCTGTCATACTGAGATTATCAATCTCGCATGAAGCTGTACCATAGCCATCTCCACCAGGGTTACCGATCAACAGGCCTGAAACCCCTGCAGGAATGGGAGCATCTGTTATCGATGCCGTTGCTACAGTTGTTCCGCTTGAACGATTTTTAATTACCAATGTGCATGACTGCTCGCTCCAGTCGTAACTCATCAGGGCTGTGTACCATGTATCTAATGAATAATTGTAATAAGCTTTCTGAGAACCACCACCATCTATTGATAAAATAAATACCCGGCCGCCGTCATCATTGCTTACACCAAAAGTTGCTCTACTGCTGTTACCTATATCAGGATTCCATAAGCCAAAGGCTATACCACCGGACCATGTGCACTCTTCCATTTTAAAGTCGACCTCAAGTGTAAAATCACCATAGTTGATCTCTTTGTAGGCGATTTCTTTTTCGCTATCGACACATCGGAAAGAATATGTGCCATCTACCGCTTCTTCAACAATTATCCTGACGGCGGTCATTGCCATCGTGCCCGCAATCGGTCCATCTGGATCGTACCAGCTGAAGTTTATGTATCCCTGCTCAATGGCCGTCTCAAAATTGCTTTCATCTAACAGTGCAACGATATTGCCGTTTGTCCAGTCTGCTGTGCAACCGGGATGTGTGCCTGACATTAGTTGATCAGCATTATACGTCCCTGCCATGGCGACGACAATATAATATGTCCCGCTTTCACAGGGCACGGTTACGTCTATGGGAACCGTATAGTCATTCTCACCGGTACTTACATCACTGTTGATTGCCCAGTAGCTGCTTTCGGGGTTTCCCCAGGTAGGTGTTGCTGCCAGTGGCGCGATAGCGGCTGCCGGCATGTTGTTGATGACCCTGACAATCAAATTGCCGGTTATTTGTGAACACGCGTCAACAGTAATCTCCGGGTCTGACGGGCTTATCATGTAACCATTAATAATCCCGGACTGCAGGGTGATCTTGATTAAATAACTTGTGATTGTAAAGTATTCACTGAAGGCATAATGTTCAGAATCATAATAAACACGGACCCGATAATCGGCTCCAACATTCAAACCAGATGGAACATTATACCCAGTATAACTCCCATCATTAGTAGTGGATGAAATAATCGTGTCAACAAGAGTCTCTCCTTTATAGAGATCCAGCCTGACATTTCCGTCCAGGTCTCCATGCTCCCAGGTTACTTCTACATTTTCTTTATTCCACCACCATGTTGCAGAAGTGTTCGGGGACGTAACATCAATATCGCTGATATCAATCTCATATGTTGCTTCGGCAATATTACTGTTTTCCATACCGTCCTTTACTGCAATTGCTTTTATTGTTATTTCAGTGCCATTACCTGATATCAATACTGGTGTATTATATAGCGAGGAAAAAATAGTTGGAGCCTCTCCATTTTTTGTATAGTAAATCTGTGCATCTGGCGTTGTACACCCAATTTCAACACTAATGTCACTGTTGTATATGCCGCCAGCATAACTGAATTGTGGTGTACTCACACGATTCTCAGTGGGGTAATTACTCTCTGGATTTTCCCACACGCCGCATGATAGAATAAGAGATGACAACAAAAAAATAATCAGTGTTGCAATGCGAACATGTTTTTTATTCATAACCCGGCTCCTTTGAATAATATTCCTTTTGAACAGGTGATGTTTTGAAATCCAAACTGCTAAAATGAAATTCCTATTTTAACATTACAGTTAATCTCATTATAGTATTCATTGATACTGTTATCATTAAGATTAAAACTGAAGTAGATATTATTAACTCCGTCATTGTAATGAAGGATCCCCGGTGTATTGCTGCTGAAATCCGGTTTTGACAGAAACAGTACATCTATCCAGTTAAGCAGGTATATCCCGGCAAATATCCCCAGCGCTATATTTGCCTGTCTGAAGGCCTTCTGCGTTGCATCATAATTTTTATCGTGCAGGACCTGTTGCTCCGCTTCAGTTAATCCAGCATAATCTTCGTTCTCATAAATATTTCTTTTATCACTCCAGTTGTATATGGAATATCCGAAATAAGCACCGCCTGCAAGAAATCCGATACCGAAAAATGCGGCTTTAACGTACCTGTCAGAATAATGTTGCGCCAGTCCCGGGATGATGCCCCTGAAATAATAACCAGCCATAGTTTTATTTTCTGGAGGTGAGGGCTTGGCTGGCACTTTTACCGGTCCCTGTGTTAGATTAAGAATCCCTTCAGCGGATCTGTTAGCCAGTAAATTGATCGAGCTCTCTATTACCCCTTCCACATCGGCAATTTCGGAATCGGCATACATCACGCTGCCCTCTCTTACACCAATAAATTTTAATGTAATGGTGAATTTTGCCAGTTTATTCACGCTCCCCAGTACGACCATATCAACAGAAAGCATTTTGCCCAGTTCCACCGCGCAGCCCGTATCCGTGCAGCCCGTCTGTTCAAACCCCTGTTCCCGTAATATGGTTTCGATACGGTTTCTTTCAAGTATGTCAAAGGCATTTGTTTTATATAGACGTACTTCTGTAATATCGCGGACAACATTGGCATAGGAGGCAGGAACATTATTCGGTACAAAATTTAAAATTGCCACTTTCTTCTTTTCTAGTGCAAAAGCACTATGAACAATAAAAAGAAAAGCTGTTTGTATAATTAAAAATGAAATTGTAATAAATTTTTTTCTTTTTTTCATTTTGGTTCCCTTTTTATTTTATATTGTCCAATTAATTATTAACAGATATATGATAATTGGTTTTATCTACCTGTCTTATTTCAGAATTTGCTATATAGTCCGGTTTTACTTAAAATCGTGACAAAGATATTTACAATTTTTCAGAAATATTTTTTGCTATATCTGCACAGGCTGCCGCTGTTTCCTCTTCTGATTTCAGTTTAACGGAAATTAAATATTCAATCCGGGAGGTGCTGCTGTTTATGAGCTTGATTGTCAGGTATTTGGTTTCTCCCAGGTTTTGCACGGATCCCATTAATATTTTAGGTGGATTTATATCGATGGCCTTTTTACCGAGTATGAGCACTTTTCTTTTACCCAGGATCTGTTCCAGTTCAGAAGTAATTTTTTCGGAAATAATCACGGCATCGGCACTTCCCGTGAAAGAATCAACTCCAATCAAATAATTAACGGGTATTGCCGGATTCTGTTGTGAATCCGGGGCGATTAATTTATATTTTTCAATAATAGAATTATTTTCAATGGTCTTTTCCGGTAGATGTGGTGCTGACGGGAAATTTGAAAATAGAAAATAGAAGGATGCTGTGGTGAGAGCCAACATCACGGCTGAAGATAAAATGAGTAAAAATTGAGACCGGGCGATGGTTAACTTAATATTAAATTTCCTGGCTGCATATAGAATGAACAGCACTTTTCCGAAAATGAAGCTATAATCGCCGGCATTTTTCAGAATGACTGTGAGTCCCTTTTTGCTGTTCAATACCGCGAAAGACTGGATATCCTCAGGTACCGGATAGACAAATTTATATTTATCGAGAAGTTCGCGGAAGTTATTGACGATTACGGTCATAACAGCTCCTCAATGCTCTCTATACCATGATTTACCTTTAAATATTCCAGTATACCGTTTACTATTTTAATAAATTTGTATCCAATTTGTCTTTTTGAGAGGCCTAAAATATCTCCAACATTCGAATAGCTGTAGTTGTAAACAGCAATATAATCAAAAATGAGTTTTTCTTCCTCACTCATGTCAGCCTTCTCAATTGCTTCGTTAATTATGATTCTTGTGTCTCGAAATCCATTGGTAAATGTCAGCGCAATATCATCGAAAAGTCTGTCAATCTGTTCCCTGTTTTTAGATTTCTGTTCATAGTACCTGCAAGTAACATATCTCAATGTGCCAAATAACCACTTTCTGACATTTAACACTTCATCGAATTTTTCATACAATAGAATAAATACTTCCTGGCATATATCATTCGCGTCTTCTTTATTTCCTACTTTCGTAAACAATGCATTCATAACCAGCGGAAAATATTCGATATACATTTCTGAAAATCGATCACGTTTTTTTTTGTCAACAGCCATTGATTTTTCTTTTAAGTAGGTCCGAAATTTTTTTAAATCGATACATCATTACATGTATTTTAATATATAGACTGCATATTCAGATTATGGGTATCAGAAAGGGGCAAAGAGGGATTTGGGATGGTGTATGTAACTGATTTCAGGAAATTCACCTGAAAATAATTAGTTACAGGGTCCGGATCTACTCTATTCTGATATGCCAAAAGGTCCTCTACTGAGAGAGGATAGTATCTGTGCATTTAATAATAGTGTTTATTAACCGGTTCCAATTTAGAACAATATTGTGTAAATATGCTCTAAAAAGTCAATACAATTTTGTACACTAATCATGTCCCTGAAAAGTCCGATAATACTTTTCAGGGACATGAAAAGACCGGTCATTTCAATGCAGTTATGATATATAACAGGTATTGAAACGAGGTCATTATATCATGGTAACGGGAAGCTGGGAGGATGTTGACTAAACCTGTCAAATAATCACTGAGTGTCTCCGGCACCAGGTATTAATATGCCATTCGGGATTGTGCGCACACCGGGAATGGTTGCTTTACATTGACTCAGCTTTTCTTACACTTGCGCAGCGAACGGCCACACAGCGTGGCAATTGTTGTGAGTGCCGACGAGGCCTTTCAGAAGGTAATTTTTAGAGGGGTCGTATATGATTCTTTTTACGCTTTCATCATCCCTGAGATTTTTTATGGTATTGTTTCTTAGTGAGAAGTTTTTATTTTTATCCAGGGCAATAGATGCAATGAATTTCTGATCATTGATTCATGCTATGGCCTCTTCTTCAACGAACCAGTGGTCTCCCTTCAGGATAATTTTTTTTAAAAGGTCCTAGTCTCTAGCATCATCGTGGCCTGTGATCGTACAATGGAGCTTTTATTTCCTGACTGCTTTTTTTTAGTGCCTCGACCCGGATAATGTCTGTGTACGCTTTTACGGCTACTCTCTGGAGCTTTTTCTGGTCATTGAGATGTTCCAGAGCAAGGAATCGATTTCAGGAATTCTATCAGCGCCTTCTCTTTCGATTTGTTGTGTATATCAATTATTACCCTGCTCATAGCTGCCTCTTTCACGTTTTAAGAATAAAATATCCTTCCATGCAATACTGTCAAGACGAGTTTATGCAAATATCTTAGATTCAACAATTAAGTGCAACACCTTTCTTCAAAAACAATTCCATCGGTGTTGAAAAATCAAGCCGTTTTCTC